>NZ_JBJNMB010000004.1:0-431591 GCF_052168755.1 Serratia sp. CY43202
GAGTCGGTGAACCTCTACAACACGCGGCGGCCGCACTTGTCGCTGAAATACAAAACGCCCGATGAGGTTCATCGGGCGCTATCAGGCTGAAAAGTGTCAACCTATATCAGGACTAGTCAACCTCGTAGTCCTCCGGTGGAGGCGGCGGGGTGATCTTCACCTTCAGGATACGGTGGCTGTTGACCTCCAACGGTTCGAACAGGTAGTCACCGATTCTGATTTGCTCGCCTTCTTGCGGCACACGCTGGCTGTGCTCCATCAGCAGCCCCGCCAGCGTGTGGTATTCGCGCTTTTCTTCCAGCGGCATCGGCAGGTACAGCACCAGATCTTCCAGCGGCATATAGCCGTTGGCGATCCAGCTGCCGTCCTCGTTTTGCTGAATATCGTGGCGTGCGTCCACCTCTTCGCCGGCCTCCGGCAGGTTACCGGCGATGGTTTCCATCACGTCCGTCAGGGTGACGATGCCTTCGACGGAGCCGAACTCATCAACCACAAAGGCAAAGTGCGTCTGCGCCTGACGGAATTGTTCCAGGGCGCTTAACAGCGTGAGCTGCTCCGGGAAGATCAGCGGTTGACGTATCAGCGCACGCAGATCCAGCGGCGCCTGCGCCAATTGCTGTTTGAGGACGTCGATAGTATGGATAACGCCCAGCGGTTCGTCGCTGGCGCTGCTTTCCACCACCACGATGCGCGTGTGCTGATTACGTTCCAGCAACTGCGTCAGCTTCTCCTGCGGATCGTTCAGTTCAAGGTATTCGACGTCGTGACGCGAGGTCATGATGCTGCTGACCGTGCGCTGCGCCATGCCGAGTACGCGTTCGATCATGCGCCGTTCCTGCTGATTGAAGATCTCGCCGCTTTCGCTGTCGCTATCGGCCAGCAGGTTGGCGGAGTGGCTGTCGACCTCTGCTTCTTCATGTTTGCCGCTCAGCATACGCAACACCGCCTCGGCGGTGCGTTCGCGCAGTGGCCGCACCTTTGACAGGAAGCGACGGCGGTTGAACTGCGCCAGCTGGTTGAGCGCCTCGATCATTACCGAGAAGCCGATCGCTGCGTAGAGGTAGCCTTTCGGAATATGATAGCCGAAGCCCTCCGCCACCAGGCTAAAGCCAATCATCAGCAGGAAGCTCAGGCACAGGATAACGATAGTCGGGTGAGCGTTGACGAAGCGCGTCAACGGCTTGCTGGCCAGCAGCATCAGGCCGATGGCGATGCAGACCGCGATCATCATCACCGCCAGATGATCGACCATGCCGACCGCGGTGATCACCGAGTCGAGCGAGAAGACGGCGTCCAGCACCACGATCTGCGCCACGACCGGCCAGAAACGTGCGCCTTTGCGCGCGCCATGCTGCTCTTCATCCTTGCCTTCCAGCCGCTCATTGAGCTCCATGGTGGCTTTGAACAGCAGGAATATCCCGCCGACCAGCATGATCAGATCGCGGCCGCTGAAGGGGTGCTCCGCGACGATGAACATCGGTTTGGTCAGCGTCGCCAGCCACGAGATGGAGGCGAGCAGCGCCAGACGCATGACCAGCGCCAGCAACAGACCGACGACACGGGCCTTATCTCGTTGTTGTTTCGGTAGTTTGTCCGCCAGAATGGCGATGAAGACAAGGTTGTCTATACCCAGCACGATTTCCAGCACGACCAAAGTGGCCAGGCCGGCCCAAATTGTTGGATCAGCGATCCATTCCATACGCCCAATTTCACCTGTAAGTTCTACGGCTTATGCCGCACGGGAATGATGGGCGCTGAGGCGGCAAAATTCAACTTTAATCCGGGCTGTATAGGATAAAACAGAAAAATAGTAATGTATAAATCATTAACCTTCATCGCGTAATTCAGAGCAGCGAGGAAAGTACTGTACAAATCGTGGACGCGCTTGTTCAGAAAAAAGACATGCCTTAAAAGCTAACTAAATCAACATATTGAGCTGGCTGGGTTATGCTAATATTCGCATGGACTCAACACGTTAGTAGTCTTATTCTGAAAACACCCAACGCCGGGTATCTAAGGCTTGTATCAATAGGTCAATAGTATAAGAATCTTAGCCTCATAAGTGGCAACAACTAGCATTGTTTAGTTATAAGGCACAGACTTTTTTGCCGTTTTGTGAGTCACAAAGCATTTGTGTTGGTACGCAGACCCTGCTGTGCGTAGAGGCGTGATGATAATCCCAGATAATCACCAACAAATACTGAATCAATAGCACTTTGGCAGCTACAAGCCAAGGGCGGTAGCGTGCCTGAGCGACTTTTTTCATTACAATACCTTGCCTGATAGGTGGGGTATATGCCAAATAAATCAGTTATTTGCTTGTGGAAGTGGAAATGCAGAAAAGACTAAAAGCTGTCATCCCTGTAGCGGGTTTGGGAACCCGCATGTTGCCGGCAACCAAGGCGATTCCTAAAGAAATGTTGCCAGTGGTCGATAAGCCACTTATCCAATACATCGTCAGCGAATGTGTTGCCGCCGGTATTAAAGACATCGTATTGGTCACTCATTCGTCCAAAAATGCGATTGAAAACCATTTTGATACTTCCTTCGAGTTGGAAGCGGTGTTGGAAGCGCGTGTAAAACGCCAGCTGCTGGCTGAAGTACAAAACATCTGCCCACCGGATGTGACCGTGATGCAGGTGCGCCAAGGGCAAGCGAAAGGGCTTGGGCATGCGGTGTTGTGTGCGAAGCCGATGGTGGGAGACTCGCCCTTCGTTGTATTGCTGCCTGATGTGCTGTTGGATGACGCCACTGCGGATCTGCGTAAAGAAAATCTGGCTAAGATGATCCAACGCTTTGAGGACACAGGGCGTAGCCAAATTATGGTTGAGCCGGTACCAGAGCAGGATGTGTCCAAATATGGTGTAGTGGACTGCGCAGGTGTGGTGCTAGCCGCCGGTGAAAGCGCGCCGATGTCGGCGGTAGTAGAAAAACCCTCTCGTGAGGAAGCGCCTTCCAACCTGGCTGTCGTTGGGCGATACGTGCTTTCAGGCGCGATTTGGCCGCTGCTGGAGAAGACGCCGCCTGGTGCCGGCGATGAGATCCAGTTGACTGATGCGATCGCCATGCTGATGGATGAGCAAACGGTGGAGGCTTTCCATATGAGCGGTAAGTCTCATGACTGTGGTGATAAATTGGGATACATGAAAGCCTTTGTGCAATATGGTCTGCGTCATACCACTGAAGGTGAAGATTTCGCTCGATGGTTGAAGCTGAATTTGAATAACGAGTAACATTGTGGCTGAGTGCGTTCACAAGATTGAAGAGGACGAGTATGACGAAGTTAAAAGCTGTCATTCCTGTCGCTGGCCTGGGTATGCACATGCTACCGGCGACCAAAGCGATTCCTAAAGAGATGTTGCCGATCGTCGATAAGCCTTTGATCCAATACATTGTTAATGAGTGCGTAGCGGCGGGTATCAAAGAGATCATTTTGGTTACGCATTCATCTAAAAATGCAATAGAAAACCATTTCGATACGTCCTTTGAATTGGAAGCGATGCTCGAGGCACGCGTTAAGCGCCAGTTGTTGGATGAAGTCCAATCGATAACGCCGAAAGGCGTAACGTTGATGCATATTAGGCAAGGGCAGCCTAAAGGGCTTGGTCATGCGGTACTTTGCGCCAAACCGCTGATCGGAGACGCTCCTTTCGTGGTGCTGTTGCCGGATGTGTTGCTTGACGATGCTAAAGCCGATCTAAAAAAAGATAACCTGGCTCACCTCATTTCCCGTTTCGAAGAGACGGGGTTGAGTCAGGTGCTGATCCAACCCGTGGATGAGCATGTTTTGCGCGACTATTCTGTTGTGGAGTGCCAGAACAAGGCGTTGCGGCAAGGTGAATCCTCACCCATTACCGCCATCATCGAAAAGCCGGACAGCGGTGTTCAGCTGCAATCCAACTATTCAGCCGTTGGACGCTATGTGCTTTCAGCCGCTATCTGGCCCATTTTGGAAAAAACCGAGCCAGGCGCCTGGGGGCGCATTCAGTTGACGGACGCGATTGCCGGATTGCTGAAACAGCAGACGGTAGAAGCCACAGAATTAGTTGGTGAGTCATTTAACTGCGGTGAGAAGCTGGGTTACTTGCGCGCATTCGTGACTTATGGCCTACGTCACCCCACGCAGGGTCAGGCTTTCCGTGAGTGGGCTGAGCGACTTTCTTTGTAAGGCTCACCCTATGCTGCTATGGCTGAGACGAGGCATTATTCCAGCAATTGCGGCTAGGTCTCGGACAAAACTATGCGGCTTACGCTGCTCTTTTTTTTATGAACTATGCAATAATGTTCCGAGAGTTTAAGCCTAACAAATTTGAATTCAACGCTTGCTCAATGAAAGTGCATTTTAAGGTGCGTTTGCACAAGCGTTGACAACTCATTTCGCCAAGTGCCGCTGTAGGTGCCATGGTTGGCATGGAGCTTGGCATTACATGCATTTTTTTACTTTGAAAGTGATGATAACTCGATGGCAAAAAAACAATGGAAACTGATACCGCTTCTGGTATCTATCAGTGTGGCTAGCGGCTGTACTATCGTGCCGGGCTCTCATCTTTCTACCAGTGGAAAAGATGTCGTCAAACAACAAGATAATGATTTTGACATCGATAAGCTGGTTAATATCTATCCACTCACCCCTGGTTTGGTTGAGAAAATGCGGCCTAAACCTGTGGTTGCACAATCTAACTCTTCTTTAGAACGCGAACTGCAGAACTATGAATACCGTATCGGTATCGGTGATGTCTTGATGGTAACCGTTTGGGATCATCCTGAGCTGACTACGCCGGCCGGCCAATATCGTAGCGCTAGCGACACGGGCAACTGGGTAAATTCCGATGGCACCATTTTCTATCCGTACATTGGTAAAGTAAAAGTCGCCGGTAAGACTATGAGTCAGGTCCGCAATGATATTGCCGGGCGACTTGCACAATACATCGAAAGCCCACAAGTAGATGTCAGTATCGCAGCCTTCCGTTCGCAGAAAGTGTATGTAACAGGTGAAGTGGCAACGTCAGGTAAGCAGGCGATCACTAACGTACCCTTGACCGTCATGGATGCTATTAATGCCGCCGGTGGACTAGCTGAGAATGCAGATTGGCGCAATGTGGTGTTGACCCATAATGGGCAGGAGCAACGTATCTCGTTACAGGCGCTGATGCAGCGCGGTGATTTGACGCAAAACCGTTTACTTTATCCTGGTGATATCCTCTACGTGCCACGTAACGACGATCTAAAAGTTTTCGTTATGGGAGAGGTGAAAAAGCAAGCCACGCTGAAAATGGACCGTAGCGGTATGACCTTAACTGAGGCACTTGGTAATGCAGAAGGCATGGACCAGGCGGTATCTGATGCAACAGGTGTATTTGTTATCAGGCCTCTTCGTGGAACGGAAGGTAAAAAGCTGGCTAGCATATATCAACTGAATGCATCAGATGCGACGGCAATGGTCATGGGAACAGAGTTCCATTTACAACCCTACGACATTGTTTATGTGACCACTGCACCAGTAGCCCGCTGGAATCGCGTGATTAATCAATTATTGCCAACTATTGTCGGATTTAACAACCTGACCGAAGGTTCATTACGCGTTCGTAATTGGCCGTAGTTGTTGAGAAAAGCGGGAAGGGGTAATCATATATGTTTAATTCTGTTTTGGTTGTATGTGTGGGTAACATCTGCCGTTCTCCTACGGGCGAGCGGTTGTTGAAGGAAAAGCTGCCTCATAAGAAAATTGCCTCTGCCGGGCTTTCTGCTTTGGTTGGCAAACCTGCTGATACCCAAGCTGCAGAAGTAGCGAGAAAGCATAATTTGTCATTGGAAAATCATCAAGCGCAACAACTGACCGCTTCATTGTGTCGTGAATACGATCTGATATTAGTCATGGAAAAAGCGCATGTTGATGCCGTTTGCAGACTCGCTCCAGAAGTCAGAGGTAAAACGATGTTATTTGCCCATTGGCTTGGTCAACAAGATATTCCAGATCCTTATCGCAAAAGTGCTGAGGCTTTTGAATTTGTCTATAGCTTACTTGCTGAAGGTGCTCAGAAATGGGCGCTGGCATTAAATCGCTAAACAGAGATTACAATGATTGATAAAAACCGAACGAGTTCCTTGGCAAGTAAGGAAAATGATGAGATCGATTTTGGCCGACTATTAGGAACATTAGTCGATCATAGATGGTTAATTGTTGGTATAACATCATTATTTGCCGTAATCGGCATTATATATAGTCTTTTTGCGACACCTATATACCAAGCTGATGCGACTGTTCAGGTTGAGCAAAATGAAGGTAACATGTTGGTAAGTAATCTTTCCCAAATGCTACCAAATTCCCTGCCTGCATCATCTACAGAGATTGAGCTGATTTCATCTCGTATGATTGTGGGGAAAACTGTCGAAGATCTTCATTTAGATACAGTCGTCACGCAGAAGTATTTTCCAATTTTTGGCCGTGGTTGGGCAAGGCTCATGGGGGATAAACCGGGTCAGGTGGCCTTATCCAGACTCACTGTAGCTGAGCCTCTACTCGAGAGTGCTATCGAGCTCGAAGTTATTGATGATAAAAACTATATTGTTACCGTGGATAAAAATAAGATATTTCAAGGTAAAGTTGGCCAATTGGAGAGTGCAGGCGGCGTTTCTATGCTGGTTAGTGAAATCTCAGCGAAGCCAGGAACTGCGTTTAATGTCAAAAAGCTAACAACATTGGCAGCAACGGTGCAACTTCTTGATGATCTTACAGTAGAAGATAAAGGTAAGGATACCGGCGTTCTTTCACTAACTCTGATGGGTGATGATCCTGTCTTAATCAAAAAAATTATTGAAAGTATCAGCAATAATTACTTGATCCAAAATGTTGAACGTAAATCAGAAGAAGCCGCCAAAAGCCTTGCATTTTTAAAGGAACAATTACCGCAGGTTCGTGACTCTTTAAATACAGCTGAAGACAAATTAAACAGCTTCCGCCAAGCGAACGACTCTGTCGATCTTTCTTTGGAAGCAAAATCTGTTCTTGATACTATTGTTGGGGTCGAAGCTCAGCTTAATGAGCTGACTTTCAAAGAGTCAGAAATCTCTAAGCTATATACAAAAGAGCACCCTGCTTATCGTGCTCTTTTGGAAAAAAGAGCCACGTTACAAAAGGAAAAAGATAAATTAAACCAACGTGTTAGTAAGATGCCACAAACGCAGCAGGAGATCTTGCGTTTAACTCGCGATGTTGATGCTGGTAAAGAAATTTACATGCAGTTGCTCAACCGTCAGCAAGAACTTTCGATTACGAAAGCAAGCACCGTAGGTAATGTCAGGATCATTGACACCGCAGTTACTCAACCGAAACCTGTTAAACCCAAGAAGACATTAATTGTTATCGTCTTTACACTTCTTGGCGGAATTGCTTCCGTTGCTGTGGTACTGCTGAAAAGTATTTTGCATCGCGGAATCGAAAGTCCAGAACAACTTGAAGATCAAGGCATCAACGTTTATGCAAGTATTCCGTTGTCTGAATGGCAACAGAAGAAAGATATAGAATTGTCAATGCGTGGTAATAAAAAAACAAACACACGTTCAAAAACGTTGTTGGCAGTTGGGAATCCAGCAGACTTGGCGATCGAGGCAGTCAGAAGTTTAAGGACCAGCTTGCATTTTGCTATGCTCGAGGCTAAAAACAATGTTCTGATGGTTTGTGGTGCAAGCCCAAATATCGGTAAAACTTTCGTTAGCATAAACTTGGCCGCTGTCATAGCCCAGGCTGGACAACGTGTTTTGGTTATCGATGCTGATATGCGTAAGGGATATTCACACTCATTATTGAATACCGATTGGCATAATGGATTGTCTGATATTTTATCTGCTCAGACCACGATGATTAATAGTGTTCGCAAGACAGAAATTGAAAATTTGGACTTCATTCCGCGTGGGCAGATACCGCCAAATCCGTCAGAGTTACTCATGGGTGCTCGTTTTAATGACCTGATTGACTGGGCGAGTAAGAACTATGATATTGTTATGATCGATACACCACCTATCCTGGCAGTTACTGATGCTGCTATTATTGGACACCGGGCCGGTACTAGCCTGATGATCGCACGCTTTGCATCCAATACGGTCAAAGAAATAGAGGTGAGTATTCGCCGCTTTAATCAAAATGGCATAGATGTTAAAGGCGTCATTCTTAATGCTGTTGAGAAGCGAGCTAGTAGTTACTATGGTGATTATGGCTACTATCAATATGAGTATCGTTCAACCGATAAAACGTAGTTGGTAGCCATTCAATAATGCCATGCCGGAAGCCCGGCATGGCATATGTTCATATATTTTCTGTTTATAATAGTAAAAATCTGATTGGGTAATCGGTAAATATATGAACTTATGAAAATATTCGGTCAAGTCTATTTGAAATATTTTTATTCTGAGTAAGTTGCACATTTCGGTTCGACAGTTGTGAATGTCTGTATAGAATATTTTAAGGTGTATAAAAATGAAGATAATGATGATCAATACACTTTACCATCCCTATAAGATAGGGGGCGCAGAAGTGTCTGTGCAGTTGTTGGCTGAAAAACTCGCTAATATAGGCCATATAGTAAAGGTTATCACATTGCATAATAAGCGTGAGCGAGAGCAAAAAACGATCAATAACGTTATGGTTACTTATTTACCTCTTAAGAATGTCTATTGGCCATATAATGGAGACAACGCTTCGCCATTAAAAAAAATAATATGGCATGCAAGAGATCAGTACAACATTACAATGAAGCGTGCTGTTAAAGAGGAAATAAAAGACTTCCACCCGGATGTTGTTCATACAAATAACTTGGGCGGTTTTTCTATTTCAGCTTGGGATGCAGTAAAAGAGTGTAAGGTGAAACTGGTTCATACCGCAAGAGATTATTATCTTTTTCATCCAAATTCCACGTTGTTTAAAAATGGCAAGGTGATGAACCCGTCAGAAATCAGTGTGAAATTCTTCTCATTTTTTAAGAAGTGGAAGAGTAAAGCTGTTTCTGACTTCGTTGGCATTAGCCGCTATATTTCCGAGCTACACATAAAAAATGGATTTTTCGACGGAAATAGGAGTTCTTTTATATACAATCCCATAGAGCCTCTTCGTTTTGAGGATAAAAAGAGTTCAACGCTTAGGGTTGGGTTTATCGGGCGGCTGACTACCGATAAAGGGTTTGATGAATATTGTCTTCTCGCTGATAAGTATAAAAATAGGTCAGATGTTAAGTTTTATGCAGCAGGTAGATTTAATGGCAATGAAGCTGATTCCATGAAAGCATTGGCAGAAAAATCGAATGTTGAGTTACTTGGCTTTATTGCGATAGAAGAGTTTATGGCAAATGTTGATGCCGTTATATTGCCGACAAAATGGAATGAGCCATTTGGGCGTTCAGTTGCTGAGTGTGCGCTTTCTGGTAAGGTTGTGTATACTAATTTCATGGGGGGGATATCAGAAATAGCCACTATGAATAGTAATGTTAAACCACTGAGTTCTTTCAGAGTTGAAGATGCACATGCAAATAAAGAGAATAATGCCCAAGATAGCTTCGATATTGACTACATTGTGAAACAATATGTAGAGGTTTACAATAAATAAAATGAACACATCGACCTCAAGGATATTTATATTTTTCATTCTGACGTATCTGGCATTAGCCTCGTTAAATGGATTAGTTACAATTTTCGCTTATAACACAACTCGTCTTATTCTGCTCTATAAGGATTTTTTCTCGATAGTATTCCCACTGTTGATGATTTTCTTTTTTGTTGCAAATGGATATAAGGCTGGTAGGCAATTCACTACATTGATGCTAACGCTACTCGCAATTTGCTTTTTTATATTGTCTTATGTTTTGGCAACATTACTTTTTTCTAAATTCGATCTGGCAAGAATAACAATACAGTTTCGCGTGGAATTTTTCGCTATTTCCGCTATATTTATTGCCGCATTGGCTAGCATGTTTAATAATGAAGAGAAGAAAAAAATAATATCTACCATTATCAAGTTTTATATCATTTTTTGTTCGATTAATGCTTTGGCCACGATTGCTGAGTTTTTCTCCGCGGGGCTTATTTTTCAAGTTTTGGGGTTTAACCCAGGTCCGATGCTGACCGCATTTGGGAGAGATAACGGTCTTGTTTTACGAACAACGGATGGTTATTTAAGAGCTCTAGGGTTATTAACTACACCTTTTAGTCTCAGTGAATACCTTTTCTTTGGGCTTGCTTTGGCCTCATTTGTATCAGTCAAAAGAAGAACATTATTTACATTCCTTATGATTGCAGGCATTCTCTGCTCGACATCAAAGACAGCTTTTGTGATGATGATAATATATGTTATTTATATTATCATCAATAGGGTTATATCGAGTCGACGCGCTTTGAGATTTATCACTTGGACGACAGTCGTCATATCGATTATTTTCTTTCTTTCCGTTACTAATACATTTATATATGAGGTATTTTCTTCAAAAGAGAATTCATATGCAGAGAACAGCATTTTCTTGAGGATATTTTATATTGAAAAAGTATTAGACTCCGCCTATTCTGTCTATTTTGGTTCTGGTTATGCAGTCAATGGTAGTGGCATGGTTGTGGGCGATGATAAAACGGGCGCAATACCCTTAGACAGTTTATATATTTATCTTCTCTCTAACTATGGGTTTGTTGGTGTTCTGGGTTTTGTTTTCGGTGCTCTGTTATTATTAACAGGATTATATAAAAAGACCTTTACAACATTGCCTCATGGCGTTTATTTGTACTGGCTGATATCACTGCTGACAAACTTTGCTTATAATAATCCATTCACTAACTATCCAGGCTATATATTCCCGATAATAATAACGGCACTTTTAGTATCCTTTAAGCCGGAAGAGCACTTCCGCGGTGAGTATGCCGCTAACTGAATGCATGCAAAAGTGAGTTAAACATTGTGATCTATGTTAATGGTCGTTTCTTAACGCAAGAGGTGACAGGTGTTCAACGTTTTGCTATTCAAACCTTGCTTAACTTAATTAAGGTTAGAGATGATATCGTTGTACTCTGTCCGCGGTCTACGCCAGATAACGAAAGCACAAGAGTTTTTAATATCAAGAGAATTGGGTGGCTATCTGGACATTTGTGGGAACAAACGGAACTGTTCTTCTTTATGGCCAAAAGCGGAAATATTCTCTTGAACTTTTGTAATACGGCGCCAGTATTTTTCTTTAACAACATCATTGTTCATCATGATATAACTTATCGAGTTTATCCGAAGAGTTACTCTGTAGGTTTTCGTTTCTTCTATAGGATATTGTCCCCCTGGATTTTAAAAAAAGGAAAGAAAATAATTACGGTGAGTGATTTTTCTCGAGGTGAAATAGAGAGAATCTACAGAATTGAGAATGTTGCTGTTGTTAATAACGCAGTTGCTGACATTTTTTTTCCCCGCAAAAATGTTAAAAAAAACAATCCATATATTTTATGTGTATCATCCCCAAGTGTTCATAAAAATTTCAAACTAATTATTGATAACTTCTTAAAGATAAATGTTAATTTAGGGTTGGAATTAAGGATTGTCGGTGCGTCGAATGGAAACTTCTCAACCGTAATCCATTCTTCAGTAAGTAAGAGTTCATTTATAAAATACCATGGTCGAGTTACTGATGATGAGTTAGCAGCACTTTATTCAGGGGCTTTTGCTTTTGTTTTTCCATCTCTATATGAAGGTTTCGGGATTCCTTTGCTCGAAGCGCAATCTTGTGGTTGCCCTGTCTTGGCTTCAGATGCAGCTTCGATGCCGGAAGTGCTGAAAGACAGCGCTCTTTATTTTTCACCAACCTGTTCAGAAAGCCTAATTTCGCAGATAGAAAAATTATACTATGATGATGGTTTGAGAGTTTCATTGATTAAACGAGGTTTTGAAAACGTCAAGCGATTTAATTGGATGGATTCGGCAATTAAAATTAATAATATACTTGAAGACTATATTAAAGATAAGTCCTGGAGTGATTAGTGAAAATATTGCATGTCGCCGAAACAATAAAGGGTGGTGTTGCGACAATTATGCGGCAATTAGTTATAGAACAGCAAAATACTGAAGATGAAGTGTTTTGTATTGTTCCGAAACAGCAGATATCAGAATTGGCTGGTGTCAAAGAAAATGTGCTTTATCCATTTAAGAGAAGTGGGCGAAATATAACGTCATTATTTTCGCTTCTATTTTGTTTTCTAAGAACCGTCTTAACTAATAAACCAGACATTATTCATTTACACAGCAGTTTTGCTGGTTTTTTATGCCGTGCGGTCTTGCCAATTATATCTATTTCTTATCATCCGAAAGTTATTTACTGTCCACATGGTTTTTCTTTTTTAATGGATATTCCTGATTATAAGAAAAGATTTTATGCATGCATAGAGCGCCTGTTAGAAAGAGTAACAGATAAGATAATTTGTGTCAGTGTGTATGAGTACAGGGAAGCTATAAAGAGAGGGCTTACTCCTGAGTGTTTGGTCATTATTTATAATGGTGTTCAGAATCCGTTGGTGATAACAAAAGATAACCCTTACATATACGCCAATAAGAAGAATATTCTTTTTGTCGGGCGAACGGATTACCAAAAGGGTTTTGACCATGTTTTAAATGTGACTAATTTACTTTCTCAAAATGAAGATGTACATGTAACAGTTATAGGTGACTATGTTATAGAGTATAAAAGCCTTCCGCTCTATGGTGACAAAATAACATATATAGGATGGTTAAGGTATGAAGATATTGCACCTTATTTCTTGTATGCAACAGTTTTACTGATGCCAAGCCGTTGGGAAGCTTTTGGACTTGTTGCTGCAGAAGCTCAAAGTTATGGCTTACCTGTTCTGGCCTTTGAACAAGGTTCACTGCCTGAAATAATTATAAATGAGGTTACAGGTTTTTTAGTCGAATATGGGGATATAAAAGGATTTGCCAGTGTTATTTGCGATAAGGATTTGGGGTTTTGGAAAACGATGAGTGCAAGAAGTTATAATAATTACCGAGAAAACTTCATGAGTTGTTTTATGACCCAAAAAGTAAGTGCACTCTATCGCGCAGTTAGAAGCTAAATATCTAACCGACTAAGTTATATAAAATTATTTTGACTTTATTCTCTGTGGCTAACTCCTACCTCTATAGTGTGTTAAATTTTATAAAATAGTATTCGGGATGCATAATGAAAAAAACAAATGTTTTTTTTGGTGATTTTACAACGAAAATAATGCTAGCATTTTCAGATATTTTCTTCTTTAATGTGTCAGTATACCTTTCTTATTTTATTCTTTACAGGTTATTTGACGGGTTAGATAATTACATACCTCAAGATGAGTTTTCTATTCGCTCTATTGCTCAGTTTGTTATATCGGTAGTATGTGTTCTTTGGTTCTGGACAAGGCTCAGACACTATACATATAGAAAACCATTCTGGTTTGAGCTCAAGGAGGTCATCAGAACGCTAGTGATTTTTGCTGTTCTTGATTTGGCTCTTGTGGCTTTTTCTAAGTGGAACTTCTCACGTTCAGTTTGGTTATCTTCTTGGTTGTTGATAATTATCTTAGTGCCACTAGGGAGAGCATTAACCAAAAAAATCCTTAACAAAATGAATTTGTGGAAAAAACAAACAATTATTATTGGTTCGGGAAAAAATGCCTTTGAAGCCTATGCGGCATTGCAAAGCGAAGAGGTCCTGGGCTTTGAGGTTGTGGCCTTTGTTTGTACGGATCAGCCTTGCGAAGATAATTATTTTGGTATCCCAGTTATTAATTCGGAAGAAGAACTTTGGCATTATGTCAATGTTGATAGTACTCAATTTATCGTCGCACTTGAATTTGAACAGCACATGCAACGTGACTGGTGGCTTAAGAATCTGGCTAAGCATAACTGTCGGTCGGTTTCTGTTATTCCAACTCTCCGTGGTGTTCCTCTTTATGGTACTGATATGTCGTTTATTTTCAGTCATGAAGTAATGATTCTTCGAGTGAGCAATAATTTAGCAAAGCGTTCTTCTCGTTTCATTAAACGCACATTCGACATTATTGGTTCTGCTCTTATTTTGATCGCACTTTCTCCTGTGCTTGGTTTTTTAGCTTACAAAGTTTCAAGAGATGGGGGGCGCCCTATCTATGGACATGAACGAGTGGGGCACAATGGAAAGAAATTTAAGTGTTTGAAATTCAGGTCTATGGTTATAAATTCGCAGGAAGTGCTTGCCGAGTTATTAGCACGAGATCCCGAAGCAAGGGATGAGTGGAATAAAGACTTTAAATTGAAGAACGATCCGCGTATTACAAAGATTGGCGCCTTTATTAGAAAAACGAGCCTTGATGAGTTGCCGCAATTATGGAACGTGCTGCGTGGGGAAATGAGTTTGGTTGGTCCAAGACCTGTTGTTGAAAAAGAATTGGAACGTTATGCAGGTGATGTCGACTACTACTTGATGGCAAAACCCGGAATGACAGGGTTGTGGCAGGTTAGTGGTCGCAATGATATTGATTATGATACGCGTGTGTATTTTGATGCGTGGTATGTTAAAAATTGGGCGCTTTGGAATGATATTGCGATTCTATTTAAAACTATAGGTGTCGTGTTAAAGCGTGATGGAGCATACTAACTTCGTAGTAGTTTATTTTATGGGAATGGACAATGAGAGTCGCACTAGATAGTCGATTTATGCAAAAGGTTAGCCAGGGTACTGGAACATATACAATAGAATTAGCTAATAATTTAGTTTCTTGCATGAATCGAGATGATAGACTATTGCTTTTGGCAGACGATCCAGCAGTTGTTTTAACCAAGCAAACCGGGCAACCTTTCTTAAAGGACTACCGAGTGGAAATAAAGAAGTTGGTGTCGGGTTGGACGCCAATGAACCTGCTTGGTGGTTTTGCACTTGCTGAATGGCGTAACAAACTCGACGTCTTGCATACAAATTATTTATCACCGTTGATTACAACCAAAAAAACGAAGCATATTGTGACAGTGCATGATGTTATGTTTCGTACACATAAACAGTATTTCAATCCTAAGTTGACTAAGGGATTGGAAATTTTCACTCCTGCCAGTTTGAAAAAGGCAGACCATATTATTGCAGTTTCTCATTATACGAGAGATGAGATAATAAATAATTTCGGAGTCAATGAAGAAAAAATTACGGTTGTTCATGAAGCTGCAAGTGAGCAGTTTCATATAAAGGATAAAACGAAGTCTCACGATGTAATTACTGCTCTTGGTGTGACTAAACCTTATTTTCTTTTTGTCGGACGATTTGCTGCGATAAAAAATATTGATAATGTTATTGCTGCATTTGAGAGACTTGCAGATTCTGAAGTGCAGTTGGTTTTAGTTGGAGGGTTTGATCCTGCATTCCCGAACAAGCCCTTAGAAAACAAAATATTCAATAACCCAGATAGAATAAAAATTCTTCAGGGCATATCAAATGAAGAGTTGGTGCATTTATATAATAATACACTCTGCCTTGTATTTCCTAGCTTTGCCGAAGGGTTTGGTCTACCGATTCTGGAAGCGATGTCTTGCGGTGCTCCTGTCATCACATCAACAGAAGGCTCTTGCCCAGAAATAGCTGGTGACGCAGCATTATTGGTTGACCCAAATGATTTATCTCAGTTGGTTGTAGCAATGGAAAGTATTTTTCGTGATATTCAGCTACGAAATTCATTGTCAGAGAAAGGGTTAAAAAGAGCTGATACTTTCAGTTGGCAGCGCTGCGCAGCAGATACTTATTCTGTTTATGAAAATATCATAGGAAAATTTTGACATGAAAGTTATCACGGCTATCGGCAACGACTTTGACTCGCTATGCGATCGGTTGTCTAAAGAAATAATTAAAGAATTTTCCCCTGATGTTATTATTGGTGTTGCCACTGGCGGACGTTATGTCGCCGAAAGAATTGAGAAGAATATTAATGTGCCACTCGTTATAATAAAGAGGCAACGAAATTTAACAAAGAAAAAGTCTAAACTCAGATTGGATTCACTTTTACCTTTCTTGCCAAGATCTGTCAATGATCTGTTGAGAATAGCTGAAATAAAATTCAACGAACGAAAATTCAGTAAGTCAGGGCGGATATTATCAGTTGGTTCTGTAGTCCATATCTCTGGGGACTTGGAGCACTTACGAGGTGGGAAGAGAATTCTAATTGTTGATGATGCCGTTGACAGTGGTGGTACTTTTATTGATTGCATTAATTTTTTGCAGCCATTTCTTTCAGAGAACTCGGTTGTTAAAACTGCAGCGTTAAATGTTACATTTGATGAACCTGCTTTTATTCCTGATTTCTATCTCTATAAGGGGTATCTTATTCGTTATCCTTGGGCTAGCGATGTTAGGAGGAAAAGTTGAAGTCTGTATATGATCTTGATGGAACTCTTGTGTCATTCAACACATTTAAAGTATGGGTTATTCTTTCTTTTGTTACTTCTATTTTTTTTCTTAGATGGTTTTTTTTAACTTCTGTTGTTAAATTTGCGGTATATAGAATGACTGGGAGAATGAACCGCCTCGGATTTAAGGTGGCTTTATTAAAAATTCAGAGTCGTACAAAATTTTGGCCTTATGTTGGTAAAATATATGGAAAGGTGTTGGCTCGGCATTATCTTCGTCAGGATTTGCTCGCTCTCGGGGATAATACTATCAAATGTTTAGCGACTGCGGCACCTGATATTTATGCCTCTCCTTTCTCCCTGGAGGTTAATCGCTTTGATGTCACGATCTGTGCCCACTTTACCCACTCTGGTGAGTTTATTGAGACATTAAATGAGATTAAATTAAAATTTGTTCGTGAGCAATTCTCAGGTCAGCCTGATCTTTTTTTTACAGATCATTATGATGACATTCCGCTGGCTATGGTCGCTAAATTCACCTATATTGTTTCTCCATCAAAAATATCTGAACGACTATTTTCAGAGGCTCTTGATGTAGAATGCTATGCAATTATATAAAAATACATTGCTATGTATTAAATGAAAAAAGCGAGGCTATATATAGCCTCGCTTTTTTCATTTAATGGTTCTGGTTTGTAGACATACTGTATTACCTTGGTAAATAACTAGGATCAGTGTGTCCCGTACTTTTCACAGGAATAGCAGGTGCTACATTAGAGATAGGGTAGCCCTTGCCCGATGACGGATGGATATTGCGCTGGCGGAATGGATAGATACGGTACTTAAAACGGAGATACTTGCTTGGCAGACATGAAGGCATTGTGCAAGTAGGGAAAATAGTCGGGAAGTCGACGAGTATCTATAACATACGGCGACCATATCTGTTGCTATAATAAAAACGCCCGACGAGGTTCATCGGGCGTTATAGGCACTGAAAAGTGCCAACCTATATCAGAACTACGCCCATCTATATAGAAGTAGAATTCAAATTTACTGATTGCTAAATGTTATTATGGGCGTGTCTGCGCTAACTGATGGTGGATTTTTCTGTGCCGCATCTTCAATGACAAGTGCAGTGATTTTCTGAGGCGATTGATTGTCGCTGGTCATTAGTGGCATAATTTTGCTCATCGTTGAATTTCCCCCTTCCTGATTATAATTTCTTTTCCAAGTGACTCGAGCCTCTCTCTTTCCATTACTGAAGATTAAATTCACTTTGCCATCGCTTGTTACATTATAATTTTTAATCGTATAGTTTTTTATCAAGTCGGCAATTTTCCCATAAGATTCCATAGCAGGCTTCTTACTCTCATTCTTATTGAGCAATCCAAATCTGTGCTCTATATTTTTGCTGTTATCGCCATCATCGCTTAAATCATACCACCACACTCCTTTTATATACCCCCTGGATTTTGCAAGGAGTGTATATTTAACTATGTATTGGGCGACATAGTCTTCGCTGTATCCGAATTTTCCTGTACTGGTTGGCACTCCAATTTCTGTAATGTAAATAGGGACTTCCTTGCCTGCGAGTCTCTTCAATTCTGCTTGGTATTCATCTATCTTCTCAATATTTCCGTCCGGAGTATTGAGCGATTTATCAGTAGATTTAAAGCTATATGGGTGTATTGATATGCCATCTATATAATTCAGCATGCCAAGTTTTATCAAGTCATTCGACCATTTTTGTCCATAGCTTACTAAGGGATTAAATGAACCGGCAATAACAATAGCGTCAGGATTGGCTCTCTTTATTGCTATGGATGCTTGTTGTATCAGCTTGAAATATATCTGAACAGGAGGGGGGGTTGGTGATTTATTATGAGTGCCTGTTCCCGACATCCATTCATTCCAGATCTCGTAATACTTGACTTTTCCTTTAAATCTCTTTGCAGTCCAATATGCATAGTTTGCGTAAGCGGCGATAGCTTCATCATTACTCGCATACCCACCTTTATCGTATAAATCATTACCGTAGGCTAAAACTGCGATGGGGTTCATTCCATAGTTTTCTTTTGATATTAAAAAAGACGTGTCTACTCGATTGATTTTTGAAATTGTTTGATAAACGCCTTTTTGCTGCTCAATTAGTGCCCAGAGATAATCATCACGAAATGAATTGAAACCATAGTTATTAATCAACTCTAGATAGTGATCTTGTTCTTCAGGGTACCAGCGCAAGTGCGTATTAATACCCATCTCGAAGGCGTAACTGTTTTGAATAGATATAGTCGAAAACATTACAGTTAGTGCTACTTTTATGAGGGTTGCTTTTCTTTGTCGTAACAGCATTTGCCTTGTCCTTCTAGGTTTTTGTTAACTAATTTTCTGATTTTACAATTTATTGTGATTTTCAAAAGTAAATGAGACTATTCCTATTTTTTGGTTTTCATCTCCTGAACTGAAAAGGTTTCGGGACATAACATAACAGGATAAACATGTTCTCCCTTGACATCATTGAGTTTAGATACTTTCTTTGTAGGTATCTACTTCTTTGACTGCAGGAGGACTGTAGGAATGTAAAACTTTGCAACCAATTGATTTTTTTCTTTTTTATTTCTTTTTGTTGTTTGTTATTCAGCAGCAAATTGCTGTCTGTAACGTTTTTGAATGGCTTCTCTAGGAGAATACATATGTCATCTCTTGTCTCACAGCAGGCTAGTGCTGCACTTTATTATGCAGTATTAGGAAAAGCAGCATCCTCGGCAACGTACGATAGTGCCGGGCAGTTTATCGAAAATGGAGCAACCTCAGCACAGTATGTAGCTCAACTTCTCTCTTCCAGCGCAGGTAAGGCTCTGTATAATGGGAAAAGTATCAGCGATATCGTTAGTGCGGTATATACTAATGTCTATGGTGCCGCACCTGATGCTGGTGTTTTAGCGGGGTTACTCGCCGGAGGACAACCCGTCGCAAGCATTGTGGGGGGATTAGTTGATGGTTTATTACATTATAATGGGTTTGATGCAACAATCCTTTCCCAGCAAAATGCGTTTGATAATAAAATCGACGCGGTGTTATACCCATCAGCAAATCCTGCCGCTATAGCCGGGAGTGGGGCCGCTGATGCTTTGGCAATTTATTATGTTCTCGGCTCTGTACAATCAGCTGCCGGGGTGAACTATTGGGGGGCAGCAATTAACGATGGCTCGAGAACTTTCGCTTTCGCCGCTCAGAGTTTTGTCAATGAACGTAGTTATATTAACACGTTAAATAATCAGGATTTTATTACTAGGCTTTTTGAGCAAGGCTTTAAGCGTCCACCAGATAGTTCGGAGTTAAACACTTACTTGGCTGAATTGCAGGGTGGCGCAACTCGAGGCGAAGTCATTGTTAATTTCATAAATTCGCTGCGTGGAACCGTTAGTAGTTCAGATGCTGCCGCAAAAGAAGCATTTTCTGTGGCGACAAAGGTCTATGCTGCTGGGGAATTGCCTGACCTTAAATTCCAAGAGCAGGCATCTGCTGTATTTTGGGCGATACCGGAGCGAGGTATTGATGCGGTTGGGTTGGATAGCTGGAGTAAGCATTTAGCATCTGGTGCGACATACACCAATTTTATTACCAGCGCATTAGCTTCTAGCGAATTCCAGCGCAAAGGTGCGCAATTATCTGGCGATGATTTTATCCAGCATGTATATACCGCAGTTCATGGTGCTGCTGCTACGGCTGCACAGCTTGCACTTTATAGTGGGCTTTCATCTAAGGCATTGATTACTCAGGCTATTATTAACGACCTGCGGAACTCAACGGCTACAGATAATATTACCGTAACCCAACAGCATGCTTTCGAATATGACATCGGTACCAGCCTGTTGTACAAAACCGCTGCGTCTCTGACGGCAACGGCCGCCGGCGGCAACGCGACGGGCACCGTCAACACCGGCGCATCTCACCAAATCAGCAACGCCGAAACTGCTGTACTGACGAATGTTCAACTGAACGCCAACGCCGCCAGCCTGGTCAACCTGAAGTTCGCCGATCACCTGGCTAACCTGACCATCAACGGCACCAGCGCTGCAACGGTTAACCTGTCTGATAACGGCGTCAACCCTGGCGTGGCGGTGACTGTCAACAACGGCAACGTCATTCTGAACGCCAGCTCCGGTTCAGACAACGTGGTCGTGACTTCGACGGCTAACATCGCGACCGGTACCGCGCAGTTTAATCTCGGCGCCGGCAACGACAGCCTGCACTGGGCGGGTAACGCGGTTTCCGGCGGTGCGAACACCGTTGCCAATACCGTCAAGGCTGACGGCGGCACCGGCACGGATTCCATCTCTGCCAACTTCATCACCAAAACCGTCGTGACCAACCAGAACGCCTTGGGCGTTCGTACCAGCACCGTGACCAGCAACGCCAACAACTTCTCGAACTTCGAGAAGATCGACCTGACTGGCTATATCGGTAAGTCTGTTGGTACGCTGATTACGACACCGCTGATTGGTTCACCGACCACCACTAGCGTCACTACGCCAACCAATACCTTTGACTTTGGCCTGACCAACGGCACATCTACGGTGGAAGGCACCACGGGCGGCACGGTTACGCAGAACGCGGCGGCCACCAACCTGGGCTCACAAGGTTTTGTGATCTCCGGTCTGGCTAACGTCAACGTCATTAACGCCGCCGGTGGCAACGCCGCGCAGTTGGAAGTGAAAGGGGACGCGACTTCCGCCAGTACGCTGAACTTCACCTTCGTGCAGAACGCCACCGATCATTTCAATATCAACTTTGATGCGGTGAGTTCTTCCAATGTGAATGCCGGCGCCATTACCCTTAACAGCAGCAGCAGCGCCTTGTTGGGCACCGCTCTGACCACGGTGAACGTGGCCTCAGGCGGTACCGGCAGCTTTGACAACATTCTGTCACTGGCCGGCACCAATGCGCAGGTTCAGACCATCAACGTGACCGGTGATCACGCGCTGGATCTGACGTTGGGCAGCGGTTTCAGCAACGTGCGTGATATCAATGCGTCCACCAACACCGGGGGTCTGAATCTCGACTCCAGCCATGGCGGTACCGGTGACGGTATCATCGTTCAATTGCTGAACATTCTGCCGCTGAGCGTCATTACCACCAACCTGTTGGCGCCGGTGTTGACGGCGTTGGGCCTGAACGGTTACCAGATGACCGTAGAAGGCTCCAGTGCTGCCGATACCCTGGGCGTGATTGGCAACACCACGCTGACCGGTGGCGCAGGTGCCAACACCTATGACATCAAGGCGAGTAACACGCAGGCGGGTGTGACCATCAAGGACTTTAATAGCCTCAAGGACTCGATTGTCGACGTGAACCATGGCGGCCTGACTATTTCCGATGACGCCAGCGGCACTGCGGTAGCGAACTACGGTACGCGCTCTGCCGACACGTTGGATGCGTTGTTGGGGACACTGGTGGGCGGTTTGACCAACGGCGTTATCGGCCTGTTGGGTGGTATCTTGGGTCTGGATAGCAGCAACTCGCTGACGGCGAAAGTGGGTGTGGCATCCGTTGTATTCAGCGGTGGCGGCAACACTGCAAGCTCGTATGTAATTATCGACAACAACGATAACCACACGCTGGACCTCAACGATACCGTGGTATACCTGACAGGGCAAAACCACCAGCAATTGGTGGATACTCTGCACTACGCGTAAGGATGAATTCCAGTGGGTTATAATGCCCATTGAAACTGTTAGTCAATCAATAATACGGGGTGTGTAAACACCCCGTATTCTTTGAAAATTGTGAACTACGTCATTATCTCTAATTTATTCCCTTTCGTACTAAACTCGCGTTGCCCTGTCTACTATTTACCTCACTGTTTTCATTTGTTTTTTTCTGTAGTTCGTGAGGCGATTTTTTTTGCTTACGGCCTTGCTGATATCCACTTTCTCTACCTATAGTTAGAAAAAGTATCTGCAGTCTCGAGCATGTCTGGGGTGGGGGTTCTTTAGGATTTATTTTATTTTTCCCTTTTTAGGATTTTCCTTATAAGAGTCCAATGCGGATTTTGACTGACAGTGCACATGATGTAAGGGCAGAAAGTGAATCAATTTATACCGCGCAATGAAATTGCGGATGTTATACGGACTCGCAGTAAGGTTTTTTGGACCGTTGGCATATTTACCGCATTTATTAATTTATTAATGCTAGTTCCTTCTATCTATATGCTCCAGGTTTACGACCGGGTGCTTCCTTCGCGTAATGAAATCACGCTGTTGATGCTGACGCTGATCATGCTGGGCATGTTCGGCATGATGTCGCTGTTGGAATACGTGCGCAGCATGGTGGTGATCCGTATCGGCAGTCAGCTGGATATGCGTCTCAACACGCGAGTCTACACTGCGGCCTACGAGGCGAATCTGAAAAACGGTTCTTCTGACGCCGGCCAGATGCTGAGCGACTTGACCAATCTGCGCCAATTCCTCACCGGCAGCGCGCTGTTCGCCTTCTTTGATGCACCGTGGTTTCCGATCTATCTGTTGGTGATATTCCTCTTTAACCCTTGGTTGGGGCTGTTCGCCCTGGTCGGTGCACTGTTGTTGATCGCATTGGCGGTGATCAACGAAATGGTGTCGAAAAAGCCGCTGGCGGAAGCCAGCAAGCTGTCGATTATGTCCGGTACGTTG
The DNA here is from genome assembly GCF_052168755.1 of Serratia sp. CY43202. Classification (NCBI taxonomy): domain Bacteria; kingdom Pseudomonadati; phylum Pseudomonadota; class Gammaproteobacteria; order Enterobacterales; family Yersiniaceae; genus Serratia; species Serratia sp. CY43202. The sequence goes on from NZ_JBJNMB010000004.1 coordinate 23,023, forward strand.
GCCAGCACCAATCTGCGAAATGCCGAAGTGATCGAGGCTTTAGGGATGTTGCCTAACCTGAAACGCCGGTGGTTCGGTCTGCACCAGCGATTCTTGAACAGCCAACGCATCGCCAGCGAACGCGCATCGCGGGTCACGTCGATCACCAAGTTTGTGCGCATGTCGCTGCAATCACTGGTGTTGGGGCTGGGGGGGTGGCTGGCTATCGATGGGCACATCACGCCCGGTATGATGATTGCCGGCTCCATTCTGATGGGGCGAACGCTGGCGCCGATTGAGCAGGTTATTAACGTCTGGAAGAGCTACAGCGCGGCGAAGCTTTCTTATGGCCGGTTGGTCAAGCTGCTGGAAACGCACCCGCAACGTGGTACCGGTATGTCCTTGCCGCGTCCGGAAGGGGTGCTTGCCGTAGAAGGCGTCACCGCTACGCCGCCGGGATCCAAAGGCGATGCGGTATTGCATAACGTGAGTTTTGCCATTCAGCCTGGTGACGTGCTGGGGATCATTGGCCCGAGCGCGTCGGGGAAATCGACGCTGGCTCGTTTGCTGGTCGGCATTTGGCCGGTCAGTGAAGGGATTGTTCGGTTGGATAATGCTGACATCTATCAGTGGAACAAGGATGAGTTGGGGCCGTATATCGGCTATCTGCCGCAGGACATTGAGCTGTTTGCCGGGACTATCGCCGAGAATATCGCTCGCTTTAACGAGATCGACTCAGAGAAGGTCATTGAAGCCGCTAAGTTGGCCGGTGTGCATGAGCTGATTCTGCGCTTCCCCAATGGCTATGATTCGGTTATTGGCAGCGGAGGCGCCGGGCTTTCCGGCGGTCAGAAACAGCGTATCGGTTTGGCGCGTGCGCTGTATGGCGATCCCTCTCTTATCGTGCTGGATGAACCCAACTCCAATCTGGACGATGCCGGCGAGCGGGCGTTGAACCAGGCCATTACGTTCCTTAAACAGCGGAATAAGACGGTGATCCTGATTACGCACCGCACCAATCTGCTGGCGATGACCAACAAGCTGTTGCTGCTGGTTAACGGGAACGTCAATGCGTTTGGCCCAACGCAGCAGGTGCTGCAGGCCTTGGCGAATGCGCAAAAAGCGCAGGTGCCTACGCAGGCGGTGCGTGCGGTGAACTCCGAGCCGGATGAAGGCGATATTCCTAAAACTCAAATTAATTAAGCCGTGAACTGGCCTGGCGGCGCCGTTGCGCCGCCGGCAGTCAAAGGAGTTGGTATGTCTACGCATATTGGCGAGCCGAATGACTCGTACTCAGAACAGATCCCGCTGGATGAGCGCCGTTATACCCGTCTCGGGTGGTTGGCGCTGGGTGTGGGCGTGTTCGGTTTCTTGGCCTGGGCGGCGTTTGCACCTTTGGACAAAGGGGTCGCGTCGCCGGGATCGGTAACCGTTTCCGGCAACCGTAAAACGGTGCAGGCACCGGCCAGCGGCATCATCAAAAATATCGTGGTGAAAGACGGCGACAAGGTGAAAGCCGGCGAAGTCCTGGTGCAGTTGAGCCAGGTGCAGGCACAGGCGCAGGTCGATTCGCTGCGCGATCAGTATTACACCACGCTGGCGACCGAAGGGCGCTTGCTGGCTGAACGGGACGGTCTGAGCAAGGTCACTTTTTCCCCTGTTTTCGCTCAGGTTAAAGATCAGCCGCGCGTCGCGGAGATCATTGCGCTGCAGACGCAGCTGTTCGCCTCCCGTCGCCAAGGGCTGCAAAGTGAAATTGACGGTTATAAGCAGTCGATGGACGGGATCCGTTTCCAATTGAAAGGCCTGCAGGACTCTCGCGCCAACAAACAGATCCAGCTCTCCAGCCTGCGTGAGCAGATGAACAGCATGAAACAGCTGGCGGCGGACGGTTACCTGCCGCGCAACCGCTATCTGGAAATTCAGCGCCAGTTCGCCGAGGTGAACAGCAGTATCGATGAAACCGTCGGGCGGATTGGCCAACTGCAAAAGCAGCTGCAGGAATCTCAGCAACGCATCGATCAGCGCTTCGCCGACTATCAGCGCGAGGTCAGAACGCAGCTGGCACAAACCCAAATGGACGCCAGCGAGTTCCGCAATAAGCTGCAAATGGCCGATTTCGATCTGGGCAACACCGCCATCACCTCACCGGTGGACGGCACCGTGGTCGGATTGAATATCTTCACTCAGGGGGGCGTCGTGGGAGCGGGTGACCACCTGATGGACGTGGTACCCAGCCAGGCGACATTGGTGGTGGATTCTCGCCTCAAAGTTGACCTGATCGATAAGGTGTACAACGGGTTGCCGGTGGATCTGATGTTTACCGCCTTCAACCAAAACAAAACCCCGAAAATTCCGGGAACGGTCACGCTGGTTTCCGCCGATCGTCTGGTCGACAAAACCAATGGCGAACCTTACTACCAGATGCAGGTCACGGTCTCGCCGGAGGGCATGAAAATGCTCAGTGGCGAGGACATCAAGCCGGGGATGCCGGTGGAGGTGTTCGTGAAAACGGGGTCACGCTCGCTGCTGAGCTATCTGTTTAAACCTATTTTGGATCGCGCTCATACTTCATTAACCGAGGAATAATTTTGATTCATTCAAAACGACAGGCTGCCGGTCTGGTTATCGGCACCCTTTTGTTTGCGATGTCTGCGCCGGTTTATTCGATAGGGATTTTAGACGCATATTCGCTGGCATTAGAAAAGGACCCGACCTTCCGGGCGGCTATAAAAGAAAAAGAAGCGGGAGATGAGAACGAAAATATCGGCAGGGCGGGGCTGCTGCCGAAGGTATCGCTGAACTACCAGAATTCGCCGCGCAACTGGCAAACGCAGAAATACCCGCAAAGCGATTTCTTTGGCAACATTACGGAAGCGACGCGGCGTCAGCAGTACCGCAGCTACTCCAGCTCGGTGACGTTGACGCAGCCGCTGTTCGATTATGAAGCCTATGCGCGCTACAAAGGCGGCGTGGCGCAAACGATGATGTCGGATGAACGCTATCGCGGCAAACTGCTCGACCTGGCGGTGAGGGTGATCAGCGCCTATGTCGAAGTGGCCTATTCCAAAGATCAAATCGCCCTGGCCGAGGCGCAAAAAACAGCCTATAAAGAGCAGCTGGCGTTGAACGATCGGTTGATGAGCGCGGGTGAGGGAACGTTGACCGACGTTTCCGAAACGCAGGCGCGCTACAGCCTGGCCGAGGCGCAGGTGATCGAGGCGCGCGACGCGCTGGATGCCGCACAGCGCGAGCTGGAGGTGATCATCGGCGTGCCGTTGAATCAACTGGATGAACTGCAGGTCTTACGGCCGGGCAAGTTCCAGGTGGCGCCGCTGATCCCGTCGAAGTTCGAAGAGTGGCAAAAGATCGCCCTGGAGAATAACCCGGTGCTGGCGGCCTCGCGCCATGGCGTCGATGCGGCAAAATACGAGGTAGAGAGAAACCGCGCCGGCTTTATGCCGAACGTGCAACTCTATGCTTCGCATTCGGAGAACGATTCCAGCAGCGACAACACGGTTAACCAGAAATACCGAACCGACAGTATCGGGGTGCAGGTGAGTTTGCCGATTTACTCAGGCGGCGGCGTGGCGGCCTCAACGCGGCAGGCAGCGGCACGTTACGGCCAGGCGATGGCCGAGATGGACACGCAGGTTGGCTCGACGCTGAACGATCTGCGCAAACAGTTCAATCTGTGCATCAGCAGCCGCGCCAAGCTGGCGGCCTACGAACTGGCGGTGAAGTCGGCGACCACGCAGGTGACGGCGACCCGGCAAAGCGTCTTGGCGGGGCAGCGCGTCAACGTCGATGTGCTCAACGCCGAACAGCAGCTCTATAGCGCCCAGCGGGATCTGGCTTCTGCCAAGTACACCTACATCAAGTCCTGGATTACCCTGCTGAGCGACTCCGGCACGTTGGACGAGAAGGATGTGCTGCGCGTGGCGCAGTATTTTTCCTCAGGCCATTGACCAATATTTCAGCGAACAGTTCTGCCTACCCTAAGTATAAATCTGAAAGAGCAGCTCAATGCTGCTCTTTTTTGTGTTTATACGTTATGTTAACGCTTTAATGATTAGGCGAGATAGATATGTCCTGCCAGTCTTTTTATAAGCGTAATGGCGTTAAGGGATGTAGTACACCATCTCATTTTCATCACTTACCCTGCATGTTTACTGAAAGCAAGGTGTAGTCATGAACAATAATGATGACAAACTGAGGCATGGATCAGTGATTGGTAACTGGAAGCCAAGGGCGGTAGCGTTGTATTATGAAATTTAGCAAATTAACTTATTGATTTTATTTGGGTTCTCTGTGGTGCCAACAAGAGTTGTGGAAAGTAGGACTAACACTGCCTGGTAGGATAATGAGCTTATCATTACATAATATTTATAATTACGGTGTCTCTAGTTGATGGTTTTGTGTATTTCCGCTTATTTATAGTTTTATGTGAAATTATATTTAGCTCGGCAATAAAGGTAGTGTTATAAATTCCGACTGCTTTTCTTTTGGCTAGAAATAATTTCAGATCTATTTAAAATAACAGGATGGTGAAGGGGCTAATTATGTCTAAAATAATTCCGGTAATTATGGCCGGTGGGACAGGCAGTCGACTCTGGCCGTTGTCAAGAGAATCTTTTCCTAAACAATTCCTATCAATTGACGATAGTGGATTAAGTTTGCTGCAACAAACTTTAGTGCGGTTGGAAAATAGCTCTAATCTGGAAGTGGCATCCCCATTAGTGATTTGTAATGAAGAGCACCGCTTTTTGGTCGCTGAGCAGTTGCGAGAAATAGGTCAACTTGGTTCAAATATTATTTTGGAACCTATTGGTCGGAATACTGCACCGGCTGTGGCCTTAGCGGCGAATTTGGCTGCAGAAGAAGCACCTGACAGCGTGTTGTTGGTGTTGGCTGCCGATCATTTGATTACCAAAGTTGATAGATTTCATGAGGCAATCAATGTAGCTGCACAGTTTGCCGCACAAGATCGTTTGGTAACGTTTGGTATCATACCTGAACACCCGGAGACAGGATATGGGTATATCAAACGTGGAAGCAGTCTCTCGAAGGAGTGCTTTGAAGTTGATTCTTTTGTTGAGAAGCCGTGCCTGGAGAAGGCAAAAGAATATGTGGCTTCCGGTGAGTATAGCTGGAATAGCGGCATGTTTATGTTCAAAACTGATAAGTTCCTCAGCGAGCTGGAAAAATTCAGCCCTGACATTTATCAGTCGGCTAAGGAATCAGTTATTGAAAGTCAACGCGATATGAATTTCATTCGTGTAGAGCAGGAAGTTTTTCAACGCTGTCCGAGTGACTCCATTGATTATGCCGTTATGGAAAAAACCCAGGATGCCGTTGTGATCCCAATAGATGCAGGATGGAGTGATGTAGGCTCCTGGTCGTCACTGTGGGGGGTGTCTGCAAAAGACAATTTAGGCAATGTAAGTGTTGGTGAAGTTATCTCTATTGACTCAAATAACAATTACATTTCCTCTGATTCAGCATTGGTAGCAACGATTGGGGTGAATGATATGGTTGTCGTTACAACCAGTGATGCCGTGCTTATTGCTACTAAAGATAAAGTCCAAGAGGTGAAGAAGATCGTTGAGGAGTTGAAAAAGCGCAATCTTCATCATTTTCGCCAGCATTCCACCGCTTATCGTCCCTGGGGCAAAATTTGCGACATCGACAGCGGCACGCACTTCCAGGTGAAGAAAATCATTGTGCGACCAGGGGAGGGGCTGTCGGTACAACGCCATCTCCACCGTGCCGAACATTGGGTCGTCGTGAGTGGGACTGCAAGAGTTAACGTTGATGGTCAAGAGTTCTTTTTGTCGGAGAATCAGTCTACCTTCATTCCTGCGGGCAGTGTCCATACGCTAGAAAACCCGGGAAAAATCGATTTGGAAATGATTGAGGTCAGGTCGGGGCGCTATCTGGAAGAAGATGATATTGAGCGTTTGCAAGATCGCTATGGCAGAGTTTAATAGGGTTCGGTAATGCAAAAATTGACGTGTTTTAAAGCTTATGACATTCGGGGAAAGCTGGGCGAAGAGCTGAATGAGGACATTGCGTACCGTATCGGGCGAGCCTACGGCGAGTTTTTGAAGCCCAAAAATATCGTGTTGGGCAGCGATGTGCGGTTAACCAGTGAAAGTTTGAAGCTGGCGCTGGCGAAAGGCTTACAGGATGCGGGCACTGATGTGATAGACATCGGCTTAACCGGTACCGAAGAAATCTATTTCGCCACAACCTATTTAAAAACTGATGGTGGCGTGGAAGTCACCGCCAGCCATAACCCTATCGATTACAACGGCATGAAGTTGGTGCGTGAAGGCTCTCGCCCGATTAGCGGCGATACCGGGTTACGGGCAATCCAAGAACTGGCGGAGAAAAACCAATTTCAGATGCCAACGGCAACGCGCGGTAACTATGTTCGCCAGGACGTATTAGGGGCTTATGTAGAACATATTCTGTCCTACGTCGACGTGAAAAATTTCAAACCGTTGAAGCTGGTGATCAACTCGGGCAACGGCGCGGCGGGACATGTGATCGATGCTATTGAAGTGCAACTGAAGGCGCGGGGCGTACCGCTAGAGTTTATCAAGGTGCATCACCAGCCGGACGGCACTTTCCCTAACGGTATTCCTAACCCATTGCTGCCTGAGTGTCGTGCGGATACCGCCGATGCGGTGCGTGAGCATGGCGCTGATATGGGCATTGCGTTCGACGGCGATTTCGATCGCTGCTTCCTGTTTGATGAAAAAGGCGATTTCATTGAGGGCTATTATATCGTCGGCCTGCTGGCGGAGGCCTTCTTGCAGAAACAGCCGGGCGCGAAGATCATCCACGATCCACGTCTGAGTTGGAACACCGTCGATGTCGTCACCGGTGCCGGGGGCGTGCCCGTGATGTCGAAAACCGGCCATGCTTTCATTAAGGAACGCATGCGTGCGGAAGATGCCATTTATGGCGGAGAGATGAGCGCTCACCACTATTTCCGTGATTTTGCTTATTGCGACAGTGGGATGATCCCGTGGCTGCTGGTCGCTGAACTGGTCAGTGTGAAGGGACAAACTCTGGGACAGCTGGTACAGGATCGCATTGCCGCCTACCCCTCTTCTGGTGAGATCAATATCAAACTGGCTCAGCCAGCCGTGTCTATCGAAAGCGTTAAGCAACACTATATGTTGCAGGCAGACGAAGTGGACTATACCGATGGCATCAGCATGGCGTTTGCAAACTGGCGTTTCAACCTGCGAGCTTCGAATACTGAGCCGGTTGTTCGACTGAACGTAGAGTCTCGTGCTAACGTTACGTTGATGCGAGAAAAGGCTGACGAAATCCTAAGTCTATTGCTGTCAGATAAAGAAAAGTAGAAATCAGAGTTCTGAAGTCTTGCATATTAGAGGTTTTTTATGGTGAATGGTGAATGAGGATGGTAAGTAAGAAAACGATTGACATTATTGTTCCCGTGTACAATCAGATAAATGTGATTGAAAATTTCTTATTTTCGGCTTCAAAGATAGATAAGGAAAAAGTTAATATAATATTAGTCAATGATGGTTCTACGGATGGTACGGAATCTAAAGTATTGGAATTTATTTCCTCCGAAGATAAAACTAACTTTTTTTTAATAAATAAATCTAATGGTGGCGTTTCGTCGGCGAGAAATGCTGGGCTACTGGCGTCTACATCGAAATATATTTGGTTTTGTGATCCTGATGATGTTATCTTAGATAATTTAAGCAATGTGTTTTCTGTTATAGAAAACAACCCGGATGCTGATGCCTTTATTTTTTCATACGAAACTTACTATACTCAAAATGGAATCCTAAAGCAAAACATCAGAAGCAATGAGGTCTTAAGTGGCATTAGCTTTTTAGTGAAACATAATAGTTTAAGTAATGACTATTGGCATCCGGCATCAGATGGCACTTTATGGGACAAAATATATAAAAGGGAACCTATTTTAGATGTGTTGTTTAACGAAGGAATGATTTGCTCCGAGGATTTTAACTTTAACCTCAATGTATTTAAAAGAATAAGAAAGGTGATTGTATCGAATGAGTTGCTGTATAAATACTATGTGTACGCTAACGGTACGCTGTCATCAACATTTAACAAAAAAATATTTGATAACAGATTGCAGGCAGAGCGGGATACAATCAGTTTTTTGATGACGCATAAGGGTAGTGTAAGGTCGGAAATCAAAAAGCATATTTTAAAAAATGTTCGCTTGCTATCTCAATATTCAGATGGTGATTTATTTTCCTTCTATAAGAAAGAGCATGAATTTTTCGAGGAGAGAATATATCCCGTAAGTTCTTTCCGTGAATTTATTTTCATAATTTTATCAAAACTCAATGCATATGTGATTTGTGTCAAGCTTTACAGGATGATAAAAAAATACCTTAGATAATTACGAGGTTAAGTGTGCTTGATTTTTTTATGTGACATTCTGGGCATTATACGGAGGCTGTCTAAATACGCTGAACAATATTCAAGGAAGCGTATTTTGATGGTTGTTTTTTATTCTGGCCATTATGCGATTTATAAGGTCGTAAGATTTTAAGATGAATGGCATGATATGTGAAGATTAAAGCGAATGTCGAAAAATAAAATCATTGTGAAAAATAGTCTTTTTCTTGCAATTCGTACAGTATTAGCCGTAATTATTTCGTTCTATACCACCAGGGTGGTCCTTCAACAGTTGGGTGCATCGGACTATGGCCTATATAGCGTAGTTTATGGTATTGTTGGTTTTACTGTTTTTTTATCGTCTGCAATGAATGAATCAGTTCAGCGGTTCATTTCTATCAGTATTGGTAAAAATGATGTTCAAGAGTTAAAAAACATAGTTATTAATAGTTTTCTTTCATATTTAATTCTTGGTGCTGTCTTTCTTGCTGCTCTTATGATGGCAAGAGACTATGTGGTGAGTAATTTCCTAAATATTCCACCTGGTTCAGTAGAGGTAGCAAAGGAATTATATTTTCTCGCAGTGTTGGCTATATTTTTATCAATAATGCAAACGCCGTTAAATGCGCTGGTTATAGCTCATGAGAAAATGTCATTTTATGCATACATGTCAATTTTTGATGTAATCTCTAAATTGATAATATCTTTTTTGATTTCAATAGTATCACAAAATAAATTATCAATTTATGCAACCTTACTGTTAATGTCGTCATTGTTGGTTTTTGTTATATATTTATCCTATTGCATTAGTAAGTTTAAATATTCCCTCGTGGGAGGGAGAGTCTCTCTTGCAATAATGAAGTCAATTTCTATTTTTTCATTCTGGAACGTTTTTGGTAATTTTGCATTCATCTGTAGAACGCAAGGTATCAATATCACCATGAATTTATTTTTCTCCACGACAGTAAATGCTGCATATGCACTTTCTAGCTCTGTATTGAATGCTCTGTCATCGTTGACACAATCACTTGTAATGTCCATTAGGCCGCAAATTTTTAAAACATATGCAGATGGAAGTATAGAAAGACATAGCGGTCTAATAATGATTGGTTCAAAATATACGTTTACGTTATTGTTTGTATTAAGCATGCCAATACTCCTCTGCACAGATAAAGTGCTTGCTTTGTGGCTTTCAAGTACGCCTGAATTTACAGCAACATTTATTAGGTTTGTTCTGGTTGTGGCTCTTATTGATAGTTTCTCATCTAGTATAATTGCGGGCATACAAGCTTCAGGAAATATAAAGGTATACCAAATGGTCGTGGGCTTTTTTGTTTTTATCAGTCTCCCGCTGACATATTTGATATATTCTTTAGGATATCCTGCTTACAGCGCATTTCTGCCATTAATTTTGACATCTTTAATTAATTTAAATCTTAGGGTTTATTTCCTATGTAAGAACTCAAACTTTGCCGCTTCTGTATATTATCGTAGTGTCATTATCCCTTGTATCTGTGCGGCACTATTATCCTTGGCAATAAATTTACTTTTGAAAAGCTATGTTGTTTATGGTGGAGTGATAAAGACGATTCTAATGCTTGGTGTGCACTCTCTTCTCTCTTTCTTTGTTTTCTTTATAGTCGTAGTATCTTCAAAAGAAAGAACCTATTTGTTTGATTATGTGTTAAGGAAGTTAAAATGACTATAGAAAAAATAATCAAAAATAACTTGTGTACTGGTTGCGGGATATGTATATCGGAAGATAAAAGTGGGTCTTCCTATATGGAGTGGAATGATGATGGTTTTTTAACGCCGAAAGTTACTGCTCAATCTCACGTGGGTGATATGGAACGGGTTTGTCCATTTAATTTAGAAAATAAATATGATGAGGACTTTTTAGCAAAAGAGTTTATAAAAGGGTATAGACATAGTGATAGTTCGTTGGGGGTGTATAATTCGCTATATGTTGGCTACTCATCAAGATATAGAGAAACATCATCATCTGGAGGTATCGCAACTTATGTTTTTGAAAAACTGCTCTGCTCTAATTCTGTGGACTTTCTTTTCGTTGTTAAAGAAATTAATGGGCGCTATGGCTATCAACTTTTCAGTTCCATTGAAGATATAAAAACCATATCAAAAACCAGATATTATCCAGTGACTTTAGAGTCGCTTTTTACAGAAATAGAAAAGATTGATGGTCGTGTTGCTGTTTCTGGCGTTGCGTGTTTTATTAAAGCAATTAGATTAAAACAAAAACTCCATCCTGAGTTAAGAGAGAAAATTCCATTTTTAGTTGGGATAATTTGCGGTGGTTTAAAAAGCAAGTATTACACTGATTTTCTTGCACAGTCCGCTGGATGTGAATCTGAATACTCACACCCTGAATACAGGGTAAAGAACAGAGAGAGCTATGCATCAGATTATAAGTTCTCGTGTGAAGGGAAATATAGTAATCGTATACATGTTGTGGAGATGCAGCGTTTAGGCGATATGTGGGGAACTGGATTATTCAAATCTAATGCATGTGATTTTTGCGACGATGTTACCACTGAACTTGCCGATATATCGTTGGGAGATGCTTGGATAAAGCCTTATAGTCTGGATGGGTTAGGTAATAGTATAGTTATCGCTAGAAGTGAATTGGCTGCTCAGATCATAGCTAAAGGTATCGATAACGGTGATTTGAAATTGGATGCCCTCGATATTGATCGAGTTAAAGCATCACAGCAAGGAAGTTTTAATCATCGGCATAAAGGATTGTTATATCGAGTTAACCATGCCAGAAAAAATAATCTCTCTTTTCCTAAAAGAAGACAGCGTTTTTTGGTTAAACAGAGCATATTCTTTGATTTGGTACAAAAAGAACGACTTATTACCAGGGCGAAAAGCATTCAGTTCTGGAAAGAAACAAAAGAAATTGTTTCTTTTAATGAAAGGCTTCAGCCCTATCTGGTGCGACTTAACCAGAAAACATCGATAAATCATAAATATATTCGTATTAAAGATAGGTTTAAAAATTTTTTTGGGGGTAATAAATGAAGGTAGCTATTTTAACTGTTCCGCTAAATCATAATTACGGCGGAAATGTTCAGAATTTTGCGTTGCAAATGATATTAAAAAAAATGGGGCATACTCCGGTTACTGTCAACTATAAAAAAGGTCATCGACGTGGTCTACTGAGAAAAACGGTATCCAAGATCAAAAGAATTCTTTTAGCTGACCGCACCCTATCTACTTATCCCATTACAGAGGATGAGATTAAAGTAATTGAGTTTAATCATGCTGAATTTATACGAAAAAATATTAATATATCTTCTGACTATTACAGTGAAGAGGAAGTAAAGCATTTTTTCGATAAAGAAAATTTTGATGCTGTAATTGTGGGTAGTGACCAAGTTTGGCGCCCTAAATACACACCAAAGATTGGCCCGTTCTTTTTTAGTTTTCTGAAAGAAGATGATGACATAATTAAAATAGCATATGCTGCTTCTTTTGGCTCTGATGTGTGGGAATATTCAAACGAAGAGTTGAAGTTATGTAAGACCCTAGTTAAGCGTTTTGATGCAATATCCGTACGTGAGTCTTTGGGGGTCGAAATGTGCCGTGAGCATTTTGATGTCTTCGCAGAGCATGTCCTTGATCCAACACTCCTACTGATGAGAAACGATTATATCGATGTTTTTAAAAATAGCGGCCTTCCTGATAATTCTGGAAAAATATTTAATTATATTCTAGACTCGAATGATGATAAAGTTAACTTTATGAAAGGCATATCCGAGTCCTTGGGAAAAGAGTTGTTTACGACATATCCAAAGAAAACAAAAAAAGATTCTTTTGATATTCATGATATGGATAACTACCAATATCCGCCGGTTGAAGCATGGCTTAAGTCATTTCATGATGCCGATTTTGTTGTAACGGATTCATTTCATGGGACAGTTTTTTCAATTATTTTCAATAAACCTTTTGTTGCTATTTCTAACAAGGCTAGGGGGTCAGCAAGATTTTTATCTTTGTTAAAGATTTTTGGTCTTGAAAATCGATTGGTAAGTGATTTGGCTGAAGTCAATGTTAGCCTCCTTAATGCTTCCATTGACTACCGTCATGTAAATGAGATTTTAGCGTCTTTCCGCGCCAATTCCATTGAATTCATTAAAAACTCTCTTTCTCAAAAGGGTAGGGTTAATTAAAATTAATGCTGAGCTATAATAGCTGTGGAATGATTTAGCTAATAGTTGATGATTTTATTTAATAATAATCATCCGCAATTACATGAGGATATGATATGGCAATTCTAGTCACCGGCGGTGCTGGTTACATCGGGTCTCACACCGTTTTATCTTTGCTAGAGCGCGGCGAAGACGTAGTGGTGTTAGACAATTTGTCTAACTCATCTGCGGAGTCATTGCAGCGGGTGGAGAAACTGACGGGAAAAGCCGCCGTGTTTTACCAAGGCGATGTTCAGGATGCTGAATGCCTGCATCGCATCTTTGAAGCGCACTCGATTACGAGCGTGATCCACTTCGCCGGTCTTAAGGCGGTGGGGGAATCTACGAGTAGACCGCTGGAATACTATCAGAATAACGTTACAGGCACGCTGGTGTTGTTGGATACGATGCGTCGTGCTGGCGTACATTCTTTCATCTTTAGTTCGTCCGCCACCGTTTATGGTGCCAATTCGCCGGTACCTTATGTAGAGACGACGCCCATCGGTGGGACAACCAGCCCATATGGCACATCTAAGCTGATGGTAGAGCAGATCTTGCAAGATTTCGCTAAAGCGGAGCCACAGTTCTCGATTATCGCTTTACGCTATTTTAACCCGGTTGGTGCCCATGAATCAGGTTTGATTGGTGAAGACCCCAACGGTATTCCCAATAACCTATTGCCGTACATATCTCAGGTGGCGATCGGCAAGCTGGAGAGGCTGGGCATTTTCGGCGGCGACTACCCAACGAAAGACGGCACGGGCGAGCGTGATTACATCCACGTCATGGATCTGGCTGAGGGGCATCTGAAAGCGATGGATCATCTGGCGAAGATCAACGGCTTCAAGGCTTATAACCTGGGGGCCGGTGTAGGACATTCGGTGCTGGCGATGGTTCAAGCATTTGAAAAAGCGTCCGGCGTAACGATCCCTTACCAGATATTGTCTCGCCGCGACGGCGACCTGCCTGCTTTCTGGGCGAACGCCGATCTGGCCTATCAGGAATTGGGATGGAAGGTTCGTCGCAGTATCGATGATATGATGCGTGATACTTGGAACTGGCAAAGCAAAAATCCACATGGCTATCGCTAATCTTTATTGATAAGTCTTGATAGTGATAAATAGATATGATCGACTAATTAAATATAGAACGAAAAACGATGGGGGCAGGTGGAATTTCTAGCCCCCATACACATAGTTTTTATAAGGGCTTGGAATAGCTCTCATACTCTACCTGGAGTTTTTATTATTATACACATGAAGTGTTCTCGTCGACTCATCATCCCTCAACCTGAGTTCCAATAAAATAATATGAGACATGCCTTTTTTATTGAGGGTTTTTATCCTGGAATGTTTATCGGTACTTTGCAGCATGGGGTTAACTCTATAGGTTCGTGCATACGGTGGGTTTATAATGAGATATAATAATGCGATAGTGGTCGTTGTCTACAATAAAAAAATTGAGGATTCAGCCACTCTCAATACACTTGTTGAGCATGACTTTTTTAACAGTAAACTAGTTATCCATAATAATGGGCCAGAGAGTATTACTCTGAAAGGGAAATTGGCAGAAAAAATAGAGGCAAAGTTTAAATGTGTTGAATTGATAAATAGTCTAAACAACTTGCCACTCAGTATGCTATATAACGATTTTATTAAAAATAATGAAAAGGCCGGGCAATTTATCATATTGGACGATGATTCGACGATCACTGAAGCGTTTGCTAGAGCAGTGAATTGTAACGAGGATGATATGGAGCTTCCTCGTATTATTTCTAGGGTTGATGGTGTGACGTATTACCCTATTGAAGCGAAAAAAGTTGTCACAACCGAGCGTTATCTGGACCATAAAACGTCCTATTCTATCGGTTCTGGTATGGTCATCAATAATTCTTTGGTTAAAAAATTTAAAAAACATAACGTAGATTTATTTGATGAGAACTATGCTCTATATGGGGTTGATGTAAGCGTTTTTCGCAGAATTTATCAACTTATAGATAAAGGGGAGGATTTTAAAATAAAGAGTTCTTCTTACATCTACCATTCTCTTTCTCGTGCGGAAGGAAAAGAAAGTCCTTTTCGTATAAGAGAGCGACTTATCGATACAGCTATAACAACAAGAAGATATCCTACGGTGCGTTTGCATATTCATTTGATGAAAAAATTCATAATTAATGTCATAAAACTTAATGGTAATAATGCGGCTTCAATAGTCAAAGCTTATCTCACTGGGATGCATCCTCGTTGTAAAACTATGGGCTCGCGTCAACAATAATCTAGGAGTGTTTATGAAAGGCATTGTTCTTGCGGGGGGCTCAGGTACGCGTCTTTACCCTATCACCCGAGGCGTATCAAAACAGTTGCTGCCTATTTATGACAAACCGATGATTTATTACCCGATCTCGGTGCTGATGCTTGCTGGGATCCGCGATATCTTGATCATCTCTACGCCAGAGGATCTCCCTTCATTCCGGCGCTTGTTAGGTGATGGGCAGCGTTTTGGTATCACACTAAACTATGCAGTGCAGCCAAGTCCGGATGGGTTGGCGCAGGCTTTTTTGATTGGGGAAGAGTTCATTAATGGTGAGCGCTGTGCGTTGGTCCTGGGCGATAATATTTACTTTGGTCAGAGTTTCGGCAAGAAGTTGGAAAGCGTTGCCGGGCAGCTGGAAGGCGCAACTGTATTCGGCTACCAAGTGATGGACCCTGAGCGCTTCGGTGTGGTGGAGTTTGACGAAAACTTCAAGGCGCTATCGTTGGAAGAAAAACCAGTGGTGCCAAAGTCTAACTGGGCAGTTACCGGGCTTTATTTCTATGACCATCATGTGGTTGAACTCGCCAAACAGGTAAAACCATCTGCACGCGGCGAGCTGGAGATCACCACGCTGAACCAGATGTATCTGGAGCGCGGAGCATTGAACGTTGAGATTCTTGGCCGCGGCTTTGCCTGGCTGGATACCGGCACGCATGACAGCCTGATTGAAGCATCGCAGTTTATCCACACTATCGAACACCGACAGGGTTTTAAAGTCGCCTGTCTGGAAGAGATCGCCTATAGAAAAGGCTGGCTCAGCAAAGAGCAGGTGGCGGAAGAGGCGAAGTTATTGAGTAAAACCCAATATGGTCAATATTTAGCGCAATTGCTGGTGGAGAAATAAGATGCAAGTGAGTGATACGTGAATTCATGGCGTGAAGATCGCCGTCAAAAGTGCTTGGCGATGCGCGTAGTTCCTGCTTGATAATGTTCGAAAAGGAAGGTGATCATCGGGGACTGGGCTCAGAACTGGATTTTGTTCAGGATAATTATTTGTTTTCCTCAAAAAAGCTACGCGGTCCGCCTTTTCAAGCGGCAAGCAGTCAAGGGCAACTGGTTTGCGTTATTCGTGGTGAAGTATTTCATGTCGTTGTTGGTTTTGTGAAGACTCGCCGGGCGATGGTGCATGGGAGGGAATCGTGCTTTTCGACAAGAACAAGGCTCAATTCAGGAGCCCGCCAAGTCTGGTAGCATGGCTCTGCCGCATTCTCGGATCTCGCTTATTTCGCATACAAATATACTGACTTCTGCAACCCACCACTGAGAGACTAGCTTCGATGCTCCCTTCCATGTCAATAAATGGTCGGTTGGCAAAGGCAAAGGCACTGCCTGGAACATCTCAGAGAGCCTAGCATGACCTTTTTATCTCTCCTACGAGCTTACCTCCACCTCTCTGTGATCGCGACAAAGGGGGGCGATTGGTTTCGACTTGTAGTGAATTATTCTTCTTTTCATCTTAAGGGACCAGTAGTTTCGATAAGAAGTCGCTTTGCTTTCATCGAATTCTGATTGCTTTTTTTGCGATTTCTCAGCGCTAATGCCAAATGTCATTGGGTGGTTAATATTTGAGCTCACGAAGGCTTTTTGTAGGTATTTAGTTCGTGTTTGAAAGGCCCAAATGGTACAATTTACCATAGAAAATCGCGTTTCCAGGGATGGTGAGGTGATTAACATTATGTTTAAAAAGAGTTTTTTTGTTTTTCTTTAATCAGCGAAAGGTGAAGGCGGGAACGCTGAATGATGAAGATAAACGGGCACGTAGCACTCTGGGAGCTAAAACCTAGGGGCGGTAGCGTGCTTTTTTAGGGGGTAAGAGATCCCCCCTCGTTCCGTAAGCGTTTGGCAGGATGATAGCTAGGTAAAGTAAAAACATAAGCAAAATTTGCTATTGTTTGTCCTCCTAGGCACTAGACGAATGCCGCGGAAATTTATTTTTTGATATACCGACTAATCATCAGCACATTCTGCTCCCGGCTGTACGATAAATCAGTAGCTAAATGAGCTTTTTTGACCTTTGAATGTACATTTTTTGGCGAAAAATGACTCTTCTTAACTGCTGTAAGTAGGGGCAGTTATGCGGCTGGATGTCACAGTGTTGACGGATAGTGAGTAATGTTAATTTTTGAAATGTTTAGTGCAGCTCCTGCGCTAAACAACGATGAGATATCGCGCAAATGAATATTTTATTATTTGGTAAAAATGGGCAAGTTGGTTGGGAATTACAGCGTGCCTTGGCGCCATTGGGACAGGTGATGGTGCTTGACTACAATACTACAGAATATTGCGGTGACTTCACTAATCCGAAAGGGATCGCCGAAACGGTTCGGCGTGTAAAGCCGGATGTGATTGTTAATGCCGCCGCTCATACCGCGGTGGATAAGGCTGAAAATGAAACGGAGTTGGCAGAGCTCATTAATTCGACATCAGTCGCAGCTTTAGCTAAAGCTGCAGAAGAAGTAGGAGCGCTGCTGGTTCATTATTCTACTGACTATGTATTCAACGGCTGTGGCGAATCGGCTTGGACGGAAAACGACCCAACAGCGCCGCTGAATATTTATGGGCAAACAAAGTTGAGTGGGGAACAGGCGATTCAGAAATATGCGTCACGTTACCTGATTTTCCGCACCAGCTGGGTCTATGCTGCAAAAGGGAATAACTTTGCGCGTACGATGATTCGTTTGGCGCAAGAACGTGATTCTCTTTCGGTGATCAACGATCAATTTGGGGCTCCAACAGGAGCAGAGTTGCTGGCAGACTGCACTGCACATGCGATTAAAACCGCCATGCTTCACCCTGAAGTGAGTGGGGTGTATCATCTGATAGCTTCTGGCGAAACAACCTGGCATGCATATGCTTCGCTGGTCATAGATTATGCCAGAACAAAGGGTGTTGAGTTTAAGGTTTCCAATATTACTGCAGTACCGACAACTGCCTTCCCGACACCAGCTGCACGTCCATTAAATTCTCGTTTGTGTACAGAAAAATTCCAACAAACATTTGGCCT
Organism: Serratia sp. CY43202; assembly: GCF_052168755.1. Lineage (NCBI taxonomy): Bacteria > Pseudomonadati > Pseudomonadota > Gammaproteobacteria > Enterobacterales > Yersiniaceae > Serratia > Serratia sp. CY43202. The sequence goes on from NZ_JBJNMB010000004.1 coordinate 40,951, forward strand.
GACATTGCCGCATTGGGAGCTTGGTGTGAAGCGGATGCTTGACGAAATATTGCGATAGGACAAAGGCAATATTTATCATATGAGGCCTTGTCAGAAAGTTGTTCTGAAAGATTATCGATGTCTAAATCTCAGCCGTCGGCTTAATATTAAACGATAGCTCATTAATAATTTCATACCTTAATGCATGCTTATGAAAATATATCGGTATATGTTTTCATCCGTAGTAGTGGTTATCGTCAGTGAAGGCCTGGATAAGTGGCACTCCATTGTTCCTATATGAAGTGCCTATGTTTTCTGGTTTTGTTAAATTTCTGTTGATGTAAACGGAAGGAAAGTGTAATGAAAGTGATTGCTACAGCGCTGCCAGATGTTTTGATTTTTGAGCCGACAGTTTTCGGTGATCCGCGAGGGTTCTTTTTTGAGAGTTTCAGTCAAAGAGTTTTTGATGAGGCGGTTGGGCGTCATGTCGATTTTGTACAAGATAACCACTCAAAATCGACGAAAGGGGTTTTACGCGGCCTACATTATCAACTGAATCCTCATGCTCAAGCAAAACTGGTACGCTGCGTGGAAGGTGAGGTTTTCGATGTCGCGGTTGATATTAGGCGTCATTCTAAGACCTTCGGGCAATGGATAGGTGTTAAGTTAAGCGCTGAGAATAAACGTCAGCTTTGGATACCAGAAGGTTTTGCTCATGGTTTCTTGACGTTGAGTGACACTGCAGAATTCGTTTATAAAACTACTAATTATTATGCTAAAGAAAGCGAGAGAAGTATTCTTTGGAATGATAAAGATATCAATATTGGTTGGGAAACCAATAATTGCCTACTTTCTGATAAAGATTTATCTGCCTCACGATTTATTGATGCAGAGGTTTTTGAATGAAAACAATAGTAAGAACGACGTTAGACCTTTTCGGCTCAACCTTTAGAAATAAACGCTTAATCTATACGCTAACTAAACGGGAAGTCATCAGCCGATACCGTGGTTCTGTCTTTGGTCTATTGTGGTCGTTTTTTACGCCTATTTTAATGCTAGTTGTTTATACTTTTGTATTTAGTGTTGTCTTTCAGGCTAAGTGGAGTGAGGGACAAACGTCTAAATCGGCTTTTGCATTAGTGCTATTCTCTGGTCTTATCATATTTAATCTTTTCTCAGAGTGTGTTAACCGCGCACCGACTACAATTCTTGCTAATTCTAATTATGTAAAAAAAGTTATATTTCCGTTAGAGATATTACCATGGGTGAATATGGGGGCTGCGTTATTTCACTTCTTTATTAGTTGTTCTGTTTGGCTGGTTTTCTATACTTTTGAAGTGGGTATTCCACATGCCACGATCCTGTTACTGCCATTCATTCTCTTACCATTGGTTTTGATGGTTATGGGGCTTAGCTGGATTTTATCTTCATTAGGCGTGTATTTGCGAGATGTGGGTCAACTAGTTGGTATAATTACCATGGTGTTAATGTTCCTGTCTCCAATCTTTTTCCCTATTTCAGCATTGCCTGCTGAAATAAAACCGCTTCTTTCGCTCAATCCATTGGCAGTTTTTATTGAGCAAGCGCGAGATGTTATGTATTGGGGCCGCATCCCTGATTTTTATTCGTGGGTAAAGGCGTTGGTTTCGGGCTCTTTAATTGCATGGTTTGGTTTTTTCTGGTTCCAAAGAACACGAAAGGGGTTTGCTGATGTCATCTGATAATATTATTGAAGTAGAAGGTCTCAGTAAATGTTACCAGATTTATGACTCACCGAAGGATCGCTTGCTGCAGATGTTTTTTCGTGGGGGAAAAAAACTATTTCGTGAGTTTTGGGCGTTGAAGAATGTCTCATTTAGCTTAAAAAAAGGTGAAACAGTAGGCATCATTGGTCGTAATGGTTCAGGTAAATCAACGCTACTTCAAATGATTTGCGGCACTCTGACGCCGACAGATGGTACGGTTAAAGTTAACGGAAAAATAGCTGCTTTACTGGAGCTGGGGGCCGGGTTCAACCCTGAGTTCACCGGGCATGAAAATATCTTTATGGCGGCATCACTGTATGGTTTGAGCAATGAGCAGATCCGCGAGCGTTATGAAAGTATTCTGGCCTTTGCCGACATTGGCGAACATATTGATCAGCCTGTAAAAACATACTCCAGTGGTATGTATGTCCGTCTTGCTTTCGCTGTAATTGCTCATGTTGATGCTGATATTCTTGTAGTGGATGAAGCCTTAGCGGTTGGCGATGCTGTCTTTACGCAAAAATGCATGCGTTTCATCCGTAAGTTTAAAGAGAATGGGACACTGCTTTTCGTTAGCCATGATACCAACTCCGTTATTAATCTTTGTGATAAAGCTGTCTGGCTTCATCAAGGAGAAATGGTCACTTCAGGTAAAGCAAAGAATATAGCTGAAAAGTATTTGCAGTATACTCTCCAGGAAGTTTATGGCGATGAAACGAAGTTGGATAGCCTTAAAAAAGAAACAATTGGGGATGTCGATGACAAACCTCAACCGGTAGAAGTTACTGCTGATAAATCTATCATTAATTACAACTCTCAGTATGGCATGGGAGAAAATTTGTCCGAGGCTGAAGGTTGGAAAACAGGGGCCGGCGAAATCCTTTCTGTTTCATTTTCAGAATTGACAGGTGGCAATGCGCTACATGTCTTTAAAGGCGGAGAAAAAGTCAAGCTGACTATTGAAGCTGTTGCACATGAGTCTTTTGATGCACCTATAATCGGTTTTTTGGTAAAAGACCGGTTGGGGCAGGTATTATTTGGAGAAAACACTCTGCCATTTACACAGAGTGAGCCAAAAAAAATTAGTGCAGGAGAGCTTTTCTCCGCGCATTATGTGTTCACATTGCCGATGCTGCCAAATGGAGAATACGCAATGATGGTATCGTTGGCAAATGGCGATATAAATAACCATGTTCAGCACCATTGGATGCATGATGCTGTCATCATTAACGTTTCATCTAGTGAGGTCCGTTGGGGGCTCGTTGGTATTAAATTTGATGAAGTGAAGCTGGAAATTAAATGAAAACATTAGTAGAACTCTATGAAGAGCATCATGGAAAATCTTCTGATAAATGGTCTATATATCTTTCCTCTTACCATGAAGTATTGTCTCATCTGAGGTTTAACCCGGTTAACTTTATGGAGATAGGCGTTCAAAATGGAGGCTCATTAGAGGTCTGGAATAAATATTTTCCAAATGCAAAAAATATTATTGGCTGTGACATTGATGCTAATTGCGCTCAGCTGAAGTATGAAGAGAAAAAAATACAGGTTGTCATCGGAAACTCTTCGACTGTAGAAGTAAAAGAAAAAATAGAGTCTATAACACCTACAATCACTATCGCTATTGACGATGGTTCACATGACTCCTCTGATATTATTAAATCCTTCCTTCTCTACTTTCCGCTAGTGGAAGATGGTGGCTACTATATTATTGAAGATTTGCACTGTAGCTATTGGCAGGCTTTTGAAGGTGGTTTATATGATCCATATTCTTCAATGTCATTCCTTAAAAAACTTGCGGATATTCCCAACCATGAACATTGGGGGGTTGAAAAATCTGAGCGCGATTACCTGAAGCCTTTTTATCAGCATTACAGTTGCGAAGCATTAGATTCGGTTGACTATAACCATATTCATTCTGTTCAATTTATCAACTCGCTCTGCATTATCAAGAAGAAATTACCCCAAGAAAATATCCTTGGTCCTCGAGTTATTATCGGAGACGAAGAAGCGGTAGTTAAAGGGAACCTAAAGGTTGATGGTAGTTTGAATGTTGCCCCCGCGCAGGATAAAAATCCTTGGGGCGATCTACCGACGTTCCCTGAGATGGAATGGCAAAGCTTAACTGATAATAACAAAAGTCAACTCGAGGAAAAAAAACAAGCACTGGCGAAAATAGAGAAGCTGAACCGCGATATTATCTATTACAAGAGTGTCGAAGAGGTTCTTCGCCAAGAGGTTGATGTAAACCGACAAAGCATGGCCGAGAAAGATCGGTTGGTGCACTCTTTGTCACACGACAACCATGCGCTATTAACATCGACAAGTTGGAAAGTCACACAGCCAATGCGAACGGGTGTAGCGAATCTGCGTAAATTAAAACGCGGCGTAGTCGTTTCTAAGAACGTTATCAAAATACACGGTCTTCAATATAGCCTGAAAAAGGCTATGGCATTGTATAAGCAGTTTGGTATGCGTGGTGTTATTGACAGGCTACGTTTGATAAATCAACAGCATGTTGCCTCACACGTTATAGAACGCAAGGAATTGGCCACTGTTGGCGTTGTGGCCGAAGCGGTTTTGATGCCTAAAGTGCTGATTATTGCTGAAATGTCTATTCCTCAATGCCGTAAATATCGTGTTGACCAAAAGGTAGAGCTTTTCAAAAAAATTGGGATTGAAACCACTACATTAAGCTGGACTCAGCAAAATGAGTGTATGGAAGCGTTGCAAACGCATTCAATAGTTATCTTTTATCGCGTTCCCGCTTTTGAAAGTATGGATCGTATTTTCGATGAATGTGAACGTTTGAATCTGACCACCCTCTGGGAAGTTGACGACCTCATTTTTGATCGGGAAGTTCTGGCCAATAGCAAGACCTTGAATGAACTAGATAAAAATACATTTAATGGGCTTCTCGAAGGTGCCAGCCTTTATAAGCGAGCAATGCTAAAATGTCGGGGGACGATTGCTTCCACGCAACATCTGGCTGAGGCAATGATCGATGCGGGCGCGAAATATGCCTACGTGATAGAGAATGCTCTGGATCCTGAAACTATTATTACGGCTCAAAACCTGCCAGTTTCGCGCACGAGTGAAACTGATGGGATTGTTCGAATTGTTTATGGCTCTGGAACCAGTACACATAACGTTGATTTTCAGGAAGCAGCCAGTGCTATTCTTAATGTATTGAAAAATAATGGAAATGTACGTTTTCGTTTAATTGGGGTTTTAGAACTTCCGCCATCGTTCGATGCGGTGAAATCGCAGATTGAACGCGTTGAACTTTGCCCTTATAAAGACTATCTTAAGGTCTTGGCTGAGTGTGACATCAGTTTGGCTCCGCTGGAAGATTACGTATTTAATTATTCCAAAAGCAACATCAAGTTCATTGAGGCCTCTATTCTTGGTATACCAAGCCTTTGCTCACCACTGCCGACCTTTAGTCGAGTTATAGAGCATGGTGTGAATGGTTACCTATGTAAAACTCCTGCGGAGTGGGAGGCGACGCTGCTCCAGTTGGTTCAATCTGCTGAATTAAGAAACGAAATAGGATCAAATGCTCAGACGACGGTGCTGCATCATTATTCACCGGATAATATAGCTAAAGAGCAAGTTTCTGTTATTGCTGATAAATTTATTAGACGTAATAAAACAGCTAAGCAGAAGAATATACTCTCGGTTAATTGTTATTACAATCCTCGTTCATTTGGTGGTGCGACCGTCGTTGCAGAGGAGCTGAATAAACGCTTCGATGCCAATGAAAATATTAATATTCATGTTGTGACATCCCTCTCTGAAGATTATGTAATGCCATATCATGTACGGCGTTATGGTACTTTTGGTCATGATTGTTATGGCATTGGGTTGCCTCACTTCTTGCGTGAAGAAGAACAAATACTAAATCACAATATTGATCCTGCATTTGAGCAGATTCTCGATATTGTCAAACCAGACTGTGTTCATTTTCACTCTATTCAAGGCTTAGGCATTTCTATGTTGGATATCTGTGCTAAGAGAGATATCCCAATAATTGTCACGGCGCATGATTGCTGGTGGCTATATGACCATCAGTTTATTCTCAGTTTTGACGATAAGCACAAGTTACGCGGCGTTTTCGAGGGCCACGAATCAGAAAAAATGAAGGATAAAGAAGCGCTTAGTTACTATGTCCTGAAGAAACGTAAGGCGCTGATGTTGGCGAGTAAGATTCTTGCGCCAAGTGCATTTAACTATGAACTTTATGCTACTGAAGGTTTCAATAATGTTCATTTGAATAAAAATGGCGTCAATTATCCACGGGTGACTAAAGATAGACAGGTTCCAAAGTTGATAACCTTTGGTTATGTTGGTGGAAACACCAACATTAAGGGATATCATTTAATCAAGGAAGCTTTCAGAAATATTGCTGCTGAAGATGCCAAGGTTGTGATCGTTGATAATACGTTGAGTCTTGGTTTTAGAACTTTTCATGACAGTGACCTGGACGGGTTGAATAATTATGAAGTTGTTCCCGCATTTACTCAGCAAAATATGGATGAGTTTTATGGCGGTATCGATGTTCTGCTTTATCCGACGCAAGCTAAAGAAAGCTTTGGCTTGACGGTTCGCGAAGCCTTAATCCGCAATGTTTGGGTGATTACCTCTGATGCAGGGGGGGCTCCTGAAGATATTATTGATGGAGGAAATGGTATTGTTATTCCATTTGATAACGATGCCATGAAGCTGCTGGCTGCTATTGAGACAACGATACAACATTTCCGCCAAATGCCAGATGGACGTTTGCCTGTCATACCTCACTCTCATATTCGCTCTTTTGATGAGCAGTATGAAGAGCTGGCAGAGATCTACCTTTCTACTCACTAAGAAAAGGGCCGAGAGGCCCTTTTTTTCTTAGGGAAAATAAGTGTGAATAGGAAAATAATTGCAATTACGGTAAGCTATAATCCTAATATTCTCAGCCTTAAACGACAAATTAAGGTGCTGTTGGCAAGCCAGGTTGCTGTAGTTGTTGTTGACAATAATTCAATCAATTGTGAACAGCTGAAAATTGCCTTGGCCGAGTTTTCTGGGCAATTAAAGTTAATGTGTTTGGCCGAAAATGAAGGGATAGCTGCAGCTCAGAATCGCGGTATCCGAATGGCAAAAGAGCAAGGGTTCGACTATGTATTGTTGATGGATCAGGATAGTCTCCCGGCAGATAATATGGTTGAAGAACTTTTGACGGCGGCTAAGCACAAGAATGCATTAGCCGCCGTTGGTCCCTGTTTTATTGACGCAGATCAAAGCGTCAGGGCTCGGTTTATTCGCGTTGAAGGGATTCGTATTATCAAAATGTCATCCAGTTCCTGCGATAATATCGTTGAGGTTGATCATCTTATTGCATCCGGGTCGTTGATTCCCGTTGCTGTTTTCGAACGGGTGGGGCTAATGGATGAATCCCTCTTTATCGATTATGTCGACATAGAGTGGGCACTGCGTGCTCGGGCAAAAGGGTTGTTGTCATATGGTGTTTTTTCCGCACAAATGCATCATAGCCTGGGAGACGGACGCATTGAGTTTGCTGGAAGGCACATTGCAATACACAGCCCCCTTCGTCATTATTATCTCGTTAGGAATGCCATACTTTTGTATAAGAAAGATTATATTCCTTTGAGTTGGAAATTGGTTGACGCGTATAAGCTTGTCTTGAAATTGACTTTTTTGTTACTGTTTTCTGGTCAGCGGTTGCAGAACTTAAAAGCAATTGTGCAAGGGATTATTCATGGTGTTACGAGTAAATCAGGTAAGTGTCCATTATAATGAATCATACCCATATTGATTATGATATAATTTCAGGACAGTGTGCCGAAGTCCGTTTGCTAATTTCAGTTGTGTCCTTTTACATTAATGATGATATCTTTATTTTAATGGACTCTATCGTGAAAGCTCAACGGGCCTGTCCAAATATTCAAGTGGACGTGACTGTCGTCGAGAATGGTTTCAAACAGAAAACAGATCTCCACCGTTTTCTTGAAGAGCAATATCCCTGCTGCCGAGTGGTCGTGTCAGGTGAAAATATCGGTTATGGTCGTGCGCATAATCTTACATTAAGCCATGAGCATGATTACCATCTTATTTTGAATCCCGATATTATTCTGTACGAAGATACGTTGGCCGTGGCTATGCGGTTTATGAACGATAACCCTCAGTGCGGATTGTTGACGCCGTTGGCCAGGTGGCGAAACGGTGAGCGACAGTTTTTGTGCAAACGTTATCCATCTGTCTTCACTTTGTTGTTGCGGGCGTTTGCTCCTGCGATAGTAAAGAAGCTTTTTAAGTTCAGACTCGACCACTATAATATGGTGGACGTTATCAATGAGACAGATGACTACTGGAATCCTCAAATTGTTAGTGGTTGTTTCATGCTATTCCGCACTGATGTTCTGCAGCAGCTCGCAGGATTTGATCCTCAATTTTTCTTGTATTTTGAGGATACAGACCTCAGCTTTCGAGCCAGTGGCGTTACCCAAGTTGCCTATGTGCCTAGTGTGAAAATTATCCATCATGGCGGAAATGTATCGAAAAAAGGACTTAAACATATTCTATTCTTCTGTCATTCTATGGTTAAATTTTTTAATAAGTACGGCTGGAAAATGCGCTGACTATAATAAAAGCGTTGTTTTTGATTGTATTGTAATCGGTAATTGATTTTTCATGCCTATCACACCTATTGCTACCCTACATGCCAAAACTTCGGTTACTATCCTCTAACAGTAGATAAACAACAGACGCTTCAGGTCTGTGTCATTCAAAGACAGGAGTTCCTAAATGTCCAAGCAACAAATCGGCGTTGTCGGCATGGCGGTAATGGGCCGCAACCTCGCGCTGAACATCGAGAGCCGTGGTTACACCGTTTCCATTTTCAACCGTTCTGGCGACAAAACTGACGAAGTGATCGCTGAGAACCCGGGCAAGAATCTGGCGCCGTATTACACCGTAGAAGAGTTTGTCGAATCGCTGGAAAAACCGCGCCGCATCCTGCTGATGGTGAAAGCGGGCGAAGCGACGGATAAAACCATTGCCTCGTTGACTCCGCACCTGGACAAGGGCGATATCCTGATCGATGGCGGCAACACCTACTATCAGGACACCATCCGTCGTAACCGCGAACTGTCCGACCAGGGCTTTAATTTCATCGGCACCGGCGTTTCCGGCGGTGAAGAGGGCGCGCTGAAAGGGCCTTCCATCATGCCTGGCGGCCAGAAAGAAGCTTACGAGCTGGTGGCACCGATCCTGGAGAAAATCGCTGCGGTCGCGGAAGGCGAGCCTTGCGTGACTTATATCGGCGCTGACGGTGCCGGCCACTATGTGAAGATGGTGCACAACGGCATCGAATACGGCGACATGCAGCTGATTGCCGAAGCCTATTCCCTGCTGAAGCAGGCGCTGAACCTGAGCAACGAGCAGCTGGCCGAAACCTTCGCCGAATGGAACAAGGGCGAACTGAACAGCTACCTGATCGACATCACCAAAGACATCTTCACCAAGAAAGACGAAGAGGGTAAATACCTGGTCGATGTGATCCTGGACGAAGCCGCCAACAAAGGCACCGGCAAGTGGACCAGCCAGAGCTCGCTGGATCTGGGCGAACCGCTGTCGCTGATCACCGAGTCGGTGTTCGCACGCTACCTGTCCTCGCTGAAGGACCAGCGCGTTGCCGCGTCTAAAGTGCTGACTGGCCCGAAAGTGGCGCCGTTCAGCGGCGACAAAGCCGAATTCATCGAGAAAGTGCGTCGCGCGCTGTATCTGGGTAAGATTGTGTCCTACGCACAGGGCTTCTCACAGCTGAAAGCCGCTTCTAAAGAAAATAACTGGGATCTGCACTACGGCGAAATCGCCAAGATCTTCCGCGCCGGCTGCATCATCCGCGCCCAGTTCCTGCAGAAGATCACCGACGCTTACGCGGCGGATGCCGATATCGCCAACCTGCTGCTGGCGCCATACTTCAAGCAAATCGCTGACGAGTACCAGCAGGCGCTGCGTGACGTGGTGGCTTACGCCGTGCAGAACGGTATCCCTACGCCAACCTTCTCCGCCGCGATCGCCTACTACGACAGCTACCGTTCTGCGGTACTGCCGGCGAACCTGATCCAGGCGCAGCGCGACTACTTCGGTGCGCACACCTACAAACGTATCGATAAGGAAGGCGTGTTCCATACCGAATGGATGGAATAAGCCCGCTCGTTGAACGATAAAAAAAGCCGCCGAGGTTAACGCCCGGCGGCTTTTTATTGCGCGTGATTTAACGTCACGCTTTTTTCTGATGCCTTTCGCGCAGCCGGCCGATCACCGCGCTCAGATCCAAATCCTGGTCCTGCAGCAGCACCAGCAGGTGATAGATCAGGTCCGAGGCTTCGTTGGTCAGCTCTTCGCGATCGTTGACCGTGGCGGCCAGCGCGGTTTCCACACCTTCTTCCCCGACCTTCTGCGCGATGCGCTTGGTGCCGCTGGCGTACAGGCTGGCGGTGTACGAGCTGTCCGGGCTGGTGTGCTTGCGCTCCGCCAACAGCTGCTCCAGCTGATAGAGGAACGTCCAGTCGCTGGCGGCCGGGTGGAAGCAGCTGCTGTTGCCGAGGTGGCAGGTCGGGCCGATCGGGTTGGCCAATACCAGCAGCGTGTCGTTATCGCAGTCCGGCGTGATGCTGACCACCTTGAGGAAGTGGCCGGAACTTTCGCCTTTGGTCCACAGGCGTTGCTTGGTGCGTGAGAAGAAGGTGACGTTACCGCTCTGCTCGGTGGTCGCCAGCGCTTCCGGCGTCATGTAACCCAGCATCAGCACTTCGCCGGAAACGGCGTGCTGCACGATGGCCGGCATCAGGCCGTCGGTTTTTTCCCAGTCCAGCTGGTTTCTCTGTTGTTCTGTCAGCACACGCGAATCTCCACGCTTTGTTCGACCAGGAACCTTTTCAGTTCGCCGATATTGATGATTTGTTTGTGGAACACCGATGCCGCCAGCGCGCCGTCGACGTCCGCATCGCGGAACGCTTCCAGGAAATGCTCCATGGTGCCCGCGCCGCCGGAGGCGATCAGCGGTACCTTGCAGGCCTCGCGCACCCGGCGCAGCTGTTGCAGATCGTAACCGTTGCGCACGCCGTCCTGGTTCATCATGTTCAGCACGATCTCACCGGCGCCGCGGCGCTGCACTTCCTGTACCCAGTCGAGGGTTTCCCACTGGGTGATGCGGGTGCGGCTCTCATCGCCGGTATATTGGTTGACGTGATACTTGCCGGTTTCACTGTCGAACCAGGTGTCGATGCCTACCACGATGCACTGCACGCCGAAGCGTTCCGCCAGGCGGCTAATCAGCTCAGGATCGGCCAACGCCGGTGAGTTGATCGAAATCTTGTCGGCGCCGAAAGACAGGATCTGGCTGGCGTCCTCGGCGCTTTTAATACCGCCGGCGACGCAGAACGGAATATCAATCACCTCCGCCACGCGCGATACCCAGCTTTTGTCCACCACCCGGCCGTCGCTCGAGGCGGTGATATCGTAAAACACCAGCTCGTCCGCACCTTCTTGCGCATAGCGCTGCGCCAGCGGCACGATGTCGCCGATGATTTCGTGGTTGCGGAACTGCACGCCTTTTACCACTTGCCCGTCTTTAACATCCAGGCACGGGATTATCCGTTTTGCCAGCATGCGATCGCCTCCTCAACGCTAAATTTACCTTCCAGCAGGGCGCGCCCTACGATCACGCCGGCAACGCCGCTGCCACGCAGCTGGGCGATGTCGTCCAGATTGCCGATGCCGCCCGAGGCCTGGAAGGCCACCTGCGGATAGCGGCGGCTGATCGCCTGATACAGCGCCACGTTGGAACCGGCCAGCGTACCGTCGCGCGAAATATCGGTGCACAGCACGTGCTTGAGCCCGTAGGGCAGGAACTGCTCCACCACCTGTTCCAGCGTGGCGTCGGAATCTTCCTGCCAGCCGCTGATGGCCACGCGTTTCACGCCCTGCGGGTCGATACGCACGTCCAGCGCCAGCACCAGCGCGTCGGCGCCGTAGCGCTCGAACCAGCTCTGCACCAACTGCGGTTGTTTCACCGCGGTAGAGCCGATCACCACGCGTGTGGCGCCGGCCTCCAGCAGGGCGCTGACGTCTTGCTCGTTGCGGATGCCGCCGCCGACCTGCACCGGCACGTTAACCCCCGCCAACAGCTTGCGTAGCAGCGGGATCTGGCGTGCGGCCGGATCCTTGGCGCCGGTCAAATCGACCAGGTGCAGTACCTGCGCGCCCTGTTGTTGATAGTCTTGCAGACGCAGCAGCGGATCGTTGCCGTAGTCGCGCTGCTGGCCGTAATCGCCCTGATGCAAGCGCACCACGTTGCCGTCGATCAAATCCAAAGCCGGAATAATCATGCTGCCTACATCTCCAGAAAGTTTTTCAACAGTTGCGCGCCGGCCGCTCCAGATCGTTCTGGATGAAACTGCACGCCGAAGAAGTTGTCTTTTTGCACGGCGGCGGTGAAGGGCTCGCCGTAGTTCGCCTGAGCGATGGTGCTGGGGCATATCGGCATCGCATAGCTGTGTACGAAATAGAAGTAGGCGCCGTCATCGATGCCGCGGAACAGATGGTGGCCCGCTTGCGCGGACACCTGGTTCCAACCCATGTGCGGCAGTGGTAGGCCGAAGTCGGTCATCTGCTTTACTGGCGTATCGATGAGGCCGAGCGTCGTTATGCCGCCGTTCTCTTCGCTGCTGGCCGCCAGCAGCTGCATGCCGAGGCAGATGCCCAGCACCGGCTGAGTGCAGGCCCTGATCAGTTCGAGCAGATCGCGTTCGCGCAGCTGATCCATCGCCGCCTGCGCGGTGCCGACGCCCGGCAGGAACAGCTTGTCGGCGCGCAGCACGATCTCCGGATCGCGGCTCACTTCCGGCTGATAGCCCAGGCGCCGCACCGCGTAGGTGACGGAGGCCAGGTTGGCGCAGCCGGTATCCAAAATCACCACGTTCATCACAGCACTCCTTTCGAGCTCGGCAGGGTATTGCCTTCGACGCGGATCGCCTGGCGCAGCGTGCGGCCAAACGCTTTGAACAGGCTCTCGACCCGGTGGTGGTCGTTTTTGCCTTTGGTCTTCAGGTGCAGCGTGCAGCCCATGGTGTAGGAGAGCGAGCGGAAGAAGTGCTCGACCATTTCAGTGCTGAGATCGCCGACGCGCTGATAGTTGAACTCGGCCTTGTACTCCAGGTGCGGGCGGCCGGAGATATCCAGCGCGCAGCGCGCCAGGCATTCGTCCATCGGTAACACGAAGCCGAAGCGGGCAATACCGCGCTTGTCGCCCAGTGCCTTGTTCAACGCTTCGCCCAGCGCCAGGCCGGTGTCCTCTACGGTGTGGTGATCGTCGATATACAGGTCGCCTTTGACGTCGATCTCCATGCGGAAGCCGCCGTGGGTGGCGATCTGATCCAGCATGTGGTCGAAGAAGCCGACGCCGGTTTTGATTTTGCTGCCGCCTTCGCGATCCAGCCAGACGTTGACATCGATCTGCGTCTCTTTGGTCACGCGGTTAACCCGCGCATGACGGTCGCGCAGGGTCAGCTGGCGCACGATCTCTTTCCAGCCCAGCACGCCGCGCTGGTAGCGCAGCCCCTGAATGCCCATGTTTTCTGCCAGCTGCACGTCGGTCGGCCGATCGCCGATCACGTAGCTGTGGGCGGTATCGAGCACGCCGGGTTCGAGGTAACCCTTCACCAGCGCGGTCTTCGGCTTGCGGCAGTCGCAGTTGTCCGCCGGCAGGTGCGGGCAGATCAACACATCGGCGAACTGAATGCCCTGCGAGCTGAGGATCTGCATCATCAGGTTGTGCGGCGGATCGAAGGTTTCCTGCGGGAAACTGGCGGTGCCGAGCCCATCCTGATTGGTGATCATCACCAGCTGATACCCCGCCTGTTGCAGCGCCAGCAGGGAAGGGATCACGTCCGGCTCGAGCGCCAGCTTGTCCAGGCGATCGACCTGGAAATCTTCCGGTGGCTCGGCGATCAGCGTGCCGTCACGATCGATAAAGAGGATTTTTTGGCTCACATTGGCTCCTGGCGAGTCTGGTTGGCGCCGGGCAGGGCGGACAAGGCGTCCACCACGCGTTGACATTCGTCGCGGGTGCCTATGGTGATGCGCAGGCAGCCGGACAATCCGGGCTGTTTGTTTTGGTCTCGTAAGATAATGCCCTGATCCCACAAGCTTTTAAACACATTACTTGCGGCGGTGAAGCGGGCCAGCAGGTAATTGCTGTCGCTGGCGAAAACCTGCTCGACGCAGGCGCATTTCTCCAGCTGTTGCTGCAGCCAGCTGCGGGTGGCGGCGATATCGGTGACGCGCTGGCGCATGGTGCGGATGCCTTCTTCGCTCAGCGCCTGCGCGGCGATATCCGCCACCGGCGTCGAAAGCGGGTAAGGCGCGATCACCTTCAGCAGCAGGGCAATCAGATCTTCATTGGCGAGCGTAAAGCCGCAGCGCAGGCCGGCCAGCGCAAAGGCCTTCGACAGCGTGCGCAGGATGGCCAGGTGCGGATAGTCGCTCAGCCAGCCGGCCACCGTGGCCTGCGGGCAAAACTCGATATAGGCTTCGTCCACCGCGACGATCGCCTTGCCTTTGGCCAGCTCTAGCAGGCTGCGCAGAGAGTCAGGGTCGATCAGGTTGCCGGTTGGGTTGTTCGGGCTGCAGACGTAGATCAGCTTTACGTTGTCCAGGCTGTCCGCGATGGCCGGCAGATCCAGCTGCCAGTCTTCTTTGGCGGCCACGGTGCGGCGCTCCACGCCGAAGGTTTCGGCGCTGACGGCGTACATGCCGTAGGTCGGCGGGCAGAACAGAATGGCGTCTTTGCCCGGCTCGCAAAAGGCGCGGATCAGCAGCTCGATGCCTTCATCGGCGCCGCGGCTGACCAGCACCTGCTCTTTCTTGACCCCGGCGTAGGCGGCGTAGCGTTCGATCACCTGCGCCGGCTGGCACTCCGGATAGCGGTTGAAGGTTTGCGCGGTCAGCTGGAATTCCGGTGCGATCGGGTATTCGTTGGCGTTCAGCCACACGTCGCCCTTACCGCCGAGGCGGCGCGCCGATTGATAAGGGGTCAGCTCGCGAACGTTGGCGCGCGCCAGTTTTTCGATGCTCATGCTTGCTCCTTCAGGGCGGCGACGCGCAGGGTCACGGCGTTCTTGTGGGCGATCAGCTGCTCGGCGGCAGCCAGCGTCTCGATGGTGGCGGCCAGGTTGCTGAAGCCCTGCGGCGTCAGCTCCTGCACCGTCATGCGTTTTTGAAAATCGGCCAGCCCCAGGCTGGAGCAGGTGGCGGTGTAGCCGTAGGTCGGCAGCACGTGGTTGGTGCCGGAGGCGTAATCGCCGGCGGACTCCGGCGACCAGTCGCCGAGGAACACCGAACCGGCGCTGGTGATGCCGTCCACCAGTTCGCGCGCATTACGGGTCTGAATAATCAGGTGCTCCGGGCCGTAACGGTTGCTGATCGCCACGCACTCAGTCAGATCGCGCGCTACGATCAGGCGGCTGCTCGCCAGCGCCTGGCGTGCGGTGTCGGCGCGCGGCAGCTCGGCCAGCTGGCTTTCCACCGCTTCGGCCACCGCCTGCGCCATCGCCGCGTCCGGCGTCAGCAGGATCACCTGCGAATCCGGGCCGTGTTCGGCCTGCGACAGCAGATCGGAAGCGACGAACGCCGGGGTGGCGCCGGCGTCGGCGATCACCAGCACTTCAGAAGGGCCGGCCGGCATGTCGATGGCCGCGCCGTCGAGGCGCTGGCTGACCTGCCGCTTAGCTTCGGTCACGAAGGCGTTGCCCGGCCCGAAGAGCTTCGCCACGCGCGGCACGCTTTCGGTGCCGAACGCCAGGGCGGCGATCGCCTGCGCGCCCCCGACCTGAAACACTTCCTGCACGCCGCACAGCTGCGCCGCATACAGGATCTCATCGGCGATCGGCGGCGGCGAGCACAGCACCACCCGGCGGCAACCGGCGATGCGCGCCGGCGTCGCCAGCATCAGCACGGTAGAGAACAGCGGCGCCGATCCGCCGGGAATATACAGGCCCACCGAGTCGATTGGGCGGGTCACCTGCTGGCAGCGCACGCCTGGCTGCGTTTCGACGTCCACCGGCGGCAGTCGCTGCGCGTTGTGGAAGGTTTCCACGTTGGCGACGGCCACCGCCATCGCCTGTTTGATGTCATCACCCAACCGCGCGGCGGCGGCGGCGATCTGCTCGGCGCTGACGCGCAGCGCCGAGACTTCCGCCTTGTCGAAACGGGCGCTGTAGTCGCGCAGCGCCCGATCGCCATTGGCCTTCACGTTGTCGAGGATCTCACTCACCGTGCGGGTGATGCTGTCGGAGGCGGCAATCGCCGGGCGCATCAGCAGCTCGGCCTGGCGTTCGGCGCTGCACGTTGCCCAATCGATCGGCGTGTTGAAGGTCGACATGGCGTTACTCCATCATCTTTTCAATCGGCAGCACCAGAATCGAGCTGGCGCCGAGCGCTTTCAGTTTTTCCATGGTTTCCCAGAACAGGGTTTCGCTGCTGACCATGTGCATCGCCACGCGATTCTGCGCGCCGGCCAGCGGCAGAATGGTCGGGCGTTCGGCGCCCGGCAGCAGCGCGACGATCTCGTCCAGCTTCTCGCTCGGCGCGTGCAGCATGATGTATTTGGATTCGCGCGCCTGGATCACGCCCTGAATGCGGGTCATCAGGCGGTCAATCAGCTGCTGTTTGGCTTCAGGCATTTCGCCGTCGCGTTGGATCAGGCAAGCTTTGGAGCGGTAGATCACTTCCACTTCGCGCAGGCCGTTGGCCTCCAGCGTGGCGCCGGTAGAGACCAGATCGCAGATGGCGTCGGCCAGGCCGGCGCGCGGCGCGACTTCCACCGAGCCGTTCAGCAGGCAAGATTTGAAGCGCACGCCTTGTTTGTCGAGGTATTGCTTCAGCAGGTGCGGATAAGAGGTGGCGATGCGGGCGTCCTGCAGGCTTTGCGGGCCGGCGTATTCGGCGTCGAGTGGGGTGGCCAGCGACAGGCGGCAGCCGCCGAAATCGAGGCGGCGCAGGGTGAAGTAACGCGGGTCTTCACCCTGGGCGCGGCGGCTGAGCAGCTCTTCTTCCAGCACGTTCTCGCCGATGATGCCGAGATCGACCACGCCGTCCATCACCAGGCCCGGGATGTCGTCGTCGCGCACGCGCAGGATATCGATCGGCATGTTTTCGGCGAAGGCGATCAGACGCTGCTGCTGCAGGTTGATCTTGATGCCGCAGCGTGCCAGCAGTTCCTGGGATTCATCGCTCAGGCGGCCCGACTTCTGCATTGCGATCCGTAAACGTGTCTTGTCCAGCATGGTAACCTCTGTTTAATCTGTAATTTTATGAATTTATTGTAAAAAATATTCTTTTCTGTCTGTCCGGAGCCAAAAAAAAACCCTCGGAAGAAATCTTCCGAGGGCTCTCTCTTGCGTTCTGCGCGCCACTGGAAGATTAACAAACCGTCTTCCAGCACACATCGCCTGAAAGACTAGTCAGGGTGATGGTGATGATGGTGGTTGAACTGAACGCGTGTCATGGTGTTTTTCTCTAATCAAAAGCCGGTAAAAACCGTATGCCAATTAAGCTAAACTATCCGCTGTCCACCGTGCAACCCTTTTTTAACGTCATAAATTTAATTTATTGAAACAGGTTGAGTTATTAGCCACACACGGCTTTACCTAACCTTAAGCCGGGCAGATTGTATCGCCGTGTACAGTGGCGTAGCCTTAGGGGCAGGGCGCTGCGATCTTCAGGAGAGGAAGAGGATGAAAAAGGTAGCCATTATTGGTTTAGGTTGGCTGGGCATGCCGTTGGCGTTATCGCTGATGGGACGCGGGTATGATGTGGTCGGCAGCAAAACCACGCCGGACGGCGTCGAGGCCGCGCGCATGAGCGGCATTGAATGCTATCAACTGGAGCTGACGCCGGAGCTGGTGTGCGATCCGGACGATCTGGAATCGCTGCTGCGTGTGGATGCGCTGGTGGTGACGCTGCCCGCTCGCCGTACCGTCGAAGGCAGCGAGAACTATTTCAATGCGGTGCGCATGCTGGTGGACAGCGCGATGGCCTTTGGCGTGCCGCGGGTGATCTTTACCAGTTCCACCTCGGTGTACGGCGAAACTGCCGGCACGCTGCGCGAAGAGTCGCCGCTGCGGCCGGTCTCGCCGTCGGGCCGGGTGTTGGCCGAGCTGGAGCGCTGGCTGCATGAATTGCCGAACACCTCGGTGGACATTCTGCGGCTGGCGGGGCTGGTGGGCGCCGATCGTCACCCCGGCCGCTTCCTGGCGGGCAAACTCGACGTGAAGGGCGGGTCGCAGGGGGTGAATCTGGTGCACCAGGACGACGTCATCGCCGCCATCCAACTGCTGCTGAAGCTGCCGAAGGGCGGTCACGTGTACAACCTGTGCGCGCCGTATCATCCGGCCAAACGCGAATTTTATCCTGCGCTGGCCGAACAGCTGCACCTGGCGCCGCCGCAGTTCGCCGACGAAGCGGATCAGGATGAGCGGCTGGTGGACGGCAACCGCATCTGCAACGAGCTGGGTTTTGAGTACCAGTATCCCGATCCGGCGCGTATGCCGGTCAGTTAAGGCGGCATACGTTGTTTAAAGCGGGAAAAGGTGGCTCGTCACAAAGTCGACGAACAGCCTGATTTTGACTGACAGGTGGCGGCCCGACGGCCAGAGGACATGAAAAACCATGTTCTCGCGGTCGTAGTCATCCAAAACCGTCACCAGGCTGCCCTGTTCCAGCTGTCTGCGCACGGCGATCTCCGGCAAATAAGCGATGCCCAGCCCTTGTTCGGCGAAGCATACCTGCGGATCGAGGGTATTTGTCACCATGCTGGCCGGCCGTTCGGGGATTATCTCCGTCTTGTCTCCCAGCGGCCAAACATCCAGTTTGCCGGTGCTGGGAAAGCGATAATGCAAACGGGCATGGCTTGTCAGATCCTCGGGCTTGCGCGGCATACCCACTTTGCTGAAATAACCCGGTGCGCCAACGAAAACCTTGCGGCAGGTACCCAGCCGGCGGGCAACCAGCCGTGAGTCACTCGGGGTTCCGCTGCGGATAACGGCATCGAAACCTTCCTCAATCACGTCAACCAGCCGATCCGAATAATCAATATCCAGCTCGATCTCAGGATAGCGGCGCTTGAAGTCCCCCAGTTTTGGCATGAAAAGCGTGCCCAGCGACGGGAGACTGATGCGCAGCTTGCCCTGAGGTGTTCCCCGCGTTTGCAACAGTTCGGCTTCCGCCTCTTTCACCTCACTCAAAATGCGTCGGCACCTTTCCAGAAACAAGGCCCCTTCCGGTGTCAGGTTGACCGTGCGGGTAGAGCGGTGAAACAGGCGCACGCTGAGCCGTTCCTCCAGCCGGGCGATGGTCTTGCTGACCGCTGAGGCGGAGATCCCCAGCTGTTGCCCGGCCGCCGTGAAACTTCGGCTTTCACTGACCCGCACGAAAACGTCGAGAGAACCCAGACTTTCCATAGGCTTCCATTCTATTGATGAACTTTATGTCATGAGTGTTGTTCACTTTAGCCTGTTTTTCTTTTATCAGCGAGTGGGCAGCATGATGCAAACGTCATCCGCGATGGGCGGAAACATCTTTGAATGGGGAGTGATTAATGAATCAAACGACGATATCTGCGCCTGCCGAGGGCATCGATCGGTTGCCGCTGGGCGGCCTGCTGGCGTTGGCGATGGCCGCTTTTATCACGCTGCTGACCGAGATCATGCCGGCGGGCGTGCTGTCTTCGATCGCGGGCGATTTGAACGTATCTGAAAGCCTGGCGGGGCAGTTCATCACCGCCTATGCGGTGGGCGCGTTGGCCGCCGCTATTCCGCTGACCGCATTGACGCAAGGCATGCGGCGCCGCCCCTTGCTGTTGAGCGCGATCGGCGGTTTTGCCATCGTTAACCTCGTCACGGCGCTGTCGAACGATTATCACGTCTCATTGGCGACGCGTTTCTTCGCCGGCGTTTTCGGCGGCATCGTTTGGTCTTTGCTGGCTGGTTATGCGGTGCGTATGTCACCGGCCCACCTTGGCGGCCGCGCTATTGCGATCTCCGGCGCCGGCGCCACTTTGGCGTTGGTGCTTGGCGTACCGCTCGGCACGTTGCTTGGCCGAGCCATCGGCTGGCAGGGCGCCTTTGGTCTGATGACGTTGATGGCGCTGGTGCTCGTGGTGTGGATCATCGCCATCGTGCCGGATTTCCCCGGCCAGGCTAAGGCGCATCGGCCGTCTCTGAGCGGCGTATTCTTGCAACGGGGGATCCGCGCCGTGCTGTTTGTGGTGTTCACCTTCATCGTTGCCCATAACATTCTGTATATCTACCTGGAGCCTTTCCTCAAGCCATCGGGGTTGTCCGAGCGGGTCGATATCGTTCTGTTTATCTTCGGGCTGGGCGCGATTGCCGGATTGGGCGTCGCCGGGATGCTGGTCGATCGGCGAGTCCAATCTCTTACGGTGATGAGTATCGTCATCTTTGCTCTCGCTGCCGTGCTGCTGGGGAGTGGGGGACGGATGATCCCGATGGTCTATCTCTCCGTCGCATTGTGGGGCGTGGCTTTCGGCGGTTTCGCCACCCTCACGCAGACGGCATTGTCACGCCTTTCCGGCCGCGCGGCCGACGTGGCGCAGTCCATGTATACGACGGGCTGGAATACCGCCGTGGCAGCCGGTGGCGCGGTCGGCGGCATGTTGCTCGACAAGGGCGGGGCGCCCTCTTTCGCCTGGGCCATCATCGGATTACTCGTCCTGTCTTTAACCGGCACGCTGTTTGCCATGAATCGGGCGCTGGCCTCTCAGCGATGAGGTGATGGGCGTGCGGCGCGCGCCAAATCCTCCAGCAGCGCGTTCAGCGCCTCGTCGGGCTGGACGGGGCGGCTGACCAGGCTGAGCGTGGCGCGGTATGAGAGCGCCGTACCGCCCAACTGCCGAAGCAGCCCCTGTTCCACCCAACGCGCCGCGTAGTGGGTGGGCAAATAGCCGAGACAGGTGCCGCTCAGCACCAGATGGGCGACGCTTTCCATATGGTGGGCCACCGCGGCCAGATGCGGCGGCGCGATCGGGCACAGCTGCTGTGCCAGCAGGTAGCCGCGCTTGACCCAGCGCGCGTTTTCAATCTGCTCGCGCCCCGGTTCTTCTACCGCGAACAGCGGGTGATCCCTACTGCAGTAGATCGCCTGCGTCTCCTCCAGCCACGGCTGATAACGCAACGCCTCCAGCTGCTGGCCGAAGTAGCCGATGCCCAGATCGAGCTGCCGGTGCAGCAACCCTTGTTCAATCTCGTTCGGCGAACAGATGCGGCACTGCAATTGCACGTCCTGATGTCGGCGTTGGAAGTGTTGGATGGCCTGACTGAACGGATTGCCCGGCAGCGAAACCAGATTATCCACCAGACCGATCTGCAGATCGCCGGTCAGCAGGCCGTTCAGCGACTGGCTGACCCGGGTGAAGTCGCGGGCGGCGTTGAACAGCGAGCGGCAGGCGATCAGCATGCGTTCGCCCTTGGGCGTCAGCCGGAAGCCGGAGCGGCCGCGTTGACACAGGCGAAAACCCAGCCGGGTTTCCAGCGAGGCCAGGTGGGTGCTGATGGTGGATTGGTTCATCAACAGCGCTTCCTGTGCGGCGCTGACGCCCTGGGCTTCCGCCACCGCGACGAACACCCGCAGCAGTTTCAGATCGATATCGCTTAGGTTGGTGAGCATCGCCCCCTCCGCAGAACGTCGGCCGGTTAACCCATTTTTAACATCAAAGAAATAGGGGCGGCGCTGAAGATATGGTCTTCCTTATGGCATGAATTTGAAATAAAAATCAATACTTCAATAGGTTAGTTGCATCGCGTTTTCCGATGTTTACATGCAAAAGCGGGAATGGTAGCCGAGGCGGCCAACGGGGTAGTCTGCGAATGTTGCTCAAATGTTTCAATTCATCGCAGATCAAGACAAGGAAACGCCATGCTGAACCAACCCCAAAGCGGCAACGACATGCCGCGCTTTGCCGGTATTCCCACCATGATGCGCCTGCCCGCCGCCGAACAGGCGCACGGTCTGGACGCCGCCTTTGTCGGCATTCCGCTGGATATCGGCACCTCCAACCGCAGCGGCACCCGCTATGGCCCGCGCCAGATCCGCCAGGAATCGGTGATGATCCGCCCCTACAACATGGGCACCGGTTCCGCCCCGTTCGAACGGCTGCAGGTGGCCGATCTGGGGGATGTCGCCATCAACCCTTACAGCCTGGCGGACAGCGTGCAGCGCATCGAGGCGGCTTATCACGAGATCCTGGCACACGGCTGCATGCCGTTGACGCTCGGCGGCGATCACACCCTGACGCTGCCGGTGCTGCGCGCCGTCGCCCGCCGACATGGCCCGGTCGGGCTGATCCACGTCGATGCGCATTCCGATACCAATGAGGAGATGTTCGGCGAACAGCTGGCGCACGGCACTACCTTCCGCCGCGCGTTTGAGGAGGGGCTGCTGGCGCCCGAAAAGGTGGTGCAGATTGGCCTGCGCGGCAGCGGCTATGCGGCGGATGACTTCGATTGGTCACGGCGCCAGGGCTTCCGCGTGGTGCCGGCCGAGGCCTGCTGGCACCGGTCGCTGACGCCGCTGATGGCGGAGATCCGCGAGCAGATGGGCGATGCGCCGGTTTACCTCAGCTTCGATATTGACGGGTTGGATCCGGCCTTTGCGCCGGGTACCGGCACGCCGGAGGTCGGCGGGCTGTCGGTTTGGCAGGGGCTGGAGATCGTACGCGGTTGCCGCGGGCTGAACCTGGTGGGCGGCGATGTGGTGGAAGTGTCGCCGCCTTACGATCGCTCCGGCAACACGGCGCTGCTGGCCGCCAACCTGCTGTTTGAAATGTTGTGCGTGCTGCCGGCCCGCTGAGGCCGGCGTACTGACCCTACCGGCGGAGCGGTTGCGTCGGGCCCCCTGATAACAATAACAACGGAGTGGAGGTACCCATGAATCTCGATCTGCTGGTTGTGGTGATTTACTTTCTGGTGATAGGCGCGGTGGGATGGATGGGCATTCACCGCGCCAATTCCAAAGAGGCGTATCTGGTGGCCGGGCGCAACCTGGGGCCGGGGCTGTATCTGGGCACGCTGTCGGCGGTGGTGCTCGGCGGTGCGTCGACCATCGGCAGCGTCAAGCTCGGCTACACCTACGGCATCTCCGGCGTCTGGCTGTGCGGCGCGCTCGGGCTGGGCATCGTGGTGTTGAGCCTGGCGCTGGCCAAGCCGCTGCTCAAACTGAAGCTGTATACCGTCAGCCAGGTGCTGTCGCGGCGTTATCACCCGGCCGCGCGGGTCACCAGCGGCGCGATCATGCTGGCGTATGACCTGATGGTGGCGGTGACCTCGATCATCGCCATCGGCAGCGTGATGCAGGTGATGTTCGGCCTGTCGTTCAGCGCGTCTATCCTGCTTGGCGGCGGGCTGGTGGTGCTGTATTCAACGCTGGGGGGCATGTGGTCGCTGACGCTGACCGACATCATTCAGTTCATCATCATGACCGTCGGCATGATGCTGGTGCTGATGCCGATGAGCATCGTCAAGGCTGGAGGCTGGGAGGCGTTCACCAGCCTGCTGCCCGCCGGTTACTACCAGCTGTCGTCGATCGGGCTGGACACCATTCTGGTGTTCTTCCTGATCTACTTCTTCGGCATTCTGATCGGCCAGGACATCTGGCAGCGGGTGTTCACCGCCCGCAGCGCCAACGTGGCGCGCTTCGCCGGGCTGGGCGCGGGCGTCTATTGCGTGCTGTACGGTGTGACCGGCGCGCTGATCGGCATGGCCGGCAAGATCGTGCTGCCGTCGCTCAGCAACACCGACGGCGCCTTCGCCGCTATCGCGCAGGCGGTGTTGCCGGTCGGCGTCAGCGGGCTGGTGGCCGCCGCGGCGTTGGCGGCGCTGATGTCTACCGCCAGCGCCTGCCTGCTGGCGTCTTCCACCATCGCGCTGGAGGACGTATTGCCGGCCATCCGCCGCAAACCTTCCGGCGGGCTGGCCGCCGGGCGCTTCACCACGCTTTTCATGGGCGTGGTCATGCTGGGGCTGGCGTTTGTGGTGCGCGACGTGCTGGCGGCGCTGACGCTGGCTTACAACCTGTTGGTGGGGGGCATGTTGATCCCGTTGGTGGGGGCGATCTTCTGGCCGCGCGCCACCAGCGCCGGCGCGATTGCCAGCATGCTGACCGGCAGCCTGTGTGTGGTGGGGCTGATGATCTGGCACGGCATCGATGCCAACAGCCCGATCTACGGCGGTCTGCTGGGCGGCGGCGTCGCCTTCGTGTTGGGCAGCCTGTTGAGCCGCCCGGCAGCGCAGCTGCAGCCGCAAACCGAGCGTTGAAACGACGAGGTGGGACATGAACAATCGCAATGTGGCGTCACGCCCAAAAATTGAAGTGCGCTCGATAGACTATGTGCCCCGTCACGAGCGGCATGGCAAGGTTTGGCATCAGGCGCCGTTTTGGTTCACCGGCAATTTCGTTTTGACGACGATGGTGGTCGGTTTCACCGGCCCGGCGTTGGGGTTGGGCGCGCTTTATTCGATGCTGGCCATTGCCGTCGGCGTAGGGTTCGGCACGTTCTTCATGGCGTGTCATGCTAATCAGGGGCCGCGCATGGGGCTGCCGCAGATGATCCAGTCGCGGGCCCAATTCGGCCTGCGTGGCGCCATCGTTCCCTTTACCGCCGTGGTGTTTGTTTACATCGGTTTCAACGTGTTCAACGTTATTCTCGCGACCGATGCGATCAACACGGTGTTGCCGGGCCACCGTCTGCCCTGGTATGCGTTGCTGATTGCGGTGGCCGTGCTGTTGGCGATCGTCGGCCACGACATGCTGCATGCGGTGCAGCGCTGGCTGACCTATGTGATGATGGCGGTGTTCGGCGTGCTGACGGTCGGCGCCGTGTTGTCGTTGCGGATGGATGCTGCCGCCGGCGCCGGACATTTCTCGTGGGCGGCCTTTTTGATTCAGCTGTCGGCCGCCGCCGGCTACCAGATCAGCTACGCTGTGTACGTTTCCGACTACTCGCGCTATCTGCCGCAGGAAACGCCGTCTGCCAACGTGATCTTTTGGACTTACCTGGGGGCGGCAGGATCGGCGCTTTGGCTGATGTCGCTGGGCGCGTTTCTGGCTTCAGCCATACCGGCCCCCGATGCGATCGGCAGCGTACAGGCGGTGGGTAATGCCGTTTATCCGGGGTTTGGCACGCTGGCCGTGCTGATCGCCGTACCCTCGCTGGTCGGCATCATGGCGGTCAACTGTTATGGCGTATGGCGCAATGCTGACCAGCCTCAGCGCGATTGACGCGTTTTGCAAAGTGACGCCGACGTTGAGATTACGCATGATCGGCATTGGCGTCGTCGCCCTGACGGTGTTTGCGGTGGCGATGGCCATCCCGGCGAGCTACCTCGCCAGCTTCAATACCTTCGTGCTGCTGATGCTGTATTTCCTGGTGCCCTGGACGGCGGTGAACCTGATGGACTTTTACGTGGTGCGCGGCGGGCATTACGCGATAGGTGAAATCTTCAACCCGTCGGGGATCTACGGCCGCTGGGGCGGCTCCGGTCTGACGGCTTACGCGGTCGGTCTGCTGGCGATGGTGCCGTTCATGACGTTAGGCTTTTACACCGGCCCCTTTGCTGTTTTACTGGGCGGTGCGGATATCGCTTTTCTGGTCGGCCTGCTGGTGGCCGGGAGCGTTTATATCGTAATGTGCCGAAAGCTCGATCTCGAAGCCGAACGGCGGGTGGCGTTGCGCTGCGAGGGTTTATTGGAAGGAGAACGGGAGTGAAGGAAAAAATCAGCGTCGCATGCTGCCAGTTAGCGTTGCGGGTAGGGGAAGCGGAGCACAATCGGGCGCTGTCCGCCCAGGCTATCCGCCGGGCGGCGCAGCGCGGCGCCAACGTCATCGTGTTGCCGGAGTTGGTGAACAGCGGCTACGTGCTGCGTGACAAGGCAGAGGCGCGGGCGTTGGCCGAGGCCGAAGACGGGCCTAGCCTCAGCCTGTGGCGGGGCCTGGCGCGCGAGTTGGATGTGGCGATCGTCGCCGGTTTTTGCGAACGCCTGCCTGATGGCGAGGTGGCCAACAGCGCGGCATTGATCGATGCGCAGGGGGTGAGGGCGATTTATCGCAAAGCGCACCTGTGGCATGAAGAGAGCACCATTTTTACCGCCGGCGATCGACCGCCGCCGGTCGTCGAGACCCGCTTCGGCCGGTTGGCGGTGATGATCTGTTACGATCTCGAATTCCCTGAGTGGGTGCGGCTGCCGGCGCTGGCCGGTGCTCAACTGCTGTGCGCGCCGGTCAACTGGCCGCTGGCGCCGCGCCCGCAGGGCGAACGGCCGGCGGAGATGGTGAAGGCGCAGGCCAACGCCGCCGTCAATCGGCTGTTCATCGCGGTGTGCGATCGCTGCGAAACGGAGCGCGGCGTTGCGTGGATCGGCGGATCGGTGATCGTCGACGCCGATGGTTATCCGTTGACGCAGAGCCTGGAGGGCGAAGGCATGGTGCTGGCATCGATGGATATCGGCGTAGCCGATGACAAGCACATTGGCCGCCACAATCACGTGCATCGCGATCGGCGGCCGATGCTGTATTAAAGCGGCGGGGCGGTCGGTGGACCCGGCTGCCCCGCAGAGCGTCTTTGCCGGCGGGAAAAGCCGCCGTTTGGGCGCTACAGCCAGCCCGATTTCTTCAGCTTCTGATACAGGAAAATGCAGCCGACGGCGGTCACTCCCAGCGTGGCGTGATAGGCCCACGGGAATTTCAGTTCCGGCATGTCGGCGAAGTTCATGCCATACAGGCTGAAGACCACCGTCGGGATGGCCAAAATCGCCCCCCAGCCCGCCAGCCGTTTCACCACTTCGTTCTGTTTGACCGTCACCAGCGCCAGGTTGACGTGCATGGCGTTGGTCAGCATTTCGCGCATGTCGTCGATGTTGCTGACCACCTGATGCGCGTGATCCTGCACGTCGCGCACGTAGGCGCGCAGCTCCTTCGGGATCACCTCTTCGTGCAGGCGGATCAGCTGATTGCAGATTTCATCCATCGGCAGCGCGGCGTTGCGCAGCGCCAACAGGTGGCGGCGCAGGGTATAGACGTTCTCGATCGCCGCCTGATCGAACTCCGACTGGAACATGTTGGCTTCGATGTTCTCGATGGTGCTCTCGAAGCGCGTCACCACGCTGCGGTAGTTATCCACCACGAAGTCCAACACCGAATAGAGGGCAAAGCCCGGCCCGTGGCACATCTGCTTGTGGTTCTCTTCCGCCTTGGCGCGGATCGGCGCGTAGCTGGGCGAGGCGCCGTGGCGCACCGTCACCAGAAAGTTTTTGCCGACGAAGAAGTGGGTTTCGCCGTATTCGATTTCGTCGTGTTCGCCCCACTGCGCGGTTTTCACCACGATGAACAGCGAGTCGCCGTAGGTTTCCAGCTTCGGCCGCTGATGCGCGCACAGCGCGTCTTCGATCGCCAGATCGTGCAGGCCAAACTCCTCCTGCACCTTGCGCATAAACGCCGGCTCCGGCTGCCGCAGCCCCAGCCAGACGAAGGTGTCCGGCTGTTTGACCACCTCGCTGATATCGTCGATGGTCACTTCGCCCAGCCGTTGGCCGGCTTTGTACGCCACACAGTTCACCACCATGCTTTTGCTGTCCATCCGTCCATCCATTAATCAGTCAGGGTTTTGGTGAGAAAATAGCACTCATGTTCCACCGGATACGCTTTCAGCGTCATTTGCAGCCGGTAGCCGAGCTTTTCGTAGAACGGCCGCGCCTGAAAGCTGAAGGTGTCGAGGCGGGCGTAGCGGCAGCCGCGCGCCTGCGCCTCGCGTTCGGCGGCGCGCATCAACCGGCCACCGAGGCCGCTGCCGCGCTGGGTATCCGCCACCCACAGCCACTCGACGCTCAGCCAGTTGCCCCAGGTTTCGGCGGTCAGGCCGCCGATCACCGTACCGGCTTCGTCGCGCGCATAGACGCTGAGCGGCTTGCGGTGGCTGGCGTCGATATGCGGCAGGTTGTAAGCGCGCAGCCCTTGCCTGATCGCATCGAGGGTTTGTTCGTCAATCGCGTCGGTAACGGTAATGTCCATTTTTCCTCCTGGGTGATGCGTTAACTTAAGCACACTACGGCCAAAAGGCAACCTATTGAAATGTAATGCAAACGACCACATCCGCTGAGTGGGCTACACTAAACGGGTCATTTCACCCCAGGAGGACACCATGCCCCGATTGACTCTGCTGGCCGGTTTGCTGCTGTGCAGCGGCCTGCTGCACGCCGCGCCGACGGTCAGCCAACTGCAGGACGGCCTGGAACACCCCTGGTCGCTGGCCTTCTTGCCGGCGGATCAAGGCCTGCTTATCACCGAACGGCCCGGCCGGCTGCGGCTATGGCAGCCGGGCAAAGGCCTGTCGGCACCGATCGCCGGCGTGCCGCAGGTCTACGCCGAGGGGCAGGGCGGCCTGCTGGAGGTGTTGCCGGCCCCCGACTTCGCCGCCAGCCGCCGGGTATACCTCAGCTTCGCCGAACCGGGCGAGGGCGGCAAAGCCGGCACGGCGGTCGGCTATGGCCGCCTGAGCGACGATGGCGCGCGGCTGGAGAACTTTAAGGTGATCTTCCGTCAGCAGCCCAAGCTGTCGGTCGGCAATCACTTCGGCGGCAAGCTGGCGTTCGACAGGCAAGGCTACCTGTTTATCGCGCTGGGTGAAAACAACCAGCGGCCGACGGCGCAGGAAACCGACAAACTGCAGGGCAAGCTGGTGCGGCTGACCGCCGAGGGCGCGATACCACCAGATAATCCCTGGGTCGGCCAGGCAGGTAAACGCCCGGAGGTCTGGTCTTACGGCCACCGCAATCCGCAAGGGCTGGCATTGAACCCGTGGAGCGGCGCGATCTGGGAACACGAACACGGCCCGCGCGGCGGCGATGAGCTCAACATCCCGCTGCCGGGTAAAAACTACGGCTGGCCGCTGGCCACCTACGGCATCAACTATTCCGGCCAGCCGATCCCGGAGGCGAAAGGAGAGCGGGTGCCCGGCACCGAACAACCGCAGCACTATTGGCGAGTCTCGCCCGGCCTCAGCGGCATGGCATTCTATGACGGGCAGCGCTTCCCTGCCTGGCGTCACTCGCTGTTCATCGGCGCGTTGGCGCAAAAGGAACTGATTCGCCTGACGCTGGAGGGTGACAAAGTGGTGGCGGAAGAGCGGCTGCTGGGCGATCGCGGCGAACGCATTCGCGAGGTGCGCAGCGGGCCGGATGGCTACCTGTATCTGTTGACGGACGAACGGGACGGCAAGCTGCTGAAGGTCGGGGCGTCGTAACGCCCCGCACGCATCAGGTGAGCTCGCTCATCACGCCGCGCTGATAGGCCGGGCGAGCGCGCAGTTGCTGATACCAGCGCTCCATGTTCGGCCGTGGGCGGCGGGCGATCGGCATCTCGAACCAGCCGTAGGCGAAGCTGCCGAGCGGGATATCGCCGAAGCCGAACGCGTCGCCGGAGAAGTAAGGCTGGTGCGCCAACGTCTGTTCAATGATATCGAAGTGTTTTTCCAGCGTGGCGATCGCCGCTTCGATTTTCGCCATGTCGCGCAGCTCCGGCGCGGTGCGGATCAGGCCCCAAAAGACGATGGTGAAGGCCGGAACGATGGTTGAGGTGGTCCAGTCCATCCATTTCTCGGCGGCGGCGCGCGCCTGCAGATCTTGCGGATAGAACGTCGCGTCGCCGAATTTCGCCGCCAGGTAGCGCACGATGGTGTTGGACTCCCACAGCACGAAGTCATCGTCCTGCAGCAGCGGCACCAGGCCGTTCGGGTTCAGCGCGCGGTAACTCTCTTCGTTGACCTTGCCGAACGCGCCGCCGGCGTTGATGTGGGTATAGCTCAGCCCCAGTTCGGCGGCGCACCACAGCACCTTCCTGACGTTGTTCGAATTCTCACGACCCCAAATGGTCAGCATGGGATAACTCCGTTAGCGGATTAAAGACCCTTAATACCTACGCCACAATGCGCTTTTTGTCACACCGCAGGGCATTTTTTGTCTGCCGATCAACGCTCCCAGCGGCACACTTCCCAGCCGTGCTCCGCCGCTAGCGCGCTCAACTCGCTGTCGGGGTTGATCACCGTGGCGCTGTCGACGAATTGCAGCATCGCCTTGTCGTTGAGGGAGTCACTGTAGCCGTGGCTGTGCTCGAACTTCAGGTGCGGATGCTGCGCAAGCCAGTGCTGCAGGCGGATCACCTTGCCCTGTTGGTAGGTCATGGTGCCGTAGGTGTGGCCGGTGAAGCGACCGTCGCTGATTTCCACGCCGATCGCCAGCGCATCGTCGGCGCCGAGCTGTTCGGCGATCGGCGCCACCAGGTGCTCGCCGGTGGCGGAGATCACCAGGATGCAGTCGCCGCGTTCGCGGTGCCACTGCAGGCGCTCACGGGCGGCGGGATAGACGCGCGGCAGGATATCGCGGCGAATGTAGCGTTGCACCCAGCCGGCCACGGTTTGCACGCTCAGGCCGGTCAGCGGCGCCAGCGTGGCCTGCATGTAGTCCTCCATCGACAGCTTGCCCTGATAATAGAGCTGCATCAGCTGCTGCTCCTGCAGTTCCAGCTCCGCCGGCGCGAAGCCCTGGCCGACCAGCCAGCGGATCCACAGGCTGGCGCTGTCATCGTCAATCAGGGTTTCATCCAGGTCGAATAAGGCTAAATCCATCAGTATTTCTCCGGCAGGCAGGGTATGAGGTCGTTTACAGGATAGCGGATAGCGCCCATCGCCAGCCAGCGGCGTCGGCGAAATTGCGCAGAGCATAAGAAACATTGATGACGGTTTTGCGACAGTTTGTTGAACGTTTGCATAACTTAGAACGCAACAATATTGGCCGCTCCGGCGAGCGCGGTGATAACTATGGGGCAAATGCAGCTACCCGCTGGGGAGTGACAATGTTGATTATTCGTCTGTATGGCAGCCCGATCGTGATCGGGGAAGAAGAGGAACCGCATGATGACGCATCTGACGACGCTGAAGACGCTGCCGCTGCTGGATCTTTCGCAGCTTGACGGTGATGCGCGCCAGCGGCGCGCCTTTCTCGACGATTTGCGCGCGGCGGCCCGCGATGTCGGTTTTTTCTATCTGCGTGGGCACGGCGTAGACGGCGCGTTGAATGCGCGACTGCAGCACGCCGCGCGGCAATTTTTCGCCCTGCCGGAAGCCGACAAGCTGGCGGTGCAGATGGTGCATTCGCCGCACTTTCGCGGTTACAACCGGGCGGCGGCGGAGCTCACGCGCGGGCAGCCTGACTGGCGCGAGCAGTTCGATATCGGCGCCGAACGCCCGGCGCTGACGTTGTCTGACGACACGCCACGCTGGGCGCGCCTGCAGGGGCCAAACCAGTGGCCGGCAGCGCTACCGACGCTGAAACCGCTGCTGCTGCAGTGGCAACAGGCGATGACCGCCATGTCGCTGCGGCTGCTGCGCGCTTTCGCTTTGGCGCTGTCGCTGCCGGAGCAGGCGTTCGATCGCTTGTACGGCGAGAAGCCCAACGAGCACATCAAACTGATCCGCTACCCGGGGCGGGACGCTACCGACAGTGCACAGGGCGTCGGTGCGCACAAGGACTCCGGTTTTCTCAGCTTCCTGCTGCAGGACGCGCAAAAAGGGCTGCAGGTGGAGGTAAGCGAAGGGCAATGGATAGACGCGCAGCCGCATGAAGACACCTTCGTGGTGAACATCGGCGAGCTGCTGGAGCTGGCGACCAACGGCTATCTGCGCGCCACGGTGCACCGGGTGGAAACGCCGCCGGCGGGGCGCGACAGGCTGTCGATCGCCTTCTTCCTCGGCGCGCGCTTGGACGCGGTGGTGCCGTTGTATCAACTGCCGCCGCCGCTGGCGGCGCAGGCGCGCGGCCCGGCCAGCGATCCGCTCAACCCGCTGCTGCGCGACGTGGGGTATAACTACCTGAAAGGCCGCATCCGTTCCCACCCCGATGTGGCACAGCGCTTTTATCGGGACGTCATCGGCGTCTGAACATCAGGCACAAAAAAGCCCGGCACGCCGGCCGGGCTGATGGCGATTGATTCGGCGATTATTCCGCCAGCGCCTGCTGCAGATCGGCGATCAGATCTTCCACATCCTCAATCCCCACCGACAGGCGCACCAGCTGCGGTGTGATGCCGGTTGCCAGGCGCTGTTCCAGCGGAATGGAGGCGTGCGTCATGCTGAACGGTTGGCTGATCAGGCTTTCCACGCCGCCCAGGCTTTCCGCCAGGGTGAACAGGTGCGAGCGCTGGATGACCCGGCGCGCATAGGCGTCGTCGCCTTTCAGCCGCACCGAGATCATGCCGCCGAAGCGCGTCATCTGGCGCGCCGCCAGTTCATGCTGCGGGTGGCTCGGCAGGCCAGGATAATAGACGTTTTCCACCTGCGGCTGGCTCTCCAGCCACTGGGCGATGCGCAGCGCGCTGTCGCTGTGGCGCTGCATGCGCAGGGCCAGGGTGCGAATGCCGCGCAGCGTCAGGAAGCTGCTGAACGGATCGAGAATGCCGCCGACCGCGTTTTGCAGGAAACCGAGCTGCTCCGCCAGCGCCGGGTTATCCCCCACCGCAGCGACGCCGGCCACCACGTCGGAGTGACCGTTGAGGTATTTGGTGGCGGAGTGCACCACCACGTCAAAGCCCAGATCCAGCGGACGCTGCAGATACGGCGAAGCGAAGGTATTGTCCGCCACGCTGATAAGCTGATGCTTTTTGGCGATCGCGGCGATGGCGCTCAGATCCGCCAGTTTCAGCAATGGGTTGGTCGGGGTTTCCACCCAGATCATTTTGGTATCCGGCTCGATCGCCTGTTCCAGCCCGGCGAGATCCGCCGGTGACACGTAGGTGACGCGCAGGCCGGCGGTGCGGCTGCGCACCTTTTCCAGCAGGCGATAGGTGCCGCCGTACAGGTCGTCTACCGCGATCAGGTGGCTGTCTTTATCGAGCAGCTCCAGCACCGTGGAGCAGGCCGCCAGACCAGAGGCGAAGGCGTAGCCGCGGCTGCCGCCTTCCAGTTCGGCGATGGCGCTTTCCAGCGCGGTGCGCGTCGGGTTGGCGCTGCGGGAGTATTCGTAGCCGGTATGCTCGCCCGGTGCCGATTGGGCGTAGGTGGAGGTGGCGTAAATCGCCGGCATCACTGCGCCGGTCGCGTCCGGGGTGTAACCGGCGTGAACGGTCAACGTATCAAACTTGGCCATAATGGGTCCTTATTAACGTAATTTTTGGCGCCAGGCGTTAAGTACGTCTGTGCGGGTAATCAGGCCGAGGAAGCGCTCGCCGTCGAGCACTACCGCGACGTGGCCATGGTTGAAGGTGGCCTGTAATTCGTCGTAGCCGGCTTCTTTTTGCAGCGTATGGACTTGCTTGGTCATCGCGCTGCCGGCCGGCAGGCTGAAGTGGGCGGCGTCGGCCTGGACGGCGTTCAGCAGATCCCACTCATCGATCAAACCGACCACCCGATCGCCTTCCAGCACCGGCAGCTGCGAGATGTCGTACAGCCGCATGCGGGCGTGCACGATCGCCAGCGTGTCGTCCGGCGCGGCAGAAACGGCCGCACCTTCGTCGTGGCGGTAGGCGATCAGATCGCGCAGATCGCCGTGCTGCGGCTTGCTCAGCAGGCCCTGTTCCAGCATCCAGTGGTCGTTATACATTTTAGACAGGTATTTGTTGCCGCTGTCGCAGACGAAGGTCACCACTCGCTTGGGTTCGGTCTGTGCGCGGCAGTAACGCAATGCGGCGGCCAGCAGGGTGCCGGTGGACGATCCCGCCAGCACGCCTTCCTTGCGCAGCAGATCGCGCGCGGTAGTGAAGGCCTCCGCGTCGCCGATGCGGTAAGCGTTGCGGACCTGGTCAAAGTCGCTGAGCGGCGGGACAAAGTCTTCGCCGATGCCCTCGACTAACCAACTGCCCGCTTCGCCGATGTGACCGTTGTCGAGATAGTCCGCCAGGATAGAGCCGGCAGGGTCGGCGAGTACAAATTCCGTCTGCGGCGAAACGTCGGCGAAATAGCGGCTCAGCCCGCCCAGCGTGCCGCCGGAGCCGACACCGACGACGATAGCGTCCACGTCATGCTCCATCTGCTGCCACAGTTCGGGCGCGGTAGTGGTCGTATGGGCCGCCGGATTGGCCGGGTTGTTGAACTGATCGATATAAAAGGCGCCGGGGATCTCTCCAGCGAGGCGTTTGGCGTAATCCTGATAGTAAGCCGGGTGCCCTTTGCCGACGTCCGAACGGGTCAGCAGCACTTCCACGCCCAGTGCGCGCAGGTGGAAGATCTTTTCGCGGCTCATCTTGTCCGGCACCACCAGCAGCAGCTTATAGCCTTTCAGCGCCGCTACCAGCGCCAACCCCAGGCCGGTATTGCCGGCGGTGGCTTCGATGATGGTGCCGCCCGGCTGCAGTTTGCCGTCGCGCTCGGCCTGTTCGATCATCGACAGCGCGACGCGGTCTTTGATCGAACCGCCGGGGTTTTGGTTCTCCAGCTTGACGAACAGCCGGCATGGGCCGGTATCGAACTGGGTCAGTTCCAGCATCGGGGTATTGCCAATCATCTCGATGACGGAATGGGGGATCGCCATGACTCATCTCCAGGATTATTCGGTATAAAAGTCGTTGTGCGGATGATAGCGCTGAGGATAAGCGCTTTAAAAAGAACAAATAACGGTTCTATATGCCATTATGGAATATATTAATCTTTTTTGGACGTATGGAAGCGCAGATGTTTAGCGGTGCAGATGCTTGGCCGTGTAGCCGTGGGTGGGTGCAAAAATGCGCGTCTCGATGCTTTTTTGAACGATAAGCGGGGGGCTGCGTACAGTTATGTAAAAATGCTGAAAATTCACGCTAAACCCTGCAAAAATAAGATAAATCACATAAACTCACAGCAAGGGCATTTTCGGTGCGTTGTGTTACCCGCTATGGGCGCCGCAGGGGGTTGCGGCCGGCATGCGCGCACCGGGCCACTCTCGCTGGTTGGCTTAAAACGTGAACATGTTTGAAAGTTAACGCTATTTCAATGGTTTGAATGGACACTCTGGCGACGTCATGATGAAAAAAAACTTATCCACTTCCCTGAAAAAACTGACCTTCAGCGTAGGCATCCTGTTGCTGGCTGCCCCGGCCGTGCACGCGGCTGAGCCGCCGGCGCCGCCGCAGGTAGACGCCAAGGCCTTCATTCTGATGGACTACAACAGCGGCAAGGTGCTGACCGAAGGCAATGCCGACACCCGTCTCGATCCCGCCAGCCTGACCAAGATCATGTCCAGCTACGTGATCGGCCAGGCGATCAAGGCCGGCAAGATCAAGCCGGAAGACATGGTCACCGTCGGCAAAGACGCCTGGGCGCCCGGTAACCCGGCGCTGCGCGGCTCTTCGCTGATGTTCATCAAGCCGGGCGATCAGGTGCCGGTGCTGGAACTGAATAAGGGCATCGTGATCCAGTCCGGCAACGACGCCAGCATCGCGCTGGCGGACTACGTGGCGGGCAGCCAGGATTCGTTCGTCGGCCTGATGAACAACTACGCCAAATCCCTGGGCCTGCAGAATACCCACTTCCTGACGGTGCACGGCCTGGATGCGGAAGGGCAGTACAGCACCGCGCGCGACATGGCGCTGTTGAGTCAGGCGCTGATCCGCGACGTGCCGGACGAATACGCGCTGCATAAAGAGAAAGAGTTCACCTTCAACAAGATCCGCCAGATTAACCGCAACCGTCTGCTGTGGAGCAGCAACCTGAACGTCGACGGTATCAAGACAGGTTACACCAGCGGCGCCGGCCACAACCTGGTGGCGTCCGCTACCGACGGACCGATGCGTCTGATCTCGGTGGTTTTAGGCGCGCCGAGCGATCGCGTGCGCTTTAGCGAAAGCGAAAAGCTGCTGACCTGGGGCTTCCGCTTCTATGAAACCGCGACGCCAATCAAGGCCGATAAACCGTTCGTCACCCAGAAAGTGTGGTTCGGCGACGTCAGCGAAGTGCCGCTTGGCGTGGCGAAAGACGCCTCGGTCACCATTCCGAAAGGGCAGATGAAAAATCTGAAGGCCAGCTACAAGCTGACCCAACCGACGCTGGAAGCGCCGCTGGCGAAAAACCAGGTGGTCGGCACCATCGATTTCCAGCTGGACGGCAAAACCATCGAACAGCACCCGCTGGTGGTGATGCAAGAGGTGAAAGAGGGCAACTTCTTCAGCCGCATCTGGGATATGGTGATGATGAAGCTGAGCCAGTGGTTCGGCGGGATCTTCGGCTGAATAGCCTGATGTAAGGAGCGCCCCGGGCGCACCATCCTCGACCAAGCCGCAACGGAGACGTTGCGGCTTTTTTTCGCGAGTTTCTGCGGCGCGGTGATTAAAAGTAGTCCACCAGCATGGTGGCGCCGCTGGTGAAATCGCCTTCCGCCAGGGTGACGGCGCTGTTTTTTACCGGCACCGCATCAAGCGTCGGCGGATTGGCGTAGTCGATGTCCAGCGGCGTATTGATGGCGAAGGCCTTACCGTTGGCCAACAGCTTGATGCCCAATCCATTGACGCTGCTGGTTAACACGCTGCCGTCGAAGGCCGCCGCGCCGCCCATGATCTTCATTTTCAGCTGGCGGCTGTTATCCAGAAACTCGCATTTGATGCTGTAATCGATGCGTTGCATATAGCGGTTGCCGTCGATGCGCTTGATGCCGACCTTGCCGAAGTCGATATCGATGGTGCGCCCGTCGTTGATCACGCAAGGCGGAGGCGCCACTACGGTGGCGGTGATGTTGACTTTGGTGCCCTGATCGGCGGCCTGAGCGGCCGAGCTAATCAATTCCAGCGCCAACAGCAGGGCGCAGCCCGTTTTTATCGTCATGTTCATTCTGGCTCCCGTCTCAAGGTGCGCTGAAGATCAGCGTGGCCGAGCCCGACAGCGGACCGGTGGCGATGCTGGTGTAAGGGACATTGTTCTTCACCGGCACAAAGGTCACGGTATCGTTACCCAGACCGTTGACGATGCGTGTTCTGAAGGCATTGTTGGGTTTCACCACCGCGCCGTTATACACCATCGCCACGCCGACGTTAGGATTGGTGGTCTTGATAAAATCGCTGGAGAAGCCGCTGGCGTCGCTGACCATGCGGATCAGAATATCCTGCGTCGCACTCTGATCGTCGCACTGGTAGCTGAGCGCTTTGTCCTGTTTGATCTGGGCATCGCTGGCGCTTTGAGTCAGAAAGTCCTGGCGGATCTGACCAAAATCGACATTAATCTGCTGGCCGTTGTTAATGGTGCAACTGGTGGTGACGAAGTAGGCGTCGTTGTCGGCGATCAGGCGCCAGCGATAAACGCCGCACTGCGGACAACCCGGCTGATCGTTGGTCTGAATAAAGTTGATTTGGCCGATGACGTCGCCCTTGTTCACCTTGATGTCCGGCGTTGGGAAACGGTTCAACACGATATAGACCCGGATGGCGACAGACTGGGTCTGCAAGCCGGTGAGGCTGAGTACGCTGATGCCGGCAGGCACCGGGGAGTTATAGTCGCTGCCGTTGATGGTGGTACCGCTGCCGATGGCGCCAAAAATCGCACTGTTCATCGACAGCGCCGGACTGTCGGTTTTGAGATAGTCATACCAGCTCGCGACGTCGTTTTTACAGGTGACCTGGCTGACGTTGACGATTTCGTTTTTGCCATAAGAAAGCTGCGGCCCGATGCGAACCCGGACGTCAACCGGCGTGGTCGAGCCCCCGGGTGGAATCAGTCCGCCATCGGACGTGCGGCAGGTAAATGCGTTGGCGTTGCCAAGCAGCAGGAAGAAAGAGAGTGCCAGGCAGCAACGTAAAAATAGCAGGGCTGTTTTTCTCACGATAATATCCCGATATATATAAATGGTGTGCGGCGTTACTCCGCAATGAAATATTGCCAATCAGGCCGGCTGGCCCTATTTATTCCGTTAAAGGAGAGTGAGATGCATCTTTGTTGGGTATGCCGTTGTTATCACCACCGTCCAGCAACGCGGTGGGATACCACCTCAACGAGTTGTTGATGGAGCCGTCCGTCACAATCACTTCTTGTCGGGCGACAAGATCCAATAACAGCCGTCGAGCCCGGTAAACACCGACGTTGACGGCATTGGCCAGTTGCCGCGTCGAGAGCCACTGCTGCTGTGGCGGCGGCCCGGCGACGGGACATTGACGGGGCGATTGCGCGAATAATGTTTGCAGCAGATCGTGCTGCAATTGCCGTATTTCCTTTTGTTTCGGAGATAACGCTTCCATAGCACTTCCTCTGTATTCCGATTGCCGTATTCCTAAGAAAAAACAAACATTCGCCGCCTACCAACAACGAGGTAAAACGCGAACAAAGAAAATTCCTATCTATTTATCAGGATTGAAAAAAAGGCGTTGCCCGCCCCGTTTTTACCTATGTTCAGGCAGGGGGGGCGTCACGCAGAAACCTAAAATTTTGGTTTATTATATTCACAAAGCGCCACTTTGCGATCTGATTACTTGTGAATCTCGCAAAAACAGGATATTGCTCTATAAAAGTATTTTTTACGATCTATGAGCCTAAAAATAACAGTAAATTAACTTCAATTAGGAAATAAATTGCGAATGTTCGCCTTGATCAAAAAAAGCCTTTTTTTGCTGAGAGGCATTTGCCAGAATATTCATCGCCGAACAAGAAGGGCGGATTAGAAAGTATTGGCCCCTGCTTGTTGTGATTTCGTTTATTTTTATAGGGCGAATTCATTAATGGGCGGGCCGCTGCAGACTTGCCGTTATCGACTTTTTTATTGTCGGTGCCTTTGGGGTTTGGCAGTTAACCAACTAGCAAGATGCTAAAGAATTAGGGCTGCGCACATATAAGCGCGAGCAGGTTTCCTGTGGCTCTTTTTCTTGATTGTAATATGCATTTTTTCTTATAAGGAATATAGGTTCTATGAAACTTAACAAAATCATGATGGCTGCAGTGATTGCATTTGGCGCAAGTTCTTTTGCACAGGCAGCCGATCAGGGACACGGTAAGGTCACCTTCACGGGCTCTATTATTGATGCGCCATGCTCTATTGCGCCTGAGTCGATCGATCAGACCGTAGATCTGGGCCAGGTGTCCAACGTGGCGTTGAAAAACGGCGGCAAATCCAACCCGCGTCCGTTTGAAATCAAGCTGGAGCAGTGCGACATCACCACCCTGAAAACCGTTAAAACCACCTTTAGCGGCGTAGCATCGTCTACCGATAAGGATCTGCTGGGCATCGCGGGCACCGCCAGCGGCGCCGGCGTAGCTATCTCTTACAACGGCCAGCCGATCAAACTGGGTGAAGCGACTACCGCGCAGACTCTGAACACCGGCAACAACACCCTGCATTTCGCCGCCTACCTGCAGGGCGAAGGCGCTTCCGCCGCCATCGTTCCGGGCGACTTCACCGCCGTAGCCGATTTCACCCTGGCTTATCAGTAAGTGAGTCCGAAGGCTTAATCAACCAGGCATGGGGCTCGCCACATGCCTGGTGAATCTCCCTGTCAAAGGAATGTCGCGATGTTTTTACCAAGGAATCGAGCGGGTGCCGTTCTTTTGGC
Organism: Serratia sp. CY43202; assembly: GCF_052168755.1. NCBI lineage: Bacteria > Pseudomonadati > Pseudomonadota > Gammaproteobacteria > Enterobacterales > Yersiniaceae > Serratia > Serratia sp. CY43202. The sequence continues at coordinate 80,302 of NZ_JBJNMB010000004.1, forward strand.
GTCGTTGGCGTTTGCGCCCGGCTATGCAACTTCCGCCGCGCAAGGGTGGGGCAAAGTCAACATGCACGGCGCCATTATCGACACCGCCTGCGCCATTGCCGCCGGCAGCCGCGATCAGACGATCGATATGGACACTCTTCCTCTCGGGCAGATCATTCGTGACGGCCAGGGGATGACCAAACCTTTCAGTATTGAATTGGTCAACTGCATTTTGGAACGGCCGGAAAACAAACCTGATTGGAAATTCTTTCAGGTCACGTTTGATGGTTATGCGGAAGGCGCTCTGTTTGGCGTACAGGGCGAGGCGCGCGGCGTCGCATTGAAGATAAAAGACAGCAGCGGCACGCCGGTTATTCCAGGGAAACCCTTACCGATGGAAGGAATAATACCGGGAAATAGAGTGCTGAATTATTCCATGACGTTGATGCCGAATCATCAGCCGTTGAAGGCGGGAGCGTATTTTTCCACAGTGCGTTTTAAGCTGGATTATTTTTGATTTTTTCTCGTACTGACGGTTAATTCGTTATTGAAAGGACTTTTATTATGCTTTCACCGGCAGGGAAGTTATTTCGTCTTCAAGCTTTGGGGCTCTGTGTTGCCCTTTCTCTGGGAAATCCGATCGCGTTGGTCTATGCCGCCGACGTTATTCAATTCAATACTGACGTATTAGACATCAACGATCGTAAAAATATCGATCTGAGCCAATTTACGCGCAGCGGCTACATCATGCCGGGCGTTTATACCATGGTGGTGCACGTCAATAAGAACGACCTGCCGGAACAGCCGGTGACGTTTTTGGCACCTGAGAACGATCCTAAAGGCAGCGAAGCCTGTCTTTCGCCGGAATTGGTCAACCAACTGGGGCTGAAAGAAAAACTGTTAAGCACGCTGAACTGGACGCACGGCGGCCGTTGCCTTGACGCCTCGAGTCTGGCGGGGATGGAAGCCCGCGGCGATCTTGCCAGCTCCTCGTTGTATCTCAACATTCCTCAGGCCTATCTGGAATACAGCTCGGAAAACTGGGACCCGCCTTCGCGCTGGGATGACGGTATTCCTGGGCTGCTGTTTGACTATAACGTTAACGCCCAAACGCAAAAACACCAGAAAGGCGGCAGCAGTTACAGCCTGAGCGGCAACGGCACCGGCGGCGCCAACCTGGGCGCCTGGCGTTTGCGCGCCGACTGGCAGGCCAACCTCAACCATCAGACCGGTTCTTCTCAGCCTACCGATAAACAGTTCGACTGGAGCCGCTATTACGCCTACCGGGCGATCCCGGCGCTGCGTTCGCGGTTGACGATGGGTGAGGATTACCTGAACTCCGACATTTTCGACAGTCTGCGCTTTACCGGTGTCAGTCTGCGATCCGACGACAGCATGTTGCCGCCCAACCTGCGCGGCTATGCGCCGGAAGTGACCGGCGTGGCGAAAACCAACGCTAAGGTGGTGGTCAGCCAGCAGGGGCGCGTGCTGTATGAAACGCAGGTGGCGGCGGGGCCGTTCCGCATTCAGGACATCAATGACGCCGTTTCCGGCGAGCTGGACGTGCGCGTCGAAGAGCAGGACGGCAGCGTGCAGGAGTTCAAGATGAACACCGCCAACATTCCTTATCTGACGCGCCCGGGTACGGTGCGTTACAAGCTGGCGACGGGCAAACCGTCGGAGTGGGGGCACCATCTGCGCGGGCCGATGTTTGGCACCGGCGAGTTCTCCTGGGGGATCAGCAACGGCTGGTCGTTGTACGGTGGGGGCATCGCCGGCGGCGATTATAACGCGCTGTCGCTGGGGATCGGGCGCGATCTGATGGCGCTGGGGGCGCTGTCGTTCGATGCCACGCAGTCGCGTGCGCGTTTGCCGCAGGATGGCACGCTGACCGGCGGTTCGTACCGGCTGAGCTATTCGAAGAACTTCGATGAATACGACAGCCAGGTCACCTTTGCCGGTTACCGCTTCTCCCAGGAAGATTTCATGAGCATGGGGGATTACCTCGATGCGCGTTACGAAGGGGGACGCAGCGGCAAGAGCAAGGAGATGTACACCATCACCTTCAACAAACAGTTCCGCGATCTGGGGCTCAGCACCTATCTCAACTACAGCCACCAAACCTACTGGGATCGGGCGCCGAACGATCGTTACAACCTGATGGTATCGCGCTACTTCGATATCGGCGATTTCAAGAACGTCAGCGTTTCGCTGTCGGCCTATCGCAACCGTTACAACGAGCGCAACGACGACGGGATGTACCTGTCGCTGTCGCTGCCCTGGGGCAGCGCCGGGACGCTCAGTTACAACATGACGCTCGATCGCGAAGAGAACGCCCATCGGGTCGGGTACTACAACCGGGTTGATGAACACAACAACTATCAGATCAGCGCAGGCGCCGCGCGCAGTGGGGCGACGGCCAGCGGGTATTACAGCCATCAGGGCGATATGGCGCAGATCAATGCCAACGCCAGCTACCAGGCCGGCCGGTACAGCGCCGTCGGCATCGGCGCGCAGGGCGGCCTGACGATGGCGGCGGAAGGAGCGGTGCTGCACCGCGTCAATACGCCGGGCGGCACGCGCTTGCTGCTCGATACCGAAGGCGTCGCCGGTGTACCGGTACGAGGCTATGGCAGTACGGTGCTGACCAACCGTTACGGCAAGGCGGTGGTGGCGGATGTGAACAGCTACTACCGCAATAAGGCCAGCATCGATCTCAACAGCCTAAGCGACAACGTCGAGGCGACGCGTTCGGTGGTGCAGGCCACGTTGACCGAGGGGGCTATCGGCTACCGCAAGTTTGAAGTGATTGCCGGCGAGAAGGCGATGGCGATCGTCAAGCTGGCGGACGGCAGCGAGCCGCCGTTCGGCGCCACGGTGCTGAATGCCCGTAAGCAGGAGACCGGCATCATCAATGACGGCGGCAGCGTTTACCTGTCCGGCCTCAACCCCGGCGAGCGCATGAGCGTGCACTGGAACGGCGCGGCGCAGTGTGAAATCCAGCTGCCGGCGCCGCTGCCGGCCGAAATGTTGATGAATACGCTGCTGCTGCCTTGCCGTCCTCTCACCGGTAACAAGCCGGCGGAGAACGCCAACTGACATACACCCGGCGGAGTGCGCTCCGCCGCTAAACCGCCGGGGCGGGCTCGCCCGCTTCCGGCCGACTGGAACCGTGAAGACATGATGAATCTGACTATGACCAGAAAGACCGTTTTCCTTGTGAGCCCGCTCGCCGCCGCGTTGACGATCGGCGCGGTCAGCCTGCCCGCTCATGCGGCCATTGCGCTGGATCGCACGCGTGTGATTTTCGACGGCGACCTGAAAACGGTCAGTCTCAACATCAGTAACCAGAACAAACAGTTGCCTTATCTGGCGCAGGGATGGATCGAAGACGATCGCGGCAACAAAATCCAAAACCCTTTTACCGTGCTGCCGCCGGTGCAGCGGGTGGAGCCGGGCAAACCGAGCCAGGTGAAGATCCAGTCGCTGCCGGCAGCACGTCAGCTGCCGCAGGACAGGGAGACGCTGTATTACTTCAACCTGCGCGAGATCCCGCCGCGCAGCAATAAGCCGAACACGCTGCAGATAGCGTTGCAGACGCGCATCAAAATGTTTTATCGCCCGGCGGCGCTCGCCCCGAAAAAGAACGCCGCACCGTGGCAGGAGCAGCTGACGCTGACCCGGCAGGGCGACAAGTACGTGGTGAACAACCCGACCCCTTATTACGTGACGATCGTTGAGGCGAGCGCCGGCAAGGGCGGGAAAGGGGCCGCCGGCTTTGAACCGTTGATGGTGGCGCCGAAGGCCAGCGCCCCGCTGAACGTCTCCGCCGCGAGCCTCGGTAGCGGCCCGTCGCTGGCGTACATGGTCGGCCGCAGTTGAACTTCCGCTGCGGCGGCAATGCCTGCCAGGTCGTACCGGTCGCCAAATGACGATCCGCGCGCAAGCAGGGAAGACAGAGTGAACACAGCGGAGTGAACGAATCATGCAACGAAAGATCCCCATGCTGTTGGGAAAGGCCTATGAACGTCATCAGCGACGCACTATCGGCCTGACGGTGTTGGCCGCGCTGATGGTACCGCTGACGGCAGGCACGATGCTGATGCTGATGCCGCCGGCCCGCGCGGTGGACAACTGGGACGTGGAGGGCGCGAATGGCACGCTCCACGTCTACGGCGCGTTAACGGAAAGCGCCTGCAGCCTGGAAATGACCACCGCTCGTCAGGAGGTATGGCTGGGCGAGACGGGAACGGCGCACTTCCAGCGTCCGGGCGATCGCGGCACGCCGGTGGCGTTCGAGCTGACGCTGAAAGACTGCCTGCGGGCGCCGGCGAGCAACCGCGACGCCTGGACTGGGGTTCTGGCCTGGAGCGGCAGCCAGCCTGCGGTGTCCGTCGCGTTTTCCGCGCCGACGGATGACGACGCGCCGGGTCTGGTCAGGGTGGCCGGCGTCACCGGATTGGGGTTGCAGTTGGCGGATGCCAGCGGCCTGCCGGTCCGCCTCGGCGCGCGCAACAAACCGATCTTGCTGACGCCGGGGCAAAAAACCCTGACGTATACGGTGACGCCGGTGCGCACCCCGGCGACGCTGAGCGCCGGCGCTTACCGCGCGGCGATCGATTTCCGTCTTTATTACGACTAATACGCCGCTTGCGCCTGGTAGGCGCAAGCATAACCAAAGGGAGTGGCGTCATGCGCGCGACAGAGACGAACCGGCGCCGAAGCGCGCTGCTGGGAGCCGGCATGGTCATGCTGGCCGGCATGATGGCGCAGCCGGCGGCTGCGGCGGAAAACATGCGCTTTCACGGTACGCTGGTGGCCGAGCCGTGTGTCATACAACCGGGGGATGAGGACATCCAACTGGATTTCGGCACCATCGTCGACAAATACCTGTACCTGAACACCCGCACCCACAGCCAAACCTTCGCGTTGCACCTGACTGAATGCGATCTCAGCCTGGGCAATACGGTGGCCATTACGTTTACCGGCACCGAGAACGCCAAACTGCCCGGCCTGTTGGCGCTGGATACCGGCAGCCTGGCCTCGGGGATCGGCATCGGGCTGGAGGACAGCACCGGCAAGGCGCTGCCGCTCAATCGCGCCAGCGATAAATTCCGCCTGAATGCCGGCAACACCACGCTCACGCTGCAGGCCTACGTGCAGGGGGAGCCGGAGGCCATCCAAACGAAGTCCATCGGCCGCGGCACCTTCAGCGCGGTGGCCACCTTTACGTTGGAATACGAATAAGCGTCTACAAGGACAAAAAACGCAATGATGATAAAGCCCCTCAATCGCGCCCTGCGCATGGGCCTGCTGTGCCTGTTGGCGTTGAGCGCCGCCGCCTGTCAAAACCAAGAGTCGGGCAAGCCCGCCGTGAACACCAAAAATCAGACTGTGCAAGCTCCGTCAGAAGAGGCTTTGCGCAAGCAGCGTGAGGCCGAGCAGCTGCGGCAGTGCCAGCAGCAACTGGGTGCATTGCGCACGATCGACGAGAAACAGTATCAGCGCTACAAACAGGCCTTCGACAGCCTGATGAGCGGCGCTTCGCAGTACGCCAACCTGCGCGCCAGGGTAAACGGCGACACGCAGGAGACGGTGGATGCGCTGTATCGCTACAAGGTCAACTATCTGTGCGCCGGGGTGAATCAGGCGGTGTTGACCGGCTTGGCGGATCGCGGGGAGCAGGTTAAATGAGGCTGCGCCTGCTGGGCTGTGCGGCTCTGCTGTTCACCGGCGTCGCGCAGGCGGACGACGGCGTGCCGGCGCTGCTGCAGTTTGCCGAGCAGTATCAACGGCAGAACACCGCGCCGAAGAGCGAAAACGCGGCGCCCGCCGACCGCGAGGCGGGGCAAAAAAAGCGTGAGCCGGCAAAGCGTCCGCCGGACACCCACCAGCCTGCTTCATCGGCCAAAGCTTTTACGCTGAGCCAGGAATTATTGACGCGTGACCAACAGCTGGCACGCCAGCGAATGGAACTGACGATGTTGCGCCAGGAACTTACTGCGCTGCGGGCGGAGAAAGCGGCGCCACCCGTCGCAGCGTTGCCGGACTCGTCGACGCTTCAACAGTGGATTGCCGGGCTGGGCGCTGCCTGGCGAGGTTCGCCCGACGCGCAGCGCGCCGAGGCGCTGTTGCGTCAGGCGACGCAGGAAACCGCCAAAAGCAGAACGACGGCGGCGCAGGCCGAACGGCGCGTCACCGAACTTGAGTCTGCCGCGCAGGCATCGGCACAGACGCTTGCACAACGCCAACGCGAGCACCAGGAGGCGTTGCACGCTCTGCGCGCCGCGTTGGAAGAAAGCGAGCAGAAGCGGGCCGGTGAGCAGAAGGCGACTCAGCAGGCGCGCGAAGACCTGCTGGCGTTGCGTAAGCGGCTGCTATGGGAGATGACGCCGGAGCAGTTGAAGGATGAACGGAAACGGTTGTCCTATGCGGCGGGCAGTGCGCTGGGGCGGGATATTCAGGGGTTGATGACGGAGCGTCAAAGCTGGGGGGTACCGGTGGACCGCGACAGCCTGTTGGCGGGCGTTATCGACAGCGTGGCGGGGCGTTTGCAGCTGCCGCCGGATGAACTGAATACGCTGACGGCGCAGGCGGATGCCGCCGCCGTGGCCGCGCGTGAGAAACGCGTTAACCAGCAGCGGCGGCGCGATGACGATTACCTGACGCAGTTCAGTCAACAAAAGGGCGTAAAGCAGTCGGCGATGGGCTTCTGGTATCGGGTGGATTACGCCGGGGAGGGCGCGCTGGCGCCAACGGCGGTGGTCGATGTCGTGGTGAAAGAGAAGCTGACCGACGGCACGGTGATCCAGGATATGGATCTGAGCGGCAAGGTGCTGTCGCAACCGCTGTCCGAATATCCGCCGCTGTTCCGGGAGGCGATAGGTCATCTGCACAACCACGGCTCGTTGACGATGGTCGTGCCGCCGGCGCTGGCCTACGGTGAAACCGGCTACCCGCCGAAGGTGCCGCCCAACGCCACCATGGTTTATGAATTGCGCATCGACAACAGCCAGGCGCCGGCGAAGGGCGTCCAGGCGGTTAAACGGGAAGCCGACACGGCGGGAGAACAGGGATGAACACGATGATAAAAATCGCGCTATTTGATGAGAATCGATACTTCAGCGCCGGTTGGCAAGAGGCCCTGGCGCTGCATTTCAGCACTTACGGCAAGCGCACGCTGTTAGTGGATGCGCGGCAGGTTCACGAAGCCGATTTGGTGTTCTGCTATTTTCCTCCCGGCGTGCAAAGCTGTTTTTGTCACCTCTCTGAGGCGCAGCCCGCGGGGCGTAAAACGCTGTATTTCTCGTTGCGAACGCCGGAGGGACGGCATAAACGCACCGTCGGTAACCGCTGCTCGCTGGAGACTGGCGTCATCTACCACGATATGCCGTTGGTTTCGGCGCTGTATCAGGTGAGCGCCGAGCTGGAGCGGCGCAGCAAATGGCCGGGCAGACTGAGCTGTGGCAGGAGCTGCGTATGCCAACACCGGGGCCTGACGCTGCGCGAACAAGAGATCATGCGCTGCATGACGCGGGAGATGGGAGTCACGCAAATCGCCCGGATGCTGGACATTAGCGTGAAGACGGTCAGCAATCACAAGATGAGCGTCATGCGCAAAATGGGATTCCGGCGTAATGCCGAACTTTACGGCTGGCTGCGGCACAGCGCCAGCCCCGGCGCCGTGGGGGCTCGGGCCGGCATTCAGCCGGGCGTTGCGGCAGGGAAAGAGCGGCATTGAAACGGCGCCGGCCAGATCGGAACGGCCGGCGCCTTTAGTGATTCGCCGTGGCGGTCAATTGCAGGCCACGACCTTGATCGCCAGCCCGCCCTGGGAGGTTTCGCGGTATTTGGCGTTCATGTCTTTGCCGGTCTCGTACATGGTTTCGATCACCTTATCCAGACAAACCCGCGGTTCGCTGGTCCGGCGCATCGCCATGCGTGCGGCGTTGACCGCCTTAACGGCGGAAATGGCGTTGCGTTCGATGCAGGGCACCTGAACCTGGCCGGCGAGCGGATCGCAGGTCAGCCCCAAATGGTGCTCCATGGCGATCTCCGCCGCGATGCACACCTGCGCCGGGCTGCCGCCGAGCAGCTCGGTCAACCCGGCCGCCGCCATCGAACAGGCCACGCCCACTTCCCCCTGGCAACCCACTTCGGCGCCGGAGATCGAGGCGTTCATCTTGTACAACGCGCCAATCACGCCGGACGCCAGGAAGTAGCGTGTGTAGGAGTTGGCGTTTACCGGACGGATGAACTTGTCGTAGTAGGCCAGTACCGCAGGGATAATGCCACACGCGCCGTTGGTCGGCGCGGTGACCACGCGGCCACCGGCGGCGTTCTCTTCGTTGACCGCCAGCGCGAACATGTTGATCCAATCGACCACGTTCATCGGATCGATATTGTTCTTGTCGCCGGTCACCAGAATGCGTCGCAGCGCGGCGGCGCGGCGCGGCACTTTCATCGGGCCAGGCAGCAGGCCTTCGGTGTTGATGCCGCGCTCGATACCGGCGCTCATCACCTGCCAGACGTCGGCGAAATGCGCGTCGATGTCCGCTTTGCTGCGCAGCGCCAGCTCGTTCTGCATCACCAGGCCGGACAACGACAGCCCGGTGTCTTTGCAATGCTGCTGCAGATCGTGCGCCGATTTGAACGGGTAGGGCACCGGCGTGGCGCCCTCGGCGGACTGGCCGAAGTGTTCTTCGTCGACGATGAAACCGCCGCCGATCGAGTAATAGGTTTTGCTGTGCAGCAGGCGTTCACCGGCGAAGGCACGGATGCGCATGCCGTTTTCGTGCAGCGGCAGGTTGTCGCTGTGGAAATTCATGCCGCCGTGCAGCGGAAAATCCACCTCGTGGTGGCCGTTGGCCAGCGGCAGGCGGCCGCGCTGTTCCACGTCGCGGATAAAGCCCGGGATGCTGTCGATGTCCACGTCGTGCGGCAGGTTGCCGGCCAGGCCCATGATGATGGCGATGTCGGTGTGGTGACCTTTACCGGTCAACGACAGCGAACCGTAGACGTCGACCACCACGCGGGTGGTGTCCTGCAACTGCTGGTGGGCGATCAGATCGTCGACGAACTGTTTGCCGGCCTTCATCGGGCCAACGGTGTGGGAACTGGATGGGCCGATGCCAATTTTGAAAATATCGAAAACGCTGACCATGGTCTCGCCTCCTTCTTCAGGTTTCAGGCGGTGAATACGGGAAATGGGGGAGTGCGGGAGGGCCGGCGCGCAAGCGGCGCCGGCCGGGCGTGATTAGCCGAGCAGGCTGAACACGATAGCAGAGATGGCGATCAGACCCATCACAACCACGAACACGTTGCTGATGTGGCCGCTGTACTTGCGCATGGCAGGCACTTTACGAATGGCGTACATCGGCATCAGGAACAGCAGCATGGCGATGATTGGGCCACCCAGGGTTTCGATCATGCCCAGGATGCTTGGGTTCAGGGTGGCGACGATCCAGGTGGTCACCAGCATGAAGATAGCGGTCATGCGGTTCAACTTGGCGGTGCTGACGGTTTTGCCACGGCTCTTCATCGATTTGGCAACCAGACCGTTGAAACCTTCACGAGCGCCGAGGTAGTGGCCCAGGAACGATTTGGTAATGGCGACGAAGGCGATAACCGGCGCGATGTACTCGATCATCGGGTTGTTAAAGTGGTTAGCCAGGTAAGACAGAATCGAGATGTTCTGCGCCTTGGCTTCCGCCAGGTTTTCCGGCGTCAGGCTCAGCACGCAGCTGAACACGAAGAACATCACGGTCAGCACCATCATGATGTGTGCATAAGCCAGAATGCGGGAGCATTTCTTCTCGGCGTCTGCGCCGTACTCTTCGCGTTTGGCGACGGCGAAAGCGGAGATGATCGGCGAGTGGTTAAAGGAGAACACCATTACCGGGATTGCCAGCCACAGGGTCATGATCAGGCCGTGGCCCATGCCGGTACCGCTGCCGGACAGCGACACGTTTTCGAAGATGGCGCCGGTCCAGTTAGGGATCAGGTATACCGCCAGCAGCATCAGCACCGCCACGAACGGGAAGACCAGAATGCTCATGGTTTTCACGATGGCCTGCTCACCGAAACGCACGATGGTCATTAGACCGACGATCAGGATCAGTGACAGAATGGCGCGCGGCGGCGACGTCATGCCCAACTGGTGGGTAATGAAGCTGTCGACGGTATTGGTGATCGCCACGCTGTAAACCAACAGAATCGGGTAGATGGCGAAGAAGTACAGCAGGGTAATCAGTTTACCGGCGGTGATGCCGAAATGCTCTTCCACTACAGCGGTGATGTCTTCACCGGGATTTTTGCCGGACAGCACGAAACGGCACAGGCCGCGGTGGGCAAAGAAGGTCATCGGGAAAGCGATGATGGCCATGATGATCAGAGGAATCAAACCGCCGATGCCGGCGTTGATGGGCAAGAACAGGACGCCTGCGCCGATGGCGGTGCCGTACAGGCCCAACATCCACATGGTATCCGTTTTACGCCAGGTACTGCTGGAGCCCGAGGCCGCAGAGGCAATTGTGCCGGTCTGTGTAGTGTCCATAAATATCTCCGAAGTGAACACGAATTTAAAATTAAAAGGCAAAACTTAAGGTTAAACCGTCAAACGTCCTATTCAGGCAACGCTTGCGGTAAGAATCAGGTGTTGCTTGCGGGGATGTTTTGGCGTCCCCCTGGTTGTTTATTGTGTTCATTACCAAGGCACAGCGCCGGGTAATTCACTAAAGACTTTCCACCGTCACGGGGGATAAAAGTCGTTACCGCTGCCGACAGGTCATTGCCTGTCGATTTTTGTTGGCGGCAAGATAACGATTTACAGTAGAAACAACCGTGATCCTGCTCTCAAATGCGTAATATGTGCAGTTATATGCTTTTTTATCGATTTTTCGCGCATTTGTTGCACATTTGTGTAAGATTTTGTGCTGAGAACGCTCTCATAAAATTTTCTGCGATTATGCGGCTTGTACAATAATTAGCCGGATAAAGCGCTGTGCTCAGCAGCAAGCCGAGCAATATATTTTATGCGTGGTTTTGGATCTAGCGAAAAACCCGGATTAAGCAGTTTTAGTGATGTGGATCACATTATGTTTTTAAGGTAAATTGAATTTATGTTTTTGTTTTTAATGATTTTTATTTAAAATTCATCGCTAGTAACGAAGGGAAATTACTTACGTGGTTAGCGGATAAAAATGCTTAACCATTCATCATATAAATAACAGATAGCTAACAGGTATTGGTGAGATTTGCTGCAATCGCGTAAACCGCCGTTTATTTAAACTTCCTGGCCTTTGGTACGATTTATCATATAAAAGCCATAAATAGCCGTTAATTCACCCAGCCGACCGCGTGTTTAGCCTGCGAAAAAATAATCACGCGGGTGAGCTGTTGCATTTTATTAACCTGATGTTGCGTGCGGATAAGCGAAAAACGCGAATTGATTGCGCATTATTTGTTCATTTTTGGGTGAGAAAAGAGGGATATCGAAGCGGTGCGCCGTCGGTTATGACGGCGCTGAAGGCGGATTAATAGCGGATAGCGATGGCGTTGTCGTTGAAGAATGCCAGGAAGTCGGCGGCCGGTTGGCGGTCGGTGATCACCCGATCGAATTGTGTCAGGGGGCCGATGCAGGCCGGTTTGGTTTTGCCGAATTTGCTGTGGTCTGCCACCAGGATCTTTTGCTGCGCCATCGCCATCGCGCGATGCTTCATCTCCAATTCGTCGAAGTTGAAGCAGGTGGCGCCGTGCTGCAGACTGAGGCCGGCGGCGGAGATAAAGGCGATATTCGGGCAGATATGATCGAGCTCGTTACGGCCGCTGACGCTGGAAAAGATGTAGTTGTTCGGCTTGAACTCACCGCCGCACAGGACCACTTTGCAGTTCGGTTTGTCCTGCAGCGCCAGGAAGGTGTTCAGCGAATGGCACACGGCGGTGAAGGTCAGTTCGTCGGCGATGGCGTCGATGATCGCCGGGGTGGTGGTGCCACAGTCAAAAAACACCGTGTCGTTTTCATTGATCAGCGGCGCTGCCAGCAGGCCGATGCGCCGTTTCTCCGTGACCTGTTTGGCTTTTTGATCGGAAACGAAGTAGTTGGTCACGCCGTTGCTGCGCGGATCGGTCACCACGTAGCCGCCGAGCAGCACCACGGCCGCCGGTTCGGCGCTCAGATCGCGGCGAATGGTCATCTCCGAGACCCCCAGCAGCGTGGCGGCTTCTTTCAGGTGGATCTTGTCAGCGCGTTTTAACGCCTGAACTAACCGGTTGATACGTTCTTCGCGCCGCGTTTCCATAGATCCGTCTTCCCACAGGTAGTAGAGGTAAAGGGGTGTGCCGGCATTTCCGGCGCTAAACACAACAATGCGGGGCAATATCGGGCCGCATCAGCCGCCCGTATTGTCCCGCATCGGAGTGTATGGCCATGCCCGTCAGCGCAAGCCGACGATCAGTAGCTGCCCGCCGCCGGCTGGGCGCCGGATACGATGGCGACGCCGGAGCTGGTGCCGATGCGCGTGGCGCCGGCTTTGATCATCTTCTCGGCGGTGGCGCGATCGCGCACGGCGCCGGAAGCTTTCACGCCCATTTCGCTGCCCACAGTCTCACGCATCAGTTTGACGTGCTCTTCCCGAGCGCCGCCGGTGCTGAAGCCGGTGGAGGTTTTCACGAAGGCGGCATCGAGTTCGCGACACATTTCACAAACCTGGACGATCTGCGCATCGCTGAGCAGGCAGGTTTCCAATATTACCTTCAACGGGATCGCCGCGCAAACCTCGCGCACGGCGGCGATGTCGGCTTTCACTTCGTCCAGCAGGCCGCTTTTCAACCAGCCGACGTTGATCACCATATCGATCTCTTGCGCGCCGGCGGCGATCGCCGCTTTGGCTTCAAAGGCTTTGGCAACGGTCAGGCCGGCGCCCAGCGGGAAACCGATCACCGAGCAGACTTTCACGGTGCTTTCCTGCAGCAGCTGGGCTGCCAGCGGCACGTAGCCAGAGTTGACGCACACCGCATAGAAGTTGTGCTGCTGCGCTTCTTCGCACAGCTTGGCGATCTGCAGTTCGGTGGCGTCCATCGCCAGCAGGGTGTGGTCAACGTAGCTGGCGTAATCGATGGTTTCGGTGGTCATCGCGATTCCTTAGTGAGGTTAAGACAGTAAGCGGGATGGATAATGTGAAAATAATAACATTCAGATGCCGATAAACCTAGTGATGTTTAAAAAATGTCGATCCGATCGTCGCTATCAGGCTGTTATAGGTATAACTTAAAGACGCTTCATTTGTTATTTAAATAACATTTTAGGGCTCGCGTCCTGCGCGGGCGAAACGTCGAGGGAAAAAAGATGAAAATCAACATCGATCTGGCTCCTGAAGCTTTCGGGGCGCATCGGCAGGAACTGTTCCGCAATGCGGATTTCGCGGTGAGCACGCATCGCTGCACAGAACGCGGGCCGATGCTGACGTTGGCGAATCACCGTGGCGCACTGACGGTTTTGCCGTATCAGGGCCTCACGATCTGGGACGCTGAGTTTGACGGTTATTCGCTGAAGTCGGGCCGCCGCAGCGTAAAGGGCGCCGGAAGAAAGCGCGCTGACGACGCCGCATTCTGCCCCGCCTGGCCGCATCAGGACGGTGAGCCGCTGCAGATGCAACGCGTGTGGCTCCAGCTGGCGGGCGATGAGCTGACGTTGCACGGCGAGGGGGAGCGGGCGGGTGGGCGTTGGCGCATCGGCCCGGCGCTGCGTCTGGCGGCGCAGAGCGCGCAGTTCACCATTGAGATGACGGTCACCAACCTGGCCGAGCGGCCGCAGCCGCTGCGCTATGTGTGTCATCTCAACTACGACTGCATTCCCGATGCGGTGTTCCGTCAGAACCTGCCGACGCCGGCGCTGTTGGGGGATGCGCTCGGGCAGGAACTGCTGTGCTCCGACGATCTGTCGCGCTATGTGGACCAGGCCGAGTTCTTTATGCTGGCGCCGCAAGGCCGGCGCTATGTGACGCGCTTCGCCACCGGGCAATTCAACTATGGCCTGCGGCGCATCGCCGTTCAGGGCAACAGGCGGTTGCTGGCTTTTATCCAGCCGGCGAACTGTCGCCCGAATGCGCCGGAGGAAGAGGCAGGAATGATGCTGGAGGCGGGAAAAACGCGGGCGTTTTGCGTGACCACCGGCGTGGTCTGAAATAACGGGGCGGTAACGCCCCGGTCATGTTGTGCAGTTACTCTTTCACCCAGCCACGGCGAATGGCGAAGGCGAACAGGAAACGATACAGGCGCGACAGCTTGTCGGCGAGGACATCGCCGAACAGATTCCACACCAGCTGGGCGAACAGACAGCCGACCAGGCCGAGCAGGAAACCGCCGACCATATCCAGCGGCCAGTGTACGCCGAGGTAAACGCGTGACCAGGCGATGCCGACGGCGACGATCATCAGCAGTACGCCGGACCAGACCCGGTGCCAGAACAGGAACGCCAGCGCAAAGGTAAAGATGGCGGTGCCGTGATCGCTCGGGAACGAGCTGTCCGGTGCATGTGCCAGGAAGGTATAGCCGACGCCGGCGACGAACGGGCGCTCATGCGGCAGCAGTGCGCCGATGGTAGCGGCGGCGAGCATGGCGAACAGCAGCGCGATAGTGGTTTTCGCCACCACCTGGCGCTGCGAAACCAGCTGGCTTTGCGGCCCCCACAGCCACAGGCCGACGATCAGCAGCGGCACGATGATGATCAGATCGCGTGCCAAAAAGGTGGCGAAATCGATCATCCATTCGGGAGACGCCGGGGTCGCATTGATCCAGGCGAAAAGAACATGGTTTAACTGCTCCATAACCGTTACCTCATCTTGCGGCGCCAATAGCCGCTAACCGTCCAATAAATAGCCAACTGGCTTAACCAAACCCACCAACTTGCCCACAGGTTATGGGTAAGAAAATGTGCGCCACGCATGATCTGACCAAAGCCCATCAACATGCCGAGCGCAATACCGCCGCACCAGCACCACCAGGCCAGGCGCGGACGCTGCGGATAAAACAGGAAAAACAACGCCATGATCGCGAAACCGCTCGAGGCGTGCCCGCCGGGGAAACAGCGGCCGGGGCCCGGCAGCGCCGGTACCGTGCCGAACAGCGGGAAGGACATCGCCTTGCCGCCGTACTCGATCAGATCCCACGGGCAGGAGTGCGCGCTGGTGGCCTTGAGAATGCCCACCACCAGCGGGCCGATACCAATCAGCAGCATGGTTACGATCAGACGCGCGCTGCGGCGATAGATACCCCAAAACAGCGTCAGCACCGCCCCGACGATCGCTATCTGCTTCAGCAGGCGGTGGTTGATCAGGTCCAGCCAATAATTGTTTTGCCACGGGAAATGCCCGCTGGCGGCATCGTACCAATAATTGCTGATCGCCCAGTCCAGCTGTTCGTTGCGGGAGAGCCACAGGAACACCAAACCGCTGATCAGCAGGCCAAAAACTTGCCAACGGTAAAAGGATGCCGGCAGGGAGTAAAGGGCAGTTGTCTTAATTTGCGGTGTCGTTGAGGATTGATTTAATGATGATTCTGGATTCACGCGCAGGCTCGGTGACAGGATTGAATGACGTTACTGTAATAATTCTGTCTTAAGAAAACCTTAGTCCGCCGGTAAGAAAACCCTATCTGATACACTCGCTTGTACGAAGATAATCGCTTGTTTTTCTCGTCTTAAACCTGAGGGTGTGCTGGCTAATTGCTCCAGTTAACGATTTATATTAGGCGATTGTCACTGCTGATAGCCTATTGTAAAGAAGATTAAACCCGTGGCTAGCTTGGCGGTAGTGTATTAGTTTATAGGCGGATTATTTGACAACGTGTAGGGATAAAACATGAACAAGGCATCCGTTGTATTTTCCGGCCTGCTGATGGCCGTTTCCGCCGGCGCTATGGCGGCGACCTCTGGCGATGACGCGGACATGAGCAAGCAGCCGCTGGAAAAGATCGCGCCTTACCCGAAGGCCGAGAAGGGTATGAATCGCCAGGTGATCTACCTGCCGAAGCAAGAGCACGAAGAGAACTACAAGGTAGAGCTGCTGATCGGTAAGACGCTGGTAGTGGACTGCAACCGCCATATGATTGGTGGCACGTTGGAGACCAAAACCCTGTCCGGCTGGGGTTACGACTACCTGGTGCTGGAGAAGCTGTCTGAACCGGCCTCGACCATGATGGCCTGCCCGGACAATACCAAGACCAAGAAATTCATCGCCGCCAACCTAGGCGACGCCGCGATGCAGCGTTACAACAGCCGCCTGCCGATCGTGGTGTATGCGCCGAAAGACGCGGAAGTGAAATACCGCATCTGGAAAGCCGAAGATACCGTAAGTCAGGCTGAGCAGAAGTAACCGCTGCCTGACGCCGCTCCGCTGGCCATTCCAGGTTGGCGGAGCCTTTCTCCTTCCTGTCTCCTTATCATTCCCGCATCTTTGACACTCGACTGATTGCTTTCGGACGTGGCTTTTAGCCGCAACATGGCAACGAAATACGCTCTTCACATGGGCACAGGAAGCACGCAGCTGCATGGATGGGAGAGGATGCGCGCGTATAGAAATAGAGCAAAGAAATCTTTACTGAATTGTGATAATTTTGCCCATACCCTATTTAGGCGTGACACAGAAGATAAGGATATCCAATGCGTTATCGTTCGCTAACGCTCGACGAGACCCGTAACAGCCGCACACCTGGCGAGTTGCTTGATGATGGTGCGCCTGTGCCGACCACGGAACCTTACGAGTGGGCAGGCACCGCATGAAACTGATTCATTTCTCCTCTGAACACACGGCGCCGGAAAGCTTTTCCAGGATACTTAACCCTACAGCAGCGCGGTATGAGCTGGAACGGCATTATCTGTTCGGCGGCGCAGCCGGCATATCGATAAGCAGCCGGTATCCGATTACCCGCAATACTCAATCCGGGATTGGCGTCACCGGTTATCGTGAGGACGTGGCTGTGAAGCGCAGCGTGCTCGATGAGATCAACCGGGGCGGCTTGCTGGCGATTGATCAGGAAATGGGCACCTGGACGCCGACGAAATATGCCTTTTACGTTGACGCGGAAGGCCGATTACAGCGCTACCCAGGCAGCTCTCTTCCCGCCTTTTATCCTACCGGGCGCGTGATCGCCCGCTATGAAGAAATGGTCAGCCGCTATGGCCACCGGGCAAAACCGACGGTGCTGCCGGCGAGGCAGAATACGACCCGGAATCCCCCTCTGCAACAAGCCATCGCTACCGCAGTGGCAACCGTTGCCGCCACGGTGCAGGCCATCCGTCCGCTGACCAAGGCAGAACGCTGGCAAGAACGCCAGTACCTGATAGGACGAGGCAACCGCAGCATTTACCCGGATGCGCGCATGGCGGCACAGCGCCTGGCGGAGAACAACGTCGCGGTCGAAAAGGCGAAGTTGGCTGAGAATGTCTATAAGACTACTAACCCGCTTAAGGACACGATAGACATTCCTGAAGGCTGGAAGGACATCAGTAACAATGATGGGGCGCTGGGTAAACTCGGTTTAAGCAAAGATATGCTCTATGACGATGAGGATACACCGGGTTTTCTGGCTCGGGTTTATCAGCCAGATGAAAACGTCTTTGGTAAAGCGATGAATCCGACGGTGGTGTTCCGCGGATCGCGTGCGCCCGAGTTCCCGGAGGGAATAAGCAAGGCTGCCCAGAAAGCGTTACTGAACGGCGATTTGTCAGGCATTAAAAACCTGAGTGACTGGTCAAATAACGGCGCTCAAGGGTTGGGGTTTAATTCTGAATACTATAAACAAGCCGTTATAATTGGCGATAAAATTTCGAAAGTATCAAATATTGACATTGCGGGTCATTCATTAGGAGGAGGTATGGCCTCTGCGACTTCCATAGCCAGCGGCAAACCGGCTTGGACGTTTAATGCAGCAGGCCTGAATGCGGGAACCGTCGAAAAATACGGTGGCTCTATAATAGGCAACGCCGATAATATTCAGGCGTATCGCGTGAAAGGGGAGCTGTTGACCAAGCTGCAGGAGGTTGATTTGTGGGAGGATGCCAAAGACCTCAAATTTTATCCGCCCGCAGTGATGGCGAAAGAACGGTTGTCCATGTTGGCGCCTGACGCCGTGGGAGTAAAACACACGCTTCCCGGTGGAACAGGCTCACTGCTGGACAAGCACGGTATAGGCCAGGCGATACAATGCATTGAAAATGAAAAAGACGATGACATTGCCACAATCAAGGGAAGAATATGAAAAAAATCATACTCATTATCACGATGGTAGTGTCTACGCTCATCATGCAGGGGTGCAAACAAGGTATGGATTTACAACCGCAGGATTACTTTGAAGGAAAGCAGCTGGACATCGCCAACATCATCTACGAGGGTGACAGGCAAAAGCTGGATAAGGTTTTACCGACGGTAAGCAAAGAAACGTTAAATCGGCCGGCCAAGGCGGAGATGACGTTGCTATTCTGGGCGATAAATAACGCTATCTTTGACAAGAACACGCCAGAGCGGCTCAAGATCATTACGGATCTGGTCAAGGCGGGGGCAGACCCACTGCAGCCAAGGCCGGAAGGGAGAAGTAGCCCCGCTGAATTTGTTATGAAAGCAGATAAGGGAATCTGGATAAAATCCATGTTAGATGGGGGACTCTCTCCTAATGCAAAAGATAAAATCAACAATAAGCCAATTATATTTAAAAGTATTCTTGCCAAGAATACAGAGACATTAGAGGTCATGCTGGATTATGGTGCGGATATAAATGTAAGAAATTCACTGGGTGATACGCTGCTCATCGATGCTTTAGACTATCACTCCTATGACCATGTCATTCTTCTATTAGAAAAAGGCGCCGATAGCGATATAAGAGGCAACTCGGGTTGGACGATGGGCAATCAACTTCAACGGCTGATTAATATGAGTCAGGACGGCAGTGAGGCGAAAGAGTCTCTTGAGCGCATCAGAGACGAGCTAATTAAGCGTGGCGGAAAATGGCCGCCTGCTCCTGTCAGTCAATAGGCCGTTCTCAGTATCCCAAGGGGGTAGAGGGATACTGATACGGTAATAAAGCAAAGTTGGGCCGTGGTTATGTTAAAAATGGAGATGGCATGAGGCACAGCGCTCTTATCATTATCATGTTGCTGTCAATGCTCATCATGCAGGGGTGCAAACAAGGTATGGATTTACAACCACAGGATTATTTTGAAGGGACGCAGCTGGACATCGCCAACATCATCTACGAGGGTGACAGGCAAAAGCTGGATAAGGTTTTACCGACGGTAAGCAAAGAAACGTTAAATCGACCGGCCAAGGCGGAGATGACGTTGCTATTCTGGGCGATAAACAACGCCATCTTTGACAAGAATACGCCAGAGCGGCTCAAGATCATTACGGATCTGGTTAAGGCGGGGGCAGATCCACTGCAGCCAAGACCGGAAGGGCGAAGTAGCCCGGCTGAATATGTTATGAAAGCGGATAAAGGCGTCTGGATACAGGCTATGCTTGAAGGCGGACTATCGCCTAATGCAAGGGATGAAATAAACAATCAACCAATAATTTTCAAGAGCTTTCAAGCGGTTAATACAGAGACGCTGAGTACTCTAATAGATTACAAAGTTGATGTTAATATCAAAGGTGCTATGAACAGAACGCCATTAATTAATGCGTTGTATAATAGTTGCCCAGAACACATTGAGGTTCTTTTGGCTCATGGCGCTAACCCATTAGCCAAAGATGATTTTAATGACAGCTTCCTTTCTTTGATTTCTGCGGAAATAGCCAAAGGAGACAAAAATAATTCTTATATAAAAAAATTAATTAAAATTAAAGATAATATAAATATTGTGAATTAGTCGACTCTTAGCTGGGTGAAATGACGGGGGTTTGACGTGGGTGGGTATGAGCATGAAGCACATTATTCTGATGATCACCGTGGTGCTATCTATCTGTGTGATGCAGGGATGCGAGCAAGGTAGGGAGCTACAACCACAAGATTACTTTAAAGGGAAGCAGCTGGACATCGCCACCATCATTTACGAGGGTGACAGGCAAAAGCTGGATAAGGTTTTACCGACGGTAAGCAAAGAAACGTTAAATCGGCCGGCCAAGGCGGAGATGACGTTGCTATTCTGGGCGATAAACAACGCCATCTTTGACAAGAACACGCCAGAGCGGCTCAAGATCATTACGGATTTGGTCAAGGCGGGGGCAGATCCATTACAACCTCAACCTAACACGCCAGGTAGCCCCGCTGAATTTGTTATGAAGGCGGACAAAGGCGTCTGGATACAGGCCATGCTGGAAGGTGGCCTTTCTCCAAATGCCAGAGATAAGGTTCATAATCAACCCATTATATTTGAAAGTTTTGATGCGGCGAACACAGAAACATTAAAGATGTTAATTGCATACCAAGTTGATGTTGATATCAAAGGTGCTATGAACAGAACGCCATTAATTAATGCGTTGTATAATAGTTGCCCAGAACACATTGAGGTTCTTTTGGCTCATGGCGCTAACCCATTAGCCAAAGATGATTTTAATGACAGCTTCCTTTCTTTGATTTCTGCGGAAATAGCCAAGGGAGACAAAAATAATTCTTATATAAAGAAATTAATTAAAATTAAAGAGAAAATAAACATTATGAATTAGTTGGCTCTCAGGTGGGTGAAATAATTGGCGTTTGACGTGGATGGGATGGGTATGGCATGAGGCACATTATTCTCATTATCACCGTGGTGCTATCGATTTTTGTGATGCAGGGATGCAAACAAGGTAGGGATTTACAACCACAGGATTATTTTGAAGGGAAGCAGCTGGACATCGCCAATAGCATCTACGAGGGTGACAGGCAAAAGCTGGATAAGGTATTACCGACGGTAAGCAAAGAAACGTTAAATCGGCCGGCCAAGGCGGAGATGACGTTGCTATTCTGGGCGATAAACAACGCCATCTTTGACAAGAACACGCCAGAGCGGCTCAAGATCATTACAGATTTAGTCAAGGCGGGGGCTGAGCCATTACAACCTCAGCCTAACGCACCAGGCAGCCCCGCTGAATTTGTTATGAAAGCGGATAAAGGCATCTGGATACAGGCTATGTTAGAGGGCGGACTTTCTCCAAATGCTAGGGATAAGGTTCATAATCAACCCATTATATTTAATAGTATCTTTGCAAAAAACACAGAAACATTAGAGGTCATGTTGGAGCATGGTGCTGATATAAATATAAGAAATTCACTGGGTGATACGCTGCTCATCGATGCTTTAGACTATCACTCCTATGACCACGTCATTCTTTTATTAGAAAAAGGCGCCGATAGCGATATAAGAGGCAACTCGGGTTGGACGATGGGTAATCAACTACAACGGCTGATTAATAGGAGTACGGACGGCAGTGAGGCGAAAGCGTCTCTTGAGCGCATCAAAGACGAGCTAATTAAGCGTGGTGGGAAATGGCCACCTCTCCCCGTCAGTAAATAAGCCGTCTCGCTGTATTACCGGAAACTGGGCACATGTTGTAAAGGTGTTCTTACCGCAGAGGCATTGTCCACAGACGGTCGAGTTGCGAAAGTTTGCTTGGGTTGCGCACGATAAATACCTGAGCCAGTCGGCCTTCGGCATTCAAGCTGAGACTGACAGACGCCGTAATACGGCCTTGTTCGGATAGCAAGGCGCCCGGCACGCCATTGATGAGCGCGTGTTGCCAGAGATAGGCTCGCCAAAATACGGGCAATTTACCGCCGATAAACTCGAGTACGTCACGTTTGCCGACGAGTTCAGCCAGGTTGGCGGGCACTTTGCCGCCGCCGTCCGCACTGAGCTTAACGTCTTCGGACAACAGGGTCGAAAGCGGTTCGATATCTGCCGTTTCCACCGCCGTTTTGAAAGCGATCAGCAACGCCTCCTGCCGCTCTGTGGGCTGGGTTTTACGCTCCTCTGGGCGGCCAACTTTTTCGCGCGCGCGTGACACCAGTTTACGACACGCCGTTTCTTCCCCACCTAATGTCGTGGCGAGATCCGCGTAGGGCAAGTCAAAGATGTCATGCAGCAAATAGGCTGCGCGCTCGCGGGGAGTGAGTCTTTCGAGCAACAGCATAAAGGCCGTCGACAGCGACGATGCGAGTTCCAACGTCTGCTCGGGCGTTTTGGCTACGGCGGTTTGAATGGGTTCTGGCAGCCAAATACCGACATAATCGACGCGAGCCTGCTGCGCGGCGCGCAGCAGGTCAAGACAACGACGAGTGCAGACGGTGGTCAGCCAGGCCGCAGGATTCAGAATGCTGTGGCGATCCGCATGTAACCATTTGATATAGGTATCTTGCACGGCATCTTCCGCGTCGGCCAGAGAACCTAAAATACGATAGGCGAGGCCGATCAGAAACGATCTTCTCGATTCGAACAGTGCTGCATACTTGTCGTTTTTCATATTAGTGGCCGGAAATATGAATTCTATTCCACAGATTTATCATAGTGATATTTGCGGTTAGCGCGCTGATTTCTTCCTCGGAATAGTACGCGCGCAATGCCGCACGCAGTGGGCCATACTCGGTATGGCGTTCAAGCCGCGTTAACGCTTCTGTCCAGGCAAATGCGGCGCGCTCGCGAGGCGTGAAATCATCAACGTGTTCCCATACCACCAGCCTGTCCAGACGTGCGTTGGTTTCACCGTCCTCGCGCGCTTCTTTGGTATGCATCTCGACACAGTAACCGCAGCCATTGATTTGCGAAGCGCGCAGGAGGACGAGATGGTAGATCTTGCGCTCCAGATTGTGCGCATCGATAGCGCCATGCACTTTCAGCAGCGCGGAAAAAACGTTGGCAATGGTTTGCGCATGATTGACAGGGTCGGTATTCACTAACGTAGTCATAAGAACTCCTCATTTATCGGGTTAACACATATAGATGACGAATGAGAAGAGGGATGTGTGACCGAACCACAGCAAAAATGTGCATTTTGGGGCCGTGGGCCGTTGATGTAATACGTTTTTCAGGCAACAAAAAACCCGATAATCTTGAACCTAAAAGGCGGGATTATCGGGCTCCACAAAATGGGGACATCAAAGAAAAGCAGTGGCACTAATTCAGACTGCGGCCCCCAACGAAAGTTCTGGCCGGCGACAAAAAAATCAAAATATTTTTATCGCCGATCCATCTCTCCCGCTAATCGATCAGCCGAGTATGCCCGGCCATAGCACCACGATGAGTGAACCCGCCAGCGTTAACAGCACGTTAGCGATGGCGTAGGTGCCGGCGTAACCCAGCGCCGGGATGTTGCTGCGCGCGGTATCGCTGATGATCTCCATCGCCGGCGCGCAGGTGCGGGCGCCCATGATGGCGCCGAACAGCAGGGCGCGGTTCATGCGCAGCACATAGGCGCCGAACAGGAAGCAGATAACCACCGGCACCAGGCTGACGATCAGCCCGGCGATCAGCATCTGGCCGCCGACCGCACCCAGGCTGTGGCCGATGCCGGCGCCGGCGCTCAGGCCCACGCCCGCCATAAACACCATCAGGCCGAATTCTTTCACCATGTTCAGCGCGCCCTGCGGAATGTAGCCGAAGGTCGGGTGGTTGGCGCGCAGGAAGCCGAGCATGATGCCGGACATCAGCAGGCCGGCGGCGTTGCCGATGCCGAACGAGAAGTTGCTGAACTGTATGGTGATCTGGCCGATCAAAAGGCCGATGATGAAGAAGGCGCAGAACGCCAGCAGATCGGTCACCTGGCTGTGAATCGAGATAAAGCCAATTTTCTCCGCCACGCTCTTCACCCGGCGCGCGTCGCCGCTCACCTGCAACACGTCGCCTTTGTTGAGCACGATGCTGTCGTCGATCGGCATTTCGATCTGGCTGCGGATCACGCGGTTGAGGAAGCAGCCGTGGTCGGTCAGCTTTAGCTGGCTCAGGCGTTTGTTCACCGCGTTGCTGTTCTTCACCACGATCTCTTCGGTGACGATGCGCATGTCGAGCAGATCGCGATCGAACACTTCCTTGCCGTTGCGGAAGCTCGGGTCCAGCCGCGCGTGGGCGTCCGGGTAGCCGACCAGCGAAATCTCGTCACCCACCTGCAGCACTGCGTCACCGTCCGGGTTGGCCAGAATGCCGTTGCGGCGGATGCGTTCGATGTAACAGCCGGTCTGGCGGTAGATGCCCAGTTCGCGCAGGTTCTTGCCGTCGGCCCAGGCCACCAGCTCGGGGCCGACGCGGTAGGCGCGGATCACCGGTAGGTAGACCTTGCGCTGGCTGTCGGTGTCCAGGCCGCGTTCGCGGGCGATCTGCTGGGCAGAGGTGGACAGGTCCTGGTGTTGCAGCTTCGGCAGGTAGCGCGCGCCGAAGATCAGGCTGACCAGACCGATCAGGTAGGTGAGGGCGTAGCCCAGGCTCAGATGATCCTGCGCCGCCAGCAGCGCCGGGCCGTTGACGATGGTGTTGCGTAGCGTGTCGCCGGCGCCCACCAGCACCGGCGTGGAGGTCATCGAGCCGGCCAACATGCCGGCGGTCAGGCCGATATCCCAGTGGAACAGCTTGCCGAGACCGACGGCGAGCACCATCGCCGAGCCGACCATCACCAACGCCAGCATCAGGTAGTTTTTGCCGTCGCGGAAGAAAATCGAGAAAAAGTTGGGCCCGGCTTCTACGCCGACGCAGAAAATAAACAGCATGAAGCCGAGATTCAGCGCCTCGGTGTTAATGGCGAAGTGTTGCTGGCCGAGCAGCAGGGAAACCACCAAAACGCCAATGGAATTACCGAGTTGGACGGAGCCCAGACGGAGTTTACCGAGGCACAGCCCCAGTGCGAGTACCACGAACAGTAACAGAATGTAGTTACCGTTTAACAAACTAGCGACGTTTATGTTCACGGAGGATAACTTATTGTTTACCAGTAAGTGCTTGATATAGATAACTATAAGAGATAAATTCAGCCTTAAAACGACGTCATAAATCACCACCAGCAGAAAGCGAAGCGAACCATCGTTCGGCGGCGTTCATTCTAGACGCTATGACCGATGACAGCCAGCACAGAAAGCTGATTTCCTGCGCCGCCGTGCGCATTTAACTCTCTTTTGACCAAGGAAAAAATTCGGTTCAGCGTCACCTCACGGGTGGCCGGACCGATTTCTATTGATGCGGTAATTGGGCGGGGGAGAATTCGCATGACGAGTTATCGATATTGGCTGGGCATTCTCAGCTGTTTTCTGTTGTTCAGCCTGGTGTTTCTCGGCCAGCAAACCGGCCTGTTCGGCAGCACGGATCATGAGCACCACGGGGAAACCGGCCTGCTGCTGTTCGTGGTCCCCGGTGCGATCGCCAGCTATCTGTCGAGCCGCAAGCGGCTGCTTTGCCCGTTGCTTGGCGCGCTGTATGCGCTGCCGCTGTGCCTGCTGATCCGCCACTTCTGGCTGACGCCGTCCTATTCGTTCTGGCAGGAGTTGGCTTATGCCACCAGCGCGGTGTTCTGGTGCGTGTTCGGCGCGATGCTGATGCTGTTCGCCCTCGGCCTGTTGCAGACGCTGCAGCAGCTGCACCGGCGGCAGCGGCAATAAAAAAAGGCGCGTTAAGCGCCTTTTTTGTCGTTCAAAAACTTACTGGAACAGGTTCAGGTGTTCTTTGGCGTAAGCTTCGAAATCGGTGCAACCGCCGATGTGCTTCTCATCCAGGAAGATCTGCGGCACGGTTTCAACCGGTTTACCGACGGTTTTTTCCAGATCGGCCTTGGTGATGCCTTCCGCGTGGATGTCAACGTAACGGAAGTTGAAATCGTCGCGTTCTTCAGTCAGTTTTTCCGCCAGTTCTTTAGCGCGGACACAATAAGGACAGCCAGGACGCCCGAAGATTACTGCAAACATGCAACGCTCCTTAATTGGATTTTCAATAAATGGTTCGCTATTGCAACGACATCCCGTCACCGAAAAAGTCATTACCTGCGTCAGATGGCGCCTACTATGCCCGTTGAGGCCATGAAAAAAAAGCAGGAATTACCTGTTAATCTGATTCATGTAACCAATTAGTCAGCCGGGGCTGTCGCCGTCGGCGGGAATTCACTACACTGGGGGCAGACCTTCTGGAGAAGAAAAATATGCGTTCATTCGGTGACTTACCACGCCCGGTGCTGGTGTTGGAAGGGCTGGGTATCGTGATGTTGGTGCTGGCCTACCTCAGCATTCACGGCCACCTGCAGCTGCCTGGCTGGCTGGCATCGCAGCAGGCGGCGGTCGGCATGATTTTCCTCGGCGTGGCGTTGATGGTGCCGGCGGCGGCATTTCTGGTGTGGCGCGTGGTGCAGGGCTTTGGCCCGCTGATGCGCGGCGGGTTGCCGCCGGAAAACGATCGCCGCAAACCGCGAGATGCGGATGCATCGAAAGATAATCAGGACCGCGATCCGCGCGCCTGAGTGCCGCGGCCGCTAACCCGCCTGCCGGGCAGGCGTTGGCTTTTGGGGTGACGAGTGAAAATTGCCATTCTTTCTCGCGACGGAACGCTCTATTCATGCAAGCGGCTGCGTGAAGCGGCGGAAGATCGCGGGCACAGCATCGATATCATCGATCCGCTTTCCTGTTATATGAACATCAACCCGGCGGCGCCGACCATTCACTATCGCGGCCGCCAGCTGGAACGCTATGACGCGGTGATCCCGCGCATCGGCTCCGCCATCACCTTTTACGGCACCGCGGTGCTGCGCCAGTTCGAGCTGCTTGGCAGCTACCCGCTCAACGAATCCGTGGCCATTACCCGAGCTCGCGATAAGCTGCGTTCGCTGCAACTGCTGGCGCGGCAGGGCATCGATCTGCCGATCACCGGCTTTGCCCATTCGCCGGACGACACTGGCGACCTGATCGAGCTGGTCGGCGGCGCGCCGCTGGTGGTCAAGCTGGTGGAAGGCACGCAGGGTATCGGGGTGGTGCTGGCGGAAACCCGCCAGGCGGCGGAAAGCGTGATCGACGCCTTTCGCGGGTTGAATGCCCATATCCTGGTGCAGGAATACGTGCGCGAGGCGCAGGGGCGCGACGTGCGCTGCCTGGTGGTGGGCGGCCGGGTGGTGGCCGCCATCGAGCGGCAGGCGAAGCCCGACGAGTTTCGCTCCAACCTGCATCGCGGCGGCACCGCCCGCAAAGTGACCATCACCGCCAGGGAGCGGGCGATTGCGGTCAAAGCGGCGAACACGCTGGGGCTGGACGTCGCCGGGGTGGATATCCTGCGCGCCGAGCGCGGCCCGCTGGTGATGGAGGTCAACGCGTCGCCGGGGCTGGAAGGGGTGGAGACCACCACCGGGTTGGACATTGCCGGCATGATGATCGAATACATCGAGCAGCGCGGCCGGCCGGGGTTCCGCCTGAAATCGGGCGGCTGACGGTACGCGCGTTGCGCTTTTCCCGCCGAGCAATATCTTAATTAGTGAATTAAGCCGCATTGATCGTGGCGTATCGGGTGAATATTCCGTAAGCTATGCGCCTTTTCGCGTTTTGAATATTGTGAGGCTGGTTATTATGGATTCACTCATTGTCCCCGATTTGGCGCTGTTGCGGCGCTGGCTGGATCAGTCGGGCATTTCTTTCTTTGAGTGCGATTCCTGCCAGGCGCTGCACCTGCCGCACATGCAGAACTTCGACGGCGTGTTCGACGCCAAGATAGATCTGGTGGACAACGTCATCCTGTTCTCCGCGCTGGCCGAGGTGAAGCCGACCGCGCTGATCCCGCTGGTGGCGGACCTGAGCCAGATCAACGCCAGTTCGCTGACCATCAAGGCCTTTGTCGACATTCAGGACGACAACCTGCCGAAGCTGATCGTCTGCCAGTCGTTGAGCGTGGCGGTGGGCATCACCTACGAGCAGTTCACTCATTTCATGCAGCAGGGCGAAGAGCAGGTCTCGATGGTGATCCTCGAGGCGCGGGCGAACGATCTGCTGTTTATGGGTGACGAAGAAGAGATCCCCGCTGGCGCCGTGCGTCAGCCGATGCTGCACTGATCCTCGCCGTACCTTAAGCATGCCGTCGCTCCGGCGGCATGCTGCCGTTATTCCCTTCCGCAATAAAATATTCTGCACTTTGGCCTTTGCCGCCCGATCTTTCTCGTCTTTTGTGCCGTTAATGGCGTATCACATAGAGAAAAACTGCATAAAAAATCGATAAATGGCGTTTTTTACCCTGGGGGCTGGCGGGTTGCGATGGCAGCGGCTATGCTGCTGATTCTGCAAAGGGCTTGCGATTTCCCTTGTAACCACGCGAGCAGGGCAGTGCAAAAAGGCGCATGCAATCATATGCATAGCCATTCATTTCGCGGTTGCAACGATTGCGCTCAATCAGGAAAGGTTTTGTATCGCTGCAGATACAAGTTCAATTCTATGATTTACCCTGTTTTGGAGGAAGTTACGGATGGTCACCCAACGTAAAAAGTGGTTATCGGGTGTGGTTGCCGGTCTGTTGATGGCCGCGTCCGTCACGGCGTCAGCCGAAGAGAAAACGCTGCACGTGTATAACTGGTCCGACTATATCGCGCCGGATACCCTGGCCAAATTCCAGAAAGAAACCGGCATCAAAGTGGTGTACGACGTCTTTGACTCCAACGAAGTGTTGGAAGGCAAACTGATGGCGGGCAGCACCGGTTATGATCTGGTGGTTCCTTCATCCAACTTCCTCGAGCGCCAGTCGCAGGCCGGCATCTTCGAGCCGCTCGACAAGAGCAAAATGCCCAACTACAAGAATCTCGATCCCGAGATGCTGAAGCTGGTTGCACATAATGACAAAGACAACAAATACGGCATCCCATACCTGATGGTGACCACCGGCATCGGCTACAATGTCGACAAGGTGAAGGCGGCATTAGGCAAAGACGCGCCGGTCGACAGCTGGGATCTGATCCTCAAGCCGGAAAACCTCGAGAAGCTGAAAAGCTGCGGCGTCTCCTTCCTCGATGCGCCGAGTGAGGTTTACGCCACCGTGCTGCACTACCTGGGCAAGGATCCCAACAGCACCAATGCGGCGGACTATACCGGCGCGGCCAACGATCTGCTGCTGAAGCTGCGGCCGAGCATTCGTTACTTCCACTCTTCACAGTACATCAACGATTTGGCTAACGGCGATATCTGCGTGGCGATCGGCTGGTCCGGCGACGTGATGCAGGCGGCCAACCGCGCCAAAGAGGCGAAGAACGGCGTGAACGTGGCCTATGCGATCCCGAAAGAAGGGGCGCTGACCTACTTCGACATGTTCGCCATGCCGGCGGACGCCAAGAACAAAGACGCCGCGTACCAGTTCCTGAACTTCCTGATGAAACCTGACGTGATGGCGGGCATCAGCAACTATGTCTATTACGCCAATGCGGTGAAAGATTCCACGCCGCTGGTGAAGGCCGAGGTGCGCGAGAACCCGAACGTCTATCCGCCGGCCGATCTGCGCGCCAAGCTGTTCACGCTCAACGTGCAGTCGCCGAAGCTGGATCGTGTCATTACCCGCGCATGGACTAAAGTTAAAAGCGGGAAGTGATGATGGGGGGATACCCCCGATCGTCGGTAAACCGGCAGGCGGGCGCTCCCCGCCTGCACTGCTGTTTTGGGCCACGGCACTCGCCGTGGTTTTGTGCCGCTTTACGCCGGAGAGCACCCCGATTGAACGACGCCATCCCTCGTCCTCAAGCCAAGTCGCAGAAGGTCTTCACCCCTCTGCTGGAAATCCGTAACCTCACCAAAACCTTCGACGGGCAGAATGCGGTCGAAGACGTCAGCCTCACCATCTACAAGGGCGAGATCTTTGCGCTGCTTGGGCCGTCTGGCTGCGGCAAGTCAACCTTACTGCGCATGTTGGCCGGCTTTGAACAGCCGACGGAAGGGCAGATCGTGCTCGACGGGCAGGATATGTCGCACGTGCCGCCGTACCAGCGGCCGATCAACATGATGTTTCAGTCTTACGCGCTGTTCCCGCACATGACGGTAGAGCAGAACATCGCCTTCGGCCTGAAGCAGGACAAAATGCCGCGGGCAGAAATCGCCGAGCGGGTGGCGGAAATGCTGGCGCTGGTGCACATGCAGGAGTACGCCAAACGCAAACCGCACCAGCTTTCCGGCGGCCAGCGGCAGCGGGTGGCGCTGGCGCGCAGCCTGGCCAAGCGGCCCAAGCTGCTGCTGCTGGATGAGCCAATGGGCGCGCTGGACAAGAAGCTGCGCGATCGCATGCAGTTGGAAGTGACCGATATTCTCGAGCGCGTCGGCGTCACCTGCGTGATGGTGACGCACGATCAGGAAGAGGCGATGACCATGGCGGGGCGCATCGCCATCATGAACCGTGGCAAGTTCGTGCAGATCGGCGAGCCGGAAGAGATCTACGAGCATCCGAATAGCCGCTTCAGCGCCGAATTTATCGGTTCGGTCAACGTCTTCGACTGCGTATTGCAGGAGCGCCACGACGATGCGCTGATCCTGCAAAGCCCAGGATTGCGCCATGCGATCAAAGTAGATCCGGACGCCTCGGTGGTGGACGGCGTGCCGATCCAGGTCGCGCTGCGGCCGGAAAAGATCCTGCTGTGCGAACAGGTGCCGGAAGACGGCTGCAACTTCGCGGTAGGGGAAGTGGCGCACATTGCCTACCTGGGCGATCTGTCTATTTATCACGTGAAGCTGCACAGCGGGCAGATTATCAGCGCCCAGCTGCAAAACGGCCACCGTTTCCGCAAGGGGATGCCCACCTGGGGCGATGAAGTGCGTCTGTGCTGGGAAACCGACAGCTGTGTCGTGTTGACGGTGTAGCGGAGCCGCTGAGGAGTAACCCATATGACCCTGCTTTCTGAACGCACGCCGGAGCCGCCGGCCAAAACGCCCGGCACCCTCAAGGCGCTGTTCCACCGCCTGCTGATGGCTCACGGCCGCAAGCTGGTGATCGCATTGCCGTATTTATGGCTGACGCTGCTGTTCATGCTGCCGTTCCTGATCGTGTTCAAGATCAGCCTGGCGGAGCTGGCGTTGGCGGTGCCGCCTTACACCGAGTTGATGAGCTGGGTGGACGGCAAGCTGAACATCGCGCTCAACTTCGCCAACTACCTGCAACTGACCGACGATCCGCTGTATATCGACGCCTATCTGCAGTCGCTGCGCGTGGCGGCGGTCTCGACGCTGTGCTGCCTGATCATCGGTTATCCGCTGGCCTGGGCGGTGGCCCACAGCAAGGCGTCGACCCGCAACATTCTGCTGCTGCTGGTGATCCTGCCTTCCTGGACCTCGTTCCTGATCCGCGTCTATGCCTGGATGGGGATCCTGAAAAACAACGGCATTCTGAATAACTTTCTGATGTGGCTGGGGGTGATCGACCAACCGTTGGTGATCCTGCACACCAACCTGGCGGTGTATATCGGCATCGTTTATTCCTACCTGCCGTTTATGGTGCTGCCGATCTACACGGCACTGATCCGGCTGGATTACTCGCTGGTGGAGGCGTCGCTGGATCTGGGCGCCCGGCCGCTGAAAACCTTCTTCAGCGTAATCGTGCCGCTGACGCGCGGCGGCATCATCGCCGGTTCGATGCTGGTATTCATTCCGGCGGTAGGGGAGTTCGTGATCCCGGAGCTGCTCGGTGGGCCAGACAGCATCATGATCGGCCGCGTGCTGTGGCAGGAGTTCTTCAATAACCGCGACTGGCCGGTGGCTTCGGCGGTCGCCACCATCATGCTGCTGTTGCTGATCGTGCCAATTTTGTGGTTTCACAAACACCAGAACAAGGAAATGGGGGGGCAGGAATGAACAACTTGCCGGTAGTGCGTTCACCGTGGCGCATCGCCATCCTGACGGTCGGCTTTACCTTCCTGTATGCGCCGATGCTGATGTTGGTGATCTACTCCTTTAATAGTTCCAAGCTGGTGACGGTGTGGGCCGGCTGGTCCACGCGCTGGTATACCGAACTGTTTCACGACTCGGCGATGATCAGCGCGGTGGGGCTCAGCCTGACCATCGCCGCCGCCTCCGCCACCGCCGCGGTGGTGCTGGGCGCCATCGCCGCCGTGGTGATGGTGCGGTTCGGCCGCTTTCGCGGTTCGACCGGCTTTGCGTTTATGCTGACTGCGCCGCTGGTGATGCCGGACGTGATCACCGGCCTGTCGCTGCTGCTGCTGTTCGTGGCGATGGGGCACGCTTTCGGCTGGCCGTCGGAGCGCGGCATGTTCACCATCTGGCTGGCGCATGTCACCTTCTGTACCGCTTATGTGGCGGTGGTGATCAGCTCGCGTCTGCGCGAGGTGGATCGCTCGATTGAAGAGGCGGCAATGGATCTGGGGGCGCCGCCGCTGAAGGTGTTCTTCGTTATCACCTTGCCGATGATTGCGCCGGCGCTGATCTCTGGCTGGATGCTGGCGTTTACCCTGTCGCTGGATGATCTGGTGATTGCCAGCTTCGTCTCCGGCCCGGGCGCCACTACGCTGCCGATGCTGGTGTTCTCCAGCGTGCGTATGGGGGTGAATCCGGAAATCAATGCGCTGGCCAGCCTGATCCTGCTGGTGGTGGGCATTCTCGGCCTGATCGCCTGGTGGTTTATGGCGCGCTCGGAAAAACAGCGATCGCGTGAATTGCAGCGGGCGGCCCGTAGCTGAATCGTAACAAACCTGCTATTTTTGCAATCAATAAGTATTGCAACTAACTACCTGACTTTACATGCGCCATCTGTATTGGTGGCGCGTCGTAGCGGAACACGGATATGTCAGACATGCTGAAAAGCGGGCAGGGAATGAGATCGACTTCGGATGCGCCGGTGCCGGTGATGGTGGCGGGCACCGCCATGGTGGCGATCAAGTGTATCAGTGTGGTGCTGCTGCTGGGTGAGCTGGGCGTCGACGGCGCGCAGGAGTTCGTCAACACCAGCGCGCAGGCGTGGGATTCTACCTTTATCTTTCTGGCCGGCCTGATGCTGCTGTGCCTGCAAATCAGCTGCGGCTTTGCGGTGATGCGCGGCCGCAACTGGGGGCGCTGGGGCTATGTGGTCTGCCAGTGCATCGTGGTGCTTTATCTGCTGTTGGCCACCATCGGCAGCGTCTTCCCCGAGGTGTTCACCGTGGAGGGCGAAACCAGCGGCCAAATCCTGCACGTTCTGATCCTGCAAAAGATCCCCGACGCGGTGATCCTGGCGTTGCTGTTCGTTCCTGCCGCCAGCCGCCGCTTCTTCACCGCGCGCAAGTGAGATTTTAGGCGCGCGGAGTGGTAAACTCTGCGCCCTTAATTCGTCATCCTGAACTTCACGGTAATCTTCATGCATTGCGCTTTGTATACGGCGGGCACCTGCCGTTCCTGTCAGTGGCTGGAAAAGCCCTATCCGCAGCAACTGGCCGACAAACAGCATCACCTGCACTCGCTGCTGGCCGGGCGCGACGTCGCGCAGTGGCTGCAGCCGATGGCGGGGGAGCTGAGCGCATTTCGCAATAAAGCCAAGATGGTGGTCAGCGGCAGCGTGGAGCGCCCGCTGCTCGGCATGCTGCACCGCGACGGCACGCCGGTCGATCTGAGCGACTGCCCGCTGTATCCCGCCGGCTTTGCGCCGATGTTTGCGGTGCTGAAAAGCTTCATCGCCCGCGCCGGCCTGACGCCGTATAACGTGGCGCGCAAACGCGGCGAGTTGAAATACCTGCTGCTGACCGAAAGCACGCTCGACGGCGGCGTGATGCTGCGTTTCGTGCTGCGCTCGGAAACCAAGCTGGCGCAGCTGCGCGCTGCGCTGCCGTGGCTGCAGCAGCAGCTGCCGCAGCTCAAGGTGATCTCCGCCAATATTCAGCCGGTGCACATGGCGATCATGGAAGGGGAGCGCGAGATCGCGCTGACCGAACAGCAGGCGCTCGAGGAACAGTTCAATCAGGTGCCGTTGTTCATCCGCCCGCAAAGCTTCTTCCAAACCAACCCGCAGGTGGCCGCCGAGCTGTATGCCACCGCCCGCGACTGGGTGCGCGCGCTGGGTATCGACAGCATGTGGGATCTGTTCTGCGGCGTCGGCGGTTTCGGCCTGCACTGCGCGCAGCCGCAAACGCGGCTGACCGGCATCGAAATCAGCGCGGAAGCGATCGCCTGCGCGCGCCAGTCGGCGCAGCGGTTAGGGTTGTTGCACGTAGATTTTCAGGCGCTCGACTCCACCCGCTTCGCCACCGCCGAAGGCCAGGTGCCACAACTGGTGCTGGTTAACCCGCCGCGGCGCGGCATTGGCCAGGCGCTGTGCGACTACCTGAGCCGGATGGCGCCGGACTATATTCTCTATTCCAGCTGCAACGCCGAGAGCATGGCGAAAGATATCGAGACGTTGCCGGGGTACCGCATCGAACGGGTGCAGCTGTTCGACATGTTCCCGCATACCGCGCACTACGAAGTGTTGACGCTGCTGGTGCGGCGTTTATAAAACATAAGGCCCGGTTATCCGGGCCTTATTGCTTATTGCGGGAACCATTTGTCGTTGATGGCCTTGTAGGTGCCGTCGGCCTTGATGGCGTCCAGCGCGGCGTTCAGCTTGGCCAGCAGCGCCTGGTTGTCGGGGCGCACCGCGATGCCGAGGCCGGTGCCGAAGTATTGTGCATCGGTGATGTGCTCGCCGACCGGCGCCAGCTGCGGGTTGGTTTTCAGCCACTCGTTCACCACGGCGGTGTCGCCGAACACGCCGTCGATACGGCCGTTTTTCAGCTCCAGAATGGCGTTCTGGTAGCTGTCGTAAGAGACGGTGTTAATCTCCGGGTGCTTGTCCTGCATGTATTTCTGGTGGGTGGTGCCGTTTTCCATGCCGAGCTTTTTGCCTTTCAGATCCGCCAGCGAGCTGAACTTGCCTTTTTGCGCGATCACGATCGCCGAGTTGGCGTAGTAAGGCTGGGTGAAAGCGACCTGTTTGCTGCGTTCCGGCGTGATGTCCATACCGGAAATCACCGCATCGTATTTCTTGAATTTCAGCGCGGCGATCAGGCTGTCGAACGCCTGGTTGGTGAAGGTGCACTGCGCCTGCATCTGTTTGCACAGCGCGTTGGCCAGATCGATATCGAAGCCGACGATCTGGTTGTTGGCGTCCAGCGATTCGAACGGCGGGTAGGTGGCGGAGGCGGCGAAGCGGATGGTCTCGGCCGCGGTGGCGTTAAAGGTCATCCCGGCCAACATCGTCGCGGCAAGCAGCAGTTTTTTCATGCGTAGAGCTCCTGTCTGGATCCTGAAAGTGATTATTCGCTATCGTTTGTTTTTACTGGTAATCGCCAGAGTTTTTTGCGTGTGCGCCTGCTGATAACCCTGCCATTGAGTGAATTAAAATGCAATATAAATGATTAAATATTGCTGCAGAGATAAAAAAAGCCCCGCACGATGGCGGGGCTCATGGGGAGAGGCGGTCTCAGTTGCGGCGCTCAAACGCCAGCGCGCGGCGCTCCACCAGCCGCATCAGCAGCGTCAGCAGGCCGTTGACGCACAGGTACACCAGGCCCGCGGCGCCGAACACCATGACGTCGTAGGTGCGGCCATACATCAGCTGGCTGTAGCCCATCACTTCCATCAGCGTGATGGTGTAGGCCAGCGAGGTGCTTTTGAACACCAGCACCACTTCGTTGGAATAAGACGATAGCGCGCGTTTGAAGGCGAACGGCAACAGGATGCGCAGCGTTTGCCGGCGCGACATGCCCAGCGCTTCGCACGACTGCCACTGCCCGGCGGGAATGGCGCGCACCGCACCATAGAACAGCTGCGTGGTGTAGGCCGCGCTGTTCAGCGCCAGCGCAATCATCGCGCACAGCCAGGGCTGCGACAGCAGGTTCCACAGCCACGGGTAGTCGCGGATCGCCGGGAACTGGCCGGGGCCATAGTAGATCAGGAAGATCTGCACCAGCAGCGGCGTGCCGGTGAACAGCGTCACGTAGATCTTGACCAGCGGCGTCAGGATCGGCGTTTTCAGCGTCAGGATCACCGTCAGCAGCAGCGACAGCAGCAGCGCGACGATCAGCGCGGCGACGGTCAGGGTTAGGCTGGTGTGCAGCCCTTTGAGGATTTCCGGTAAATACTCAATCATCAGACCGGCCCCCGCTCAAAGCGCGTGGCGCGCAGCTCAATGCGTTTGATGACGTATTGGCTGAACAGCGTCACCAGCAGGTAGATGGCCGCCGCGATCACATACCAGGTAAAAGGCTCCTGGGTGCGGGTGGCGATGCTCTTGGTTTGCAGCATCAGATCGTTCACGCTGATCAGCGACACCAGCGCGGTGTCTTTCAGCAACACCAGCCACTGGTTGCCGAGGCCGGGTAGGGCGTGGCGCCACATCTGTGGCATGATCAGGCGAAAGAAGATCGCCGCCTTGCCCAGTCCCAGCGCCTGGCCGGATTCCCACTGCCCCTGCGGCACCGCTTTGAGCGCGCCGCGCAGCGTCTGCGAAGCGTAGGCGGAATAGAGCAGGGCCAGAGCGATCACCCCGCACAGGAACGGACTGACTTCGAAATTGTCTATCGCCAACTGAATCGGCAACTGGAACAGACCGAGGTTGAGGGTAAAGCCGTCGGAGAGCATCAGCAGCAACTGCGACGAGCCGAAATAGATAAACAGCACCACCAGGATTTCCGGCAGGCCGCGCAGCACGGTCACCCAGGCGGTGCCGAGCCAGCTGACCGCTTTCCAGCGGGACGATTCCCATACGGCGAACAGCATCGCCAGAATCAGCCCGAGGATCAGGGCGCAAACGGCAAGGCCGACGGTCATGCCGGCGGCGCTTGCTAAAGGTTGTAATTCATTCATCGGGGCGTATTACTGCTGGAACCATTTTTTGTAGATGGTTTCATAGGTCCCATCCTGCTTAATCTTGTCCAGAGCGGCATTGAACTTGCCCTGCAGATCGGTATTCTTCTGGCGCACCGCGATGCCGAGGCCGGTGCCGAAGTAGTCTTTATCCGTCACTTTGGTGCCCACTGCCGCCAGCGCGTCATTCTGCTTCAGCCACTCGTTGACCACCGCGGTATCGCCGAACACCGCATCAACGCGGCCATTCTTCAGATCTAAAATGGCGTTCTGGTAGCTGTCGTAAGGCACGGTGGTGATTTCCGGGTGCTTGTCGGTCAGGTATTTCTGGTGGGTGGTGCCGTTTTGCACGCCCACCTTCTTGCCTTTCAGCGCCGCCACGTCGGCGATTTTGCCTTTCTGCGCGATGAACAGCGCCGAGTTATCGTAGTACGGCTTAGTGAACAGCACCTGCTTTTCACGTTCTGGCGTAATGTCCATGCCGGCCATGACCGCATCGAAACGCTTGAACTTCAGGCTAGGGATCAGGCTGTCGAACGCCTGGTTGGTGAAGGTGCACTCGGCCTGCATCTCTTTGCACAGTGCGTTGGCCAGATCGACATCAAAACCCTGAATCTTGTTGCTGGCGTCAATAAATTCAAATGGAGGATAGGAGGCTTCGGTAGCGAAACGGATGGTTTCGGCTGCGGAGGCGGAAACGCTGATGCCGGCCAGAACGGCGGCGATTATTAGTTTTTTCATCGCAAAATCCCCAAATTACAGCAAGTTAATTGTTAGTGTGATAAGTAGTTGGCAAACTCGGTGGTCTGTGGCTGCGCAAAGTGGCTGCTGTCGCCTTGCTCCACAACGTGGCCGTTTTCCATGTACACCACGCGGCTGGCGGTCTTGCGCGCCACTTCCACTTCGTGGGTGACGATCACCTGCGTGATGCCGGTGCCGGCCAGTTCGCGAATGATGCTAACGATCTGAGCGGTGATTTCCGGATCCAGCGCCGCAGTCGGTTCATCGAACAGCAGCACCTGCGGTTCCATCATCAGGGCGCGGGCGATCGCCACGCGCTGCTGCTGGCCGCCGGAAAGGTGCAGCGGGAAGCGATCGGCGAAGTCGGTCAGGCGCAGACGCTTGAGCAGCTTGTCGGCGCGCTCCATCGCCTGAGCTTTGGTCAGACCCAGTACGCGGCAAGGCGCCTCGATCAGGTTCTGGACCACAGTGAGGTGAGGCCACAGGTTGTATTGCTGGAAAACCATGCCGACGTTTTGACGCAGTTCGCGAATGGCTTTCTCGCCCGGCGCCTGTTTGAAGTCGAATTGGTTACCGGCGATCTGCAGTTGGCCCGAACGCGGCATTTCCAGCAGGTTTAGCACCCGCAGCAATGAGCTTTTCCCGGCGCCGCTTGGGCCAAGCAGCACCAGGGTTTCCCCAGCTGGACAATCCAGCGTGATGTCAAACAGCGCCTGGTGAGCGCCGTAATAGCAATTGATACCGTTAAGTTGAATACTCATGCGCCAGAATTGAATAGACATTGATGCCGCAAATGTTAACTTCCACAGAATACTTATGCAATCTTTGTGCGTTAAAATTTATGAGTGTGCGGCGGGAAAGTAAAAGATTAGCACAAGATACCGCGACTCAGGCCGAGGGAGGGGATTTGTGGCGCAGGCTGTGATATCGGTAGCGAAATTTTTTCTATTGGACGAAATTTGAGCTGTTGACTGACGGCGGGGATGACCGACGCGGCAAGCCCGCGTCGGCCGGGGTATCGCGGGTTACTGGTTTTCCAGCACCTGGCGCACGCTGCCGTTGGTGGCATGTGCTGGAACATTCAGGTAGCGAATATCATCAACCACCCAGCAGGTACCTTCGCGCACCATCAGCACTTCGTCCTGCCAGTTCACGGTGCTGTTGGCGTCTTTTTGATAGCTTAAGTCGACGCGCAGCGGAATATTTTTCGCATCGGTGTTAGGAATGGTCGAGGCGCTGGCGACGGAGGCGCTGCTTGGCCCTTGCGCATTGCCGGAGAACAGATCGCCGGTTATCTGATGCTTGCCCGGATTTTGAGCGGCGCTGACCAGATCCTGATACAGCACTTTGCTCAGATAAGGCTGCAGCTGCGCCAGGCGGTTGCTGTCCGGCAGGCTGGAGCCTTGCTGGATGCGCAGGTCATAGAACTTTTGCGCGACCGTATC
Organism: Serratia sp. CY43202; assembly: GCF_052168755.1. Taxonomy (NCBI): domain Bacteria; kingdom Pseudomonadati; phylum Pseudomonadota; class Gammaproteobacteria; order Enterobacterales; family Yersiniaceae; genus Serratia; species Serratia sp. CY43202. The sequence goes on from NZ_JBJNMB010000004.1 coordinate 119,169, forward strand.
CGGGCCGCCTTCCACACAGCTGCCGCTGCGGGTGCCGATATCCTTGTATGCCGGTTCCACCGTGGTACAGGCACTCAGCAACAGCGCTAAGGGTAAAACAGCCGCAATCGTTTTTGTTTTCATCTTATTACCTTATGTGAAAGTCTCTACCATGAAGACCGATAGCTTACAGTATAAATGCGTTTTTTGGCCTTGCATTCGTACTGCGTGCCATTGATTAAGCGAACATAACGCCAATCTTCTGGTCATAGATACGTTGAATTAATCAAACAAGGAGTTCTGATGCAGCTTTCAACTACCCCGACCCTGGAAGGGTTCACCATCACCGAATACTGCGGCGTCGTCACCGGCGAAGCGATCCTCGGCGCCAACATTTTTCGTGATTTCTTCGCCGGCGTGCGCGATATCGTCGGTGGCCGCTCGGGCGCTTATGAGAAAGAGCTGCGCAAGGCGCGCTTGATTGCGTTCGAAGAGCTGGAAGATCAGGCAAAAGAGCTGGGCGCCAACGCGGTGGTCGGCATTGATATCGATTATGAAACCGTAGGTAAAGACGGCAGCATGCTGATGGTGACCGTCAGCGGCACCGCGGTGAAAGTCAGCCGCTAACGCCATTCCCTGCGCCCCGGCCGTTCCGCCGGGGCGACATCCTGTAGGTTCATCCCACCTTGTGCTGCTCGACGATCGGGCGGTGTTCCTGCGGTTTCACCGGCGCCGGCGCTTGGCGATGCGGCATCGGCTGAACGGGCGGCTGATGGATCTGCGGCGCCGGGGCTGGATGCGGCATGATGCGCGCTTGCGGCACTGCCAACGGGCGTTCTATCGTCGGATGCTGTGGCGCTGCCGGTTCACGAACTATCGGCGGCGCAGCGTGCGGCGCGGCCTGAACCTGTGGCCGCACGGCGGATTGATGCACTGGCGCGGCGGTCTGCATCGGAGGCGTCCGTACCGACGCAGCATGCACGGCCATCGGCTGCTGCGCGTGGGGCGCTGCCGGCGCGGCATGCGTGAACGTTGGCATGCTCATCGGCTGCTGTACATGGGGCGCGTTGACCGATTGTTGCACGTGCGGCGCGGCCGCTACCGGCTGGGTGTGCGCAAAGGTCGGCAGGGTCATCGGCGCATGGGCCGCAGGCGCGACGCGCGGCTGCGCGTTAGGCGTCGGCGGGTTGAAATGCGGCGTCGGTGCGGCGGTCGTATTGTTGTAGTTATTCACTGTATGGGTGCTGCGATTCACATTGTTCACGTTGTTATATTGATTGATGTTGGTGACGCGATTCACCACGGTGGTGGAATGCGATACGTAGGGCGCATCGCGGTAGACCACCGGTTGGCGTCGATCGTCCCAGCGCATATCCCAGTTGTGCCAGCCGCTGTTGTGCTGATTGAACAATGAGGCGACCGCAATGCCGACACCGAAGCTGATCACGCCGGCCGCCAACATGTCGCCGCCGCTGTAGCCCGAAGGTTGATACCGATAGCTCGGATAGGCTGGGATCGGCGTGCCGTAGGCCACCCAGGGATCGTAATGTGGGACGTAAACCGTATCCGGCTGGCTGGGTTCGATGACGATGGTTTCGCCCGGCGCCGCTACCACGCGCTGGCGATAGGGCTGCTGCTCAACGTAACGGGTGGTGGGGGCCACGACGATGCGCTGCTGCGGGGTGTTTTTCAGCGTGCCTTGGCTGGCCGCCCGTTGACGCATCACCTGAATGGCGTTCATCACGTCGGTGGGATCGTTCAGGTAGGCGCTGCCCAGGGCGGTGGTCCAGGGGATGTTTTTCGCCATTTGATCGAGCACGTCGGGGAATTGCACCAGGCCGCGCACGCTGGGATCCCAGGGCTGAGCGTCGGCCGCCGAGCTGAGCGCCGCCGGTTGCAACCCGCGGTTTTGCGCCAGCCAGGCATCCGCGGTGTTGATTTGGTCAGGATAACCCGCGCCGGCCAACACCTGCGCCAGCAGCTTGTCGGGGAACAGCGCCACCGGGCTGACCAACTGGTACAGCTGGTCGGCAGTCAGCGGCGTGTAGGCCGGCGTACTGGCACTCGCGATGGGCGCGGCCGGGGACGGTGCGCTTGCCCCCATCGCGTCAGCGACTTTTTGCCGATCGCAGCCGCTGAGCGGCAGCATGGCGGCACAGAGCAACCAGGACAGATAGCGTGGCGTCAACATGTTCGACTCCGCTCTTTCGGCGCAGATGATACTTTGAGACTATCATGGGCGGGAAAGGCCGCCAGTCGGGAGCAACACTCGCTTGCACATCGGCGTTGTCTGTCATCATTTCTCGACGAACGTGATGATTGGATACAGGTCAATCGCGTCGCGTTACATCTCACGGACGTCAATCAGGAGGATAAGTGAAAATTTGGCCAGGGATCATCGCCGCCGCGCTGTTGGCGGGATGCCAAAATCCGCAGCAGGACACGCTCGTCGATCGTGGCGCTTACCAGCTCGAAACCTTGCATCAGGCGCAGGGCGCCGATCAGCGCATTCGGTTTCTGGTGATGCACTATACGGCGGAAGACTTTCATTCATCGCTGAAAACGTTGACCGATGAACACGTCAGCGCACACTACCTGTTGCCGGCGCACCCGCAGCGCGAACACGGCAAACCGACGGTGTATCGGCTGGTGCCGGAAGCGATGCGCGCCTGGCATGCCGGCGCCAGCGCCTGGCGCGGCCGCAGCAACCTCAACGACACCTCGATCGGCATCGAAATCGTCAACAAGGGATTCACCCGCAGCATGCTGTTCACCCATTGGCAGCCTTATACGGCGGAGCAGATCGCCGTGCTGATCCCGCTGAGCCGCGACATCATCCAACGCTATGGCATTCAGCCGCAGGACGTGGTGGGGCACAGCGACATCGCGCCGCAGCGCAAACAGGATCCCGGCCCGCTGTTCCCCTGGCGGCAGCTGGCGCAGGCCGGCATCGGCGCCTGGCCGGATGAACGGGACGTGCAGCGGTTGCTGGCGGGGCGCGATCGCCATGCGCCGGTACCGATGGCGCCGCTGCTCGAAAAGCTGGCGCGTTACGGCTACGCGATCGACCCGTCGTGGGATGCGCGGCAGCAGCGCAATGTGCTGGCGGCATTTCAGATGCATTTCCGGCCCGACGATGTTCGCGGTAAGCCGGATGCAGAGAGTGAGGCGATTATCGATGCGCTGCTGGTGAAGTACGGCGCGGCGCGTTGATTACAGGCCGTGCAGTTTGCCGTGATCTTTCAGCCAGCGGGCGGTGCGCGCGATGCCTTCTTCCAGCGAGACGATCGGCTGATAGCCCAGCTCTTGCTGCGCGCGGGTGGTATCGAGCGTGAGGTCGAAGTTGAGTTTGGCGACGCCGTAGTGGGTCAGCACCGGCTCCTTTTCGCTTTTGCTGCCCAGGCGCTCCATGCCGCGCGCCATCATGTCTAGCATCGGGTAGGGGACGGAGCGGATGCGGCACTTCATGCCCAAATCGTCGATCAACTGCTGCACCACGGTGCGCAGCGGACGCGGCTGCTGGTTGGTGATGTTGTAGGCGCGGCCGGACGGCGTATCTTCTTTTAGCGTCGCCAGCCACATGGCGTGCACCGCGTTCTCCAGATAGGTCATGTCCACCATCGCCGCGCCGCCGCGCGGCAGCAGCAGGTTGCCGTAGCGTTTGATCATCTGCAGCAACCGCGGCAGCATCACCTTGTCGTGCGGCCCGAACAGGCCCTGCGGGCGCAAAATGGTGAAATGGGTCTGCGGATTGGACAGCGCCAATTGCTGGATCACCTGCTCGCCGGCGGCCTTGCTGCGCGCGAACTCGTTGGCGTAACGCTGCGGGCGAAAGTCTTCGGTTACGTTGCGGTGATGGTGGTAGTCGAAATAGATCGCCGGGGAAGAGATGTGAATGAACTGCGCCACGCCATAGGCCGCCGCCCATTCGCCGAGGCGGCGGGTAGCGCGGACGTTGGCCAGTTCGAAGGCTTCTTCGGTGCCCCAGGGCGAGGTAAAGCTGGAGCAGTGCCACAGCACATCGACGTCCGCCAGCATCGCTTTGGCCTGCGAAGAGATCAGGTTGGTGAGATCGGCATGAATGAACTCAGCGCCCATTTTTTCCAGCAGGCCGCCCATCGCCTGGTTGCGGCCAGTGGCGCGCACTTTGATGCCCTGGCGGCGCAGATATTCAACGGCGTTACGGCCTAACCCACTGGTGGCACCGGTGACCAATACCTTCATAACGGACTCTATTCTCACCCAAAATCGGAATACCGGCGGGCGCTTGCGGCGCTCCCAGCAAATAAGATGCCATTCTTCCGTGATTTCGTGCGCTATGCAATCGGAAAGCCCCGAAGCACAGCGGCAAACTGTGCGGTTGATCGACAAATGAACGGCATTCAGCGCTGTTGGCGGTCCAGGTTCTCGGCCAACGTCGCGATGCGCTTCGCCATGCCGCGAAAAATGAACAGGTGTGCGGGCATCATGGCGAACCAATACAGCAGCCCGCTGAAGCCGGCCGGATGCCACCAGGCGCGCACGTCCAGCGTGCGGCGATCGCCGCGATCGGTAATGGTGAAGCTCAGCCGCCCCAGCCCCGGCGCCTTCATGCCGAACAACAGCGCCAGTTGCCGCAGCGGTTTCAGCGTGATGACTTTCCAACCGTCAATCTCGTCACCCAGCGCCAGGGTCGCGCGCGCCGGGCGGCCATAGACCACGCCGTTGCCGATCATGTCGTCCATGCGGGCGCGGATCCGCCACAGGATATTGGCGTAGAAATAGCCTTCCTCGCCCCCCAACTGCTGCACCGTTTGCCACAGCGCCTGGCTGGAAGCGGCGGTGTCGAGCGAACACCCCGCCTGTTTCGGGTAATAGCCGTAGCCGGGGCGCCAGCGGGCCCGCGCCGCCGGATCGTAGCCCCAGTCGGCGGAATCGACCACCTCCAGTTCGCGCTGCAGCGTGGCGGTGACCGCCTGATCGAAGGTGTGCAGACGTTGCGGGATCAGGGCCTGCAACGGTTTGCCGTCGGCGGGCAGATCGTGCTTCAGGCCCTGGATCAGCGCGCGCGCGATCGGCGTCGGCACCGAGGTGATCAGGCTGATGAACCACACTGAAATCAGTCGCGTCGGCAAGGGGATCGGGATCAGCCAGCGCCGCTTGCCGCTGATGGCGATAAAGCGTTTGAACATATCCTGATAGCTGAGGTATTCAGGCCCGGCGACGTCGAAGATGCGGTGTTCCTCCGCCGGGTGCGCCAGCAGATCGGCAAGGTAAACCAGCAGGTTCTCCAGCGCCACCGGCGAGGACTTCGAGCGCACCCAGCGCGGCGGCGTCAGCACCGGCAGGTTATAGACCATGTCGCGCATCACTTCGAACGCCGCCGAACCGGGGCCGACGATGATGCCGGCGCGCAGCTCGGTCACCGGCACACCGCTCTGGCGCAGGATCTCGCCGGTCAGGCGGCGGGCCGCCAGGTGCGGCGAACTGTCGTCGTTCGGCTGCAGCGCGCCGAGAAAGATCACCTGTTTGACGCAGGCATTGCGTAGCGCGTCGCGCAGGTTTTCCGCCGCCTGGCGTTCCTTCTCGATAAAGTCGTCGCCGTCGCCCATCGCGTGCACCAGATAGTAAAGCGTATCGATTTCCCACAGCGCCGCGCTCAGAGTTTCCGGGCGGTACAGATCGACATACAGGCAGTTGACCTGCGGCCAGTTCTGCTCCTGCAGCCACTCGATGCGCCGCGCGGCGGCGGTAATCTGGTGCCCCTGTTCGATCAGGTGCGGGATCAGGTTCTGGCCTATATAGCCGCTGGCTCCAAGAACCAGTACGCGTTGGGGTGTCATCGGGCCGCCTTGTGCGGTAGAGGATTGGCAGAACGACAGGATGCCAAATTCAGGGTTTAAATGCACATTTTGTATGGGTATAAGTCGGTTGCATCCATCCTGACGCAGGTTCACACTACGCGCCCCTTATCGCACGAAAAACCGGATGCCATGAAGCTCAATGTGATTTGTTACGCCCTGCTGGGTCTGGCGCTGATCGCCAGTTTGTTCTCGCCGCATCCGGTGTGGATGTGGTTGGTGCTGGCCAACCTGCTGACGTTTCTGATCTACGGCGGCGATAAGCTGGCGGCGCGCAAAGGGTGGCGACGGGTGCCGGAGGCGACGCTGTTGCTGTTCGGCGCGCTGGGCGGCTGGTTGGGCGCACTGGCGGCACAGCAGCTGTTTCGCCACAAAACCCAGAAGCAGCCGTTTAAAACCTGGTTCATCCTCAGCGTGGCGCTCAATCTGGCGGCGGTGCTGGGGCTGTGGTACTGGGTTTACGGCCGCTGGATCTTCTGATTACAGCAGCAGCGGCAGAGTCGCGCTGGCGGTGGCCTGCATCGCCTGAGCGTAGGCGGGATCGCGCTGAGTCAGTTCGGCGATCATCAACTCCACCAGCAGCATGGCGCCGACCTTGGCCGGCAGGGCGCCAGCGGTCAGCGGCCCTTCCGGTTTAGCCGCCACCAGCAGCGTATCCGCCATCTTGGCCAGCGGGCTGCGTTGGGTATTGCTGACGGCGATCACGCGTGCGCCGCGCCCTTTGGCCAACGTCACCGCATGCAGCACGTCCTTGGTTGAGCCGGAGCTGGAGATGACGATCAGCAGATCCCGCTCACTCAGCGAGGCTGCATTCATCGCTGCCCGGTGCATGTCGCTGAACAGCTGCGCCGGTTTGCCGAGGCGCAACAGCTTGTAGTGCAGGAAGTCGCCGATGATGGCGCTGGCGGCGACGCCGTAAATCTGCACCGAAGCACAACGTTGCAGGCTATCCGCCGCCTGTTGCAGCGCCTGCGGATCCAACAGCGCGCCGGTATCCCGCAGCGCCTGTACGCTCTCTTCCACCAAATTTTCCGCCGCGCTTTGGCGCGTCGCCGCTTCCGGCTGGCTTTGTTGCAAGCTGAGGGCCAGCGCCATTTTAAATTCGGTATAGCCTTTGCAGCCGAGATGGCGGCACAGCCGTGTGACGCTGGCTTCGCTGGTGGCGCTTTCACGCGCCAGTTCGGTGATGGTCAGGTAAACGGCGCGGGAAGGCTCCGCAAGAAGATAGTTGCCGAGCTTTTGCAGCGTGGGGCTGTACCCCGCCAAATCCTGCCGCAGCCGCAATAACAAGTTGCCTGTATTCATCACGTTACCTTTCTGAGTATTCCCGTTTCTATTGTGGCGGAAAGACGCCGCGGCTCGCCAGTGAAATCGACGGATTGTGAAGCCGATCATCGTTATGAATAAAATTTTCATTAAATTAATTTTAATGTGGTAAAAATTTTCATCATAAAAATGATGTCGGGGGAAAATTTATGTCAACACCAGAATTGCCGCGCTCCGGCGGTTGGTTCGAAAAAGCCCAGCTGTTCGGCAAGTCGTTCATGCTGCCGATCGCCGTGCTGCCGGCGGCCGGCCTGCTGTTGGGGATCGGCGGTGCGCTGTCCAATCCCAATACCGTCGAGGCGTATCCCTTCCTCGATGTCGGCTGGTTGCAAAGTATATTTACCGTGATGGCCAGTGCCGGTGCTATCGTGTTCGCCAACCTGGCGGTCTTGTTCGCGGTCGGCGTGGCGGTGGGGCTGGCCAAAAGCGACAAGGGCACGGCGGGGCTGGCTTCGCTGATCGCCTATCTGGTAATGAACGCCACCATCAATGCGCTGTTGAAAATCAACGGTACGCTGGCCACGCAGAACGCGGGCGCGGTGGGGCAGGGAACGATTCTCGGGATCCAGACGTTGGAGACCGGGGTGTTCGGCGGAGTGGTCATCGGTTTGGTGACCTGGTATCTGCACGGCCGCTATAACAAGATAGCGCTGCCACCGTTCCTGGGTTTTTTTGGTGGCTCGCGCTTTGTGCCGATCGTCAGCTCGCTGGCGGCGATGGCGGTCGGTGCCCTGATGACGGTGGTGTGGCCGCATTTCCAACAGTTGATCTTCGGCATGGGCGGTCTGGTAGACGCCAGCGGCTATCTCGGGACCTTTATCTACGGCTTCGTATTGCGCATGCTCGGGCCGTTCGGCCTGCATCACATCTTCTATCTACCGTTTTGGACCACCGCGCTTGGCGGCAGCGAAGTGATCAACGGACAGCTGGTGGAAGGCACACAACGCATTTTCTTCGCCCAGTTGGCCGACCCGAATACTCAGCAGTTCTACATTGGCACGGCGCGTTTCATGTCCGGCCGTTTTATCACCATGATGTTCGGCCTGGTCGGTGCCTGCCTGGCGATGTACCAGAGTGCGCGTCCCGAGAACCGCAAACGCGTCGGCGGACTGTTGCTGTCGGCGGCGCTGACCTCGTTTCTGACCGGCATCACCGAACCTATCGAATTCTCTTTCCTGTTTGTCGCGCCGGCGCTGTACGTGGTGCACGCGCTGTTCGACGGCCTGGCGTTCATGATCGCTCACATCCTGCATATCACCATCGGCCAGACGTTCTCCGGCGGCTTTATCGATTTCATGCTGTTCGGCGTGCTGCAGGGTGAAGCGAAAACCCACTGGATGTACGTCCCGCTGGTCGGTGTGCCTTGGTTCTTTCTGTACTACTTCACGTTCCGTTTCCTGATCCTGCGCTTCAACTTTAAAACGCCGGGGCGCGAGGCGGAAACTGCGCCGGAAGCGGTGATGACGGGCACCGAACGCTCGCAGCAGGTGCTGGCGGCGCTGGGCGGCAAAGAGAATATCGTCGAACTGGATTGTTGCGCCACGCGGTTGCGCGTGACGGTGAAGCAGAGCCGGTTGCTGGACGAAAGCGGGCTGAAGGCCAGCGGCGCACGGGCGGTTATCGTTCGCGGCAACGGTGTTCAGGTGATCTACGGCCCGCACGTCACCATCATTAAAAACGAAGTCGAGGAGTTGTTGGATTTATGACGCTTTCCATTTTGCAGCAGATTGAGGGGCGCCTGGTGGTGTCTTGCCAGGCGCTGGACGACGAGCCGCTGCACAGCGATTTTATCATGTCGCGCATGGCGCTGGCGGCCGAGCAAGGCGGCGCGGCGGCGATCCGCGCCAACGGCGTCGAAGACGTCAACGCTATCATGCGCACGGTGGCGCTGCCGGTCATCGGCATCATAAAGCGCGATTATGCGGGCAGCGACGTGTATATCACGCCGACCCTGCGCGAAATCGATGAGTTGATGGCGGCGGCGCCGCAGATGATCGCGCTGGACGCCACCGGCCACCCGCGGCCGGGGGAGTTGCAGCTGGCGGCGTTGGTCGCCGCGATCCGCGCCAGGTATCCCCGGCTGTTGCTGATGGCGGACATCGCCACTCTGGAGGAGGCGCAAGAGGCCGCCAGGCTGGGCTTCGACTGTGTGGGCACCACGCTGTACGGCTATACCGCTGAAAGCCGGGGCGCCCGATTGGCGGATAACGATTTCAGCTTTCTGCGTGCGGTGCTGGCGGCGGTATCGGTGCCGGTCATCGCCGAAGGCAATGTCGAAACGCCGGCGATGGCCGCGCGCTGCCTGAGGTTGGGGGCGCATGCGGTGGTGGTAGGGGGCGCCATTACCCGCCCGCAACAGATCACCAGCCGCTTTGTCGACGCCATCGGCGGGCGATAAGAGGCTCCTCGGCGCACCGGGGAGGGAAATCAGGCGTGCTGCTGAAGAAACTCCCGCCACAGCTCGACCACCCGCTGCAGATCCTGACGGCTGACGTCGAGGTGGGTCAGAATGCGTGTCAGCGGGCCGCTGCTGATCAGCACGCCACGTTCGCGCATCCACGGACCGAGTTTGGCCGCCAGCGCCGGCGGTTGGCGCAGGTACAGCACGTTGGTCTGCGCACCGGGATCGGCGATCTCTACGCCGATCTGCCGCAGCTGTTGCTCCAGCCAGACCGCGTTGTCATGGTCTTCGCGCAGCCGCGCGACGTTATGCTCCAAAGCGTAAAGACCGGCCGCCGCCAGGATGCCGGCCTGGCGCAGCCCGCCGCCGGTCATCTTGCGCCAGCGCAGCGCGCGTTGGATGAAAGCCTCGCTGCCGCACAGCAGCGATCCGACCGGCGCGCCCAATCCTTTTGACAGGCAAATGGTGAAGGTGTCGCAGTATTGCACGATCTCTTTCAGCGGCAGGTTCAGCGCCACGGCGGCGTTAAAGATGCGTGCGCCGTCGATATGCAGCGCCAGCTGCCGCTCGCGGGTAAATTGCCACGCCTGCTGCAGGTAGGCCTGCGGCAAAACTCGGCCGCTGATGGTGTTTTCCAGGCTCAGCAGCCGAGTGCGGGCGAAGTGGATATCGTCGGGTTTGATGGCGGCGGCGAGCTTGTCCAGCGGCAGCGTGCCGTCCGCGTCAGCCTCGATCGGCTGTGGCTGGATGCTGCCCAGCACCGCTGCGCCGCCGGCCTCGTATTTATAGTTGTGCGCCTGTTGGCCGACCAGATACTCGTCGCCGCGCTGGCAGTGGCTCAGCAGCGCCACCAGGTTGGCCTGGGTGCCGCTGGGCAAAAACAGCGCCGCCTCTTTGCCCGACAGGCGCACCGCCTCGGCCTCCAACGCGTTGACCGTCGGGTCATCGCCGTAGACGTCGTCGCCGACCTCTGCCTGAGCCATCGCCTGGCGCATGGCGGCGCTGGGGCGGGTGACGGTGTCGCTGCGTAGATCGATAAGCATAGGGTTCCTGGAATATAAGGGAGAGGAAAAGGGTACATGGCATCATATACCCTTTATTTCACCGGGGCAGCTGGCTTAGCGCAGCCAGTTGGTTTTCGCCAGCTCGACCACTTCGTCGCCGCGGCCGTTGATGATGGCGCGCAGCATGTACAGGCTGAAGCCCTTCGCCTGTTCGAACTTGATCTGCGGCGGCATCGCCAGCTCTTGCTTGGCGGTGACCACGTCCAGCAGCGCCGGGCCGGGATGCGCCAACATCTCCTGCAGCGCGCCGTCCAGATCCGACGCTTTTTCCACGCGGATGCCCTTGATGCCGGCGGCGTTGGCGATCGCCGCGAAGTCCGGATTATGCAGATCGGTGCCGTCGGTCAGGTAGCCGCCGGCCTTCATCTCCATCGCCACGAACCCCAGCACGCTGTTGTTGAACACCACGATTTTCACCGGCAATTTGAGCTGCGCCAGCGACAGGAAATCCCCCATCAGCATGGTGAAGCCACCGTCGCCGCACATGGCGATCACCTGTTTATCCGGCGCGGTGGCCTGGGCACCTATCGCCTGCGGCATGGCGTTGGCCATCGAACCGTGGTTGAACGAGCCGAGCAGGCGACGCTTGCCGTTCATTTTCACGTAACGGGCGGCCCACACCGTCGGCGTGCCGACGTCGCAGGTGAAGATGGCGTCGTCGCTGGCGTACTGGCTGAGCTGCTGCGCCAGATATTGTGGGTGGATCGGCTGGTCGTCGTTGGCGGTCGCCAGCCCGTCGAGCTCCTTACGCGCGTTGCGATAATGCTCCAGCGCCTTGTCGAGGAACGCCCGGTCGCGCTTGGGCTCCAGCTGCGGCAGCAGGGCGGTGAGGGTGGTGTGGATATCGCCCACCAGCGCCATATTGACCGGGCAGTGCGCGCCGATGCTGCCGGGGTTGATGTCGATCTGAATGATGTTGGCGTTGGTGGGGTAGAACGCGCGATAGGGGAACTGGGTGCCGAGCAGCACCAGCGTGTCGGCGTTCATCATCGCGTGGTAGCCGGAAGAGAAACCGATCAGCCCGGTCATGCCGACGCTGTAGGGGTTGTCCCATTCAATATGCTCTTTGCCGCGCAGCGCGTGCACCACCGGCGCCTGCAGCAGCTCGGCCAGCTTGACCACTTCATCGTGCGCGCCGGCGCAGCCGCTGCCGCACATCAGGGTGATGTTCTTCGCCTTGTTCAGCGTTTCTGCCAGCTTGTTCAACTCGCTCATCGGCGGCTGCACCAGCGGCAGCGCCGGGGTATGCCAGGTCAGCGTCGCGTCTTCCGGCGCCATGCGCAGCGCCACGTCGCCCGGTAAGACGACCACCGAGACGCCGCGATTGAGGATCGCCTTGCGCATGGCGATCTCCAGTACGCGCGGCAGCTGTTCCGGGTTGGAGACCAGTTCGCAATAGTGGCTGCATTCGCGGAACAGCTCCTGCGGATGGGTTTCCTGGAAGTAGCCGCTGCCGATTTCGCTGGAAGGAATGTGTGCGGCGATCGCCAGCACCGGCACATGGTTGCGGTGACAGTCGAACAGGCCGTTGATCAGATGCAGGTTGCCGGGGCCGCAGGAACCGGCGCACACCGCCAACTGGCCGGTGAGCTGGGCTTCGGCACCGGCGGCGAAGGCGGCCACCTCTTCATGGCGGGTGCCCAGCCATTCGATGGTGCCCATGCGGTGCAGGCTGTCGCTGAGGCCGTTGAGCGAATCGCCGGTTACGCCCCAAATGCGTTTTACGCCGGCTTGATCCAGCGTTTTGGCGATCAGTGTGGCTACGGTTTGCTTCATGGTTCCCCCAAACATGGTTTGAAAAACGATGTGGACTCGATCCGGTGAGTGTCAGCAGAACAACTGCAAGCATAGCTTACCGGCTGTGGACGAGATGCGGTCAGGAAGGGTAAAGAGCGTAGGACGGGAAGCAGTGTAACTGGGCTGGCCACGGGGAACTTGCCGATAAATGCCCCATCGCGGCGATGGGGCCAGGGGATCACGCCAGCGTGACGTCACCCTGCAACTGGCAACTGCAGGCCAGCACGTAGCCTTGCGCTATCTCTTCCGCGCTCAGCGTCATGGTGCTGGTGGTGGTGTAGTCGCCCTCGAGGATGCGGGTTTTGCACGAGCCGCACACCCCGGCGCGGCAGGCGGCGTTGACCGGCAGGGCATTGGCCTCCATCGCCGCCAGCAGCGTGCTGCCGACCGGCACGCGGAATTCGCGCAGCGGGCGCGCGGCGCGCAGCGTCAGTCCTTCGGTGGTGTCGGCCTGCGCCGTCGGCGTGTGGAACTGCTCTTTATGGAAATGCTCGGCCGGCACGCCGAGCCGGCGACACAGCTGCTCCACCTGATCCATGTAGGGTGCAGGGCCGCAGGTCATCACCGTGCGTTCGGCGATATCCGGCGCCGCCTGCCGCAGCGCATGTTCATCGATACGGCCGCTGAGGTAGCCGGGTTGCAGATCCTGCTCGGCCATCAGCGTCAGGCGCAGCTGCGGATAGGCGGCACACAGCGCGCGCCATTGATCGGCGAAAATCGTGTCGGCGGGGGTGCGTACGTTAAAGATCACGGCGATATCGCAGGCCGGACGGTTAGCGGTCAGCCAGCGGCACATCGAGACGATCGGCGTCACGCCGCAGCCGGCGGCCAGCATCAGATAACGATCGGCCGGGTGGCGCTCGCAGCTGAATTCGCCCTGCGCGTCGGACAGCCACAGCGTGTTGCCGGGCTTGACCTCTTGCGTCAGCCAGCGCGACCCGATGCCCTCCGGCAGGCAGCGCACGCTGATGCTGAGAAAGCGGCTCTGGCCGGGCGAGGAGGAGAGCGTATAGGCGCGCAACGTCTCTTCGCTGTTGCGAATGCTGACCAGCGCGAACTGGCCAGCCTGGTAAGGGTAGAAAACGTCGCAGATCAGGTTCAGCGTCCAGACGTCGGCGGTTTCACGCTGGATGGAATGCACCTGCATGCGGTTCGGGCAAAGCGGAGTGGGTTGAGTCATCGGGGCACCTCAAAAAACAAAGGGGCCGGCGCAGGCGGCCCCATAACGTAACGGCATCAGGCGAGCAGCGCTGCAATATCCTGCTCGACGGTGGTGATCGGACGCAGGCCGAATTTCTCGTTGAGGATCGTCATCAGGTTGTCGGTCAGGAAGCCCGGCGCGGTCGGGCCGGTGACGATGTTTTTCACCCCTAGCGACAGCAGCGTCAGCAGAATGACGATCGCCTTCTGTTCAAACCACGACAGCACCAGGCTGAGCGGTAGCTCGTTGACGCTGCAGCCGAGCGTATCCGCCAGCTTGACCGCCAGCATGATGGCGGAGTAGGCGTCGTTGCACTGGCCGACGTCCAGCAGGCGCGGCAACCCTTCTAGCGTGCCGAAGTCCAGCTTGTTGAAACGGTACTTGCCGCAGGCCAGCGTCATGATCAGGCAGTCTTGCGGCACGCTGCGGGCGAAGTCGGTGAAGTAGCTGCGCTCGTCGCGGCTGCCGTCGCAGCCGCCCACCAGGAAGACGTGGCGCAGTTTTTTCTGCGACACCAGGTCGATGACCGTGTCGGCGGCGTTCAGCAGCGTCTGGCGGCCGAAGCCAACGGTGATCAGGTGCTCAATCTCGGTGTAAGGGAAGCCGTTCATGCCCTGAGCCTGGCGGATCACGGCGCCGAAGTCGTCGCCTTCCAGATGGTTGACGCCCGGCCAGCCGACGATACTGCGGGTCCAGATGCGATCGCCGTAGTTGCCGACGTTAGGATCGATGATGCAGTTGGAGGTCATCACGATCGGGCCGGGGAATTTGGCGAATTCCGTCTGCTGGTTCTGCCAACCGCTGCCGTAGTTGCCCACCAGATGTTTGAATTTTTTCAGTTCCGGATAGCCGTGCGCTGGCAGCATTTCACCGTGGGTGTAGACGTTGACGTTTTGCCCTTCGGTTTGTTCGAGCAGCATGCGCAGATCTTTCAGATCGTGGCCGGAAATCAGAATGGCTTTCCCGGCCACCGGGCGCACGTTGACTGCGCTGGGCTGCGGATCGCCGTAGGCCTGGGTTTCACCGCGATCGAGGATCGCCATCACGTTGAAGTTCATCTTGCCGATGCCCATGGCGTTGTTCAGCAGGGTGTCGACGTCGCGCGGCCGGGTGCCGAGCCAGGCCATAAAGGCGTGGTAGTCGGCATAGAGTTGCTCGTCGAACTGGCCGAGCACGTGCGCGTGTTCCATATAGGCCGCCGCGCCTTTCAGGCCGTACAGGCACAGCATGCGCAAACCGTGTACGTCGTCGCCGACCTCGGCCTTGTCGCTGTTGAGGGCAAACTGCGCCGCCTGCAGCAGCAGCGCAGGCATATCGTTGCCGGCCAGCTGCAGCGCCGCCATCGGGTGATCGACGCGCACGCCGGCATCCAGCAGCCGGCAACGGGCGGCCAGCGAGTCGCGCAGCAGCAGGGTTTCCCGCGCGTAGCCGATGATGCGCTGGGAGTCGAAGTTGACGTTGGTCAGGGTGGAGAAGAAGGCGCGCGGGGCGAAGCTGTCGATCTCGTGGTCGACGATGCCCAGCGAACGCGCCTGCAGCGCCCAGGCGGAGAGTCCCTGCAGCGCCGCCACCAGCAGATCCTGCAGATCGGAGGTTTCCGCCGTTTTGCCGCACATGCCCTGAGCATACGAGCAGCCGTTGCCTGCCGGGGTACGGATGGTTTGTTCACATTGCACACAGAACATAGTCGCTTCCTTTTATTTTTAAAGTTGCATTTATAATGCTTGTTTAAAAGCATAGATCGGCGATCGGGGTTGCAAAAGGCTTTTGTGCGACTACTGCGGGCAAGTTTGATTTAGCGCAATTTTGCCGTGCGGATGGGAATTATTACGCTTTGGGGGCCGGCCGGCCCCCAGGGGAAAGGATCAGGAGAACAGGGCGATCAGCACCGGCGCCAGCAGGCTCAGCAGGAAGCCATGCACGATGGCGGGCGGCACCATGTCCAGCCCGCCGCTGCGCTGCAGCACCGGCAGGGTGAAGTCCATCGAGGTGGCGCCGCACAGGCCGAGGGCGGTGGAGCGGCTGCGGCGCACCAGCGTCGGGATCAGCATGATCGCCACCAGCTCGCGCGCCAGATCGTTGAAGAACGCGGCGCTGCCCATCACCGGGCCGTAGGCGTCGGTGATCAGAATGCCGGACAGCGAGTACCAGCCGAAGCCGGAGGCCATCGCCAGCCCGGCCTTGACCGGCAACCCCAGCAGCTGAGCCGCCAGCGCGCCGCCGGCCAGCGACGCGACGGTCACCACCAACGCCACCAGCGTGCCGCGGCGGTTAAGCACGATCTGGCGCAGCGTCATGCCGCTGTTGCGCAGCTGAATGCCGACCAGCAACAGCAGGAAGATCAGCGCATATTCGCTGCCTTTATGGGCGAACTGCAGCCATTGCCACTGCGTCAGGCCGAGCAGGAAGCCGCCGAGCACCACGCCGCACAGCTTGAGCGACTCCAGCGCCATGTGCATGCGCGAAGGCAGCTTTTCCTGTTTATGGCTGCTGCGCCACGGCATGCGCCGCTCCAGCAGCGCCAGCAACAGCAGATTGGCGCAGAGAATGCAGAAGAAGAACACCGCGCTGTACTGGAAGATCAGCACCAGGTTGCTGCTGAGATCTTCCATAAACGCCAGGCTGATGCCCATGAAAAACAGGATCACGTACACCATCCAGCTGAGCAGCCGGTTGATCAGCACCAGCAGCGGGCGATGGCGTAAGGGAATGAGGTAACCGACAATCAGCGGTAACAGAATAATCAACAGTCCTGAGTACATGGTGCAGCTTGTGTCCTTGAGTTTTGAAGCGCGCCGAACGGCGGCGAGGAGCACACGCTAACCAAAAGCCCGGCCGGAGTAAAGCGGCAGATTTGACGTTGGCCGCTTGACCTGCAAGGGGTTTTTTGACCATGCTCTGTGAAGGTCACCTCATTGAAGAGGCGACGGCGCGCACGGGAGGCGGCGGATGTTCTTGGAGCGTATCGAAATTGTAGGTTTTCGCGGCATTAACCGGCTGTCTCTGATGCTGGACGACAATACGCTGTTGCTCGGCGAAAACGCCTGGGGTAAATCCAGCCTGCTGGATGCGCTGACGCTGCTGTTGGCGCCGGAGCAGAAGCTGTATCGGTTTGAAGCGCACGACTTCCATTTCCCCCCCGGTGAAGAGTCGGCCAAAGAGCGCCACCTGCAGGTGGTGTTCACCTTCTGCGAAAAAGACATCGGCCATGCGCACCTGCCGCGCTATCGCCACCTGACGCCGCTGTGGGTCAAGGGCGAGGATGGCCTGAGCCGCATTCATTACCGCTGCGAAGGCGAGCTGGCCGACGACGGCACGGTGTGCACCTGGCGCGGTTTTCTCGATGCTGACGGCAACGCCTTTCAATTGCACCATATCGAACAGCTGGCCCACGCCATTATCCGCATTCATCCGGTATTGCGCCTGCGCGACGCGCGCTTTATTCGCCGCCTGCGCCCCAGCAGCCTCGGCGATGAACGTAAACCCGATACCCAGGCGCTGGCGCAGCAGCTGGATCAGCTGACGCGCGAGCTGGTGCGCAATCCGCAGAAGCTGACCAACGGCGAGCTGCGTCAGGGACTGGCGGCCATGCAGCAGTTGCTGGAGCACTATTTTGCCGAGCAGAGTTCGCAGGTGGCGCGGCCGCGCCGCCGCCGCGGCGGGGAGCCGGAGCAGGATGCCTGGCGCGCGCTGGACGGTATCAACCGTATGGTTGCCGAACCGAACAGCCGCAGCATGCGCCTGATCCTGCTGGGGATGTTTTCCACCCTGCTGCAGGCCAAGGGCGACGTCAAGCTGGATCCTCATGCCCGGCCGCTGCTGCTGGTGGAGGATCCGGAAACTCGCCTGCACCCGATCATGCTGTCGGTGGCCTGGGGGCTGCTCAATCAGCTGCCGCTGCAGCGCATCACCACCACCAACTCCAGCGAACTGGTGTCGCTGGTGCCGGTGGAGCACGTCTGCCGGCTGGTGCGCGAGTCGGGGCGGGTCGCGACCTACCGTCTCGGGCCGCGCGGGCTGAGCGCCGAAGACGGGCGGCGCATCGCGTTTCACATCCGTTTCAACCGGCCGTCGTCGCTGTTCGCCCGCTGCTGGCTGCTGGTGGAAGGCGAGACCGAAGTGTGGCTGCTGAACGAGCTGGCGCGCCAGTGCGGCTACCATTTCGAGGCGGAAGGGGTGAGGGTCATCGAATTCGCCCAGTGCGGCCTGAAGCCGCTGCTGCGCTTCGCCCGCCGCATGGGCATCGAGTGGCATGCGCTGGTGGACGGCGACGAAGCGGGCAAAAAGTACGCCAACACCGTACGCAGCCTGCTGGACAATCATGAAGACAACGAACGCGATCGGCTGACCGCGCTGCCGGCGCCGGACATGGAGCACTTCATGTTCCGCGAAGGGTTCGGCCCGGTCTATCACCGAATGGCGTCGGTGCCGCTCAACGCGCAGATGCCGGTGCGTAAGGTGATCCTGAAAGCGGTTCACCACTCGTCGAAGCCGGATCTGGCTATTGAGGTCGCGATGCAGGCCGGCGAATGGGGCACGGACTCGGTGCCGCCGCTGCTGAAGAAAATGTTCTCACGGGTAATCTGGCTGGCGCGCGGCCGGGCGGACTGACGGCCCGCCGGGCGTTATCGGGTGCAGAAATGCGCCGCCAGCCCTTGTTCCAGCTCGTCCAGCAGCTGATAGCGGCGGCGGTACTCGGCGCGCTTCTTGCTGGCAATCTCTTCGATAGGTTTGCGGGCGATGCGCTCGGGCAGCAGGAAATAGCCGCTGTCGAGCGGTTTGGCGCCCATCGACAGCCAGAACTGATCGTAATCGGCGTGCAGTTGGTCCTTCTTCTTACTCTGGTAACGCCAGTTTTGATAGATATGGGTGGCATTGCCGACGGCTACGATCTGGCGGATGCCGAGGTGCCGCGCCAGCGTGCAGATGCCTTCCAGCACCAGACGTTTGGGGAACAGGCCGTGGCACTCTTTGGTGGTGTGCTGGATTTCTGCGTGCGGCACCTCATGGTTTGCGCCCTGCAGGCCGCCGATGAACAGCGTCGGCTGCTGCTGATAATGCATCAGCGCAAAGGTGATCTCCGCCAGCATCACGCCGTTGGCGTTGCGCAGCAGCAGCGTGGCTTCCCCTTCCTTATTCAGTTTGTCGATCGCCGCCAGCTCCAGCGTGATTGGCGCTTCGTTCTTGCCCATTGCGCTGGCCAACACGAAAGAATTCGGGCCGAGGTGGCCGAGACGCATCTTCAGCGGCATGCGCTGTACGATAAGATCGTAATGATCGCGCAGGGCGAACAGGCATTCGATCTTGCTCATGTTGGCCGCCAGGTAGGGGCGATGCAGTTTGCACGGCAGGTTCGGCTGCGCGCTCAGGATTTCTTCCAGCAGCGGGTTGCTGGCCAGGGTGTTGAGCAGGCCGCTGGTGGTGCGCCAGTTGAACAGCGAACGGCCGAGAAACTTCAGGCGAAACGAGGTTTTTTTCCAGGCATTGCTCGGCGCCATTTCGCCATTGATCAGCGCCGTCATCAGTTGCCAGCCGTTAAGCGGCTGGGCGGAGGCGAGTGGGTAGCTGAGCTGTGACATGATGAAATCCTTGGCTTGTGTTGAATGGCGCTATTTCATCAAGGTTTCACTAAACGGGAGTTCAATGCTGAACTGTAACCAGGCGTGTCTCCACATTGTGTTGAGCTAAGGTTTAGTTATTCCCTACGTTGCATGCTAATTTAGCTCCGCCGCCGCAAGGGGCGGCCGATATTCACAAGCACAGGCAGGCCAATTTTGACAGGGTTTAAAGGACATAAACGCCGCTGGATACTCGTTCTGGCGGTCATTGCGGCGATGGTCGCGGCGGCCGTTTGGCACTTTCGCCATCCGGCGCCAACCGATTTCAAAACGGTAAAGGTCACCCAGCGTGATCTGCAGCAGAACGTGTTGGCGACCGGCCAGCTGGACGCGGTGCGTAAGGTCGACGTCGGCGCGCAGGTTAGCGGGCAGTTGGAAAAGCTGTATGTCGAAATCGGCGACAAGGTGAAGAAAGGCCAGTTACTGGGGGTTATCGATCCGCAACAGGCGCAGAACAGCATTCGCGAAGGCGAGGCGACGCTGCGCGAGCTGCATGCGCAGCTGCTGCAGGCACAGGCCGAGCAGCAGTTGGCGGCGGTCACGCTGCGGCGCAACCAGGCGCTGGCCAAACTGCAGGCGGTATCGCGTCAGGATCTGGATCAGGCGGCGACACAGCTGGCGGTGAAGAAAGCGCAGGTAGGCACCATCAATGCGCAGATCGCCCGGAACCAGGCCAGCCTGGATACCGCCAAGATCAATCTGGCCTACACCCGTATCGAAGCGCCGATGGATGGCGACGTGGTGCAGATCACCACGCTGCAGGGCCAGACGGTGATCGCGGCGCAACAGGCGCCGAACATTCTGACGCTGGCGGATCTGGGCACCATGCTGGTGAAGGCGCAGGTCTCGGAGGCCGACGTCATTAACCTCAAGCCGGGTCAGAAGGCCTGGTTCACGGTGCTGGGCGATCCGACCCGGCGCTTCGACGGCGTGCTGAAAGACATTCAGCCGACGCCGGAAAAGGTCAACAACGCCATCTTCTATTATGCGCGTTTCGAAGTGCCCAACCCGGAAAGGCTGCTGCGCTTGCAAATGACGGCACAGGTGCATATTCAGCTGGCCGGCGTCGAGCAGGCGCTGGTGATCCCGCTGGCGGCGCTGGGCGATCAGATCGCCGACAACCGTTACCACGTCTCGGTGCTGAAACAGGGCAAGGAAGAGAAGCGCGAGGTGGCTATCGGCCTGCGCAACAATATCGACGTGCAGATCCTCAGCGGGCTTGAGGCGGGCGATGAGGTGATCGTCAGCCGCGGCGGCGTGGAGGCCGGCTGATGGCGGCGCTGTTGCAGCTGAGCGGCATTCGCCGCAGCTACCGTTCCGGCGAGCAGACGGTGGAGGTGCTGAAGGGGATCAGTCTGAGCATCGACGCCGGTGAAATGGTGGCGATCATGGGGGCCTCCGGCTCCGGCAAATCGACGCTGATGAATATTCTCGGCTGTCTGGACAAGCCGAGCGCCGGGGTCTATCGGGTGGCCGGGCAGGATGTGGCGACGCTGAGCGACGATGCGCTGGCGCAGCTGCGGCGCGAGCATTTCGGCTTTATTTTCCAGCGTTATCATCTGCTGCCGCACCTGAGCGCGGCGCATAACGTCGAGGTGCCGGCGGTGTACGCGGGGCTGGGCAAAGCGGCGCGGCGCGAACGGGCGGAGGCGTTGTTGCGGCGCCTGGGGTTGGGGGAGCGCGTCAACTACCGGCCAAGCCAGCTTTCCGGCGGTCAGCAGCAGCGCGTCAGCATCGCCCGTGCGTTGATGAACGGCGGGCAGGTGATCCTGGCGGATGAACCGACCGGTGCGCTCGACAGCCACTCCGGCGAAGAGGTGATGGCGATCCTCAAACAGCTGTGCGCCCGGGGCCACACGGTGATCCTGGTGACCCACGATCCGGCGGTGGCGCGCCAGGCGGAGCGGATCATCGAGATCCGCGACGGCGAAATCATTGCCGACTCGCGCCCGGCGCCGCCGGAGGATACCCAGGCCAAGCCGCTGGCGCTGGCCGCCGCCGCGCCTTCCTGGCGGCAGATGGGCGGTCGTTTTCGCGAAGCGCTGGTGATGGCCTGGCGCGCGATGGCGGCCAACAAGATGCGTACCGCGCTGACCATGCTCGGCATCATTATCGGCATCGCCTCGGTGGTGTCGATCCTGGTGATCGGCGACGCCGCCAAGCAGATGGTGCTGGCGGACATCAAATCCATCGGTACCAACACCGTCGACATCTACCCCGGCAAGGACTTCGGCGACGACGATCCGACTTACCGGCAATCGTTGAAATACGGCGATCTCGATGCGCTGCGCGAACAGCCGTATATCAGCGCGCTATCGCCGAGCATCAGCAGCAGCATGCGGCTGCGCTTGGGCAACGTCGATGCGGCGGCCAATGTCAACGGCGTCAGCGAGCAGTTCTTCCGCGTGTACGGCATGAGCTTTACCCAGGGCGTCGGCATCGATCCGATGCAGGTGCAGTCGCAGGCGCAGACGGTGGTGATCGACGCCAATACCCAACGGCGGCTGTTCCCGCACCAGAAAAACGTGGTGGGCGAGGTGATCCTGGTGGGCAACATGCCGGCGACGGTGGTTGGCGTGGCCAAGGAGAAGCAGTCGATGTTCGGCAGCAGCAAGACGCTGAACGTGTGGGTGCCTTACAGCACCATGGCCAACCGGCTGATGGGCAACAATTATTTCGACTCGATCACCGTGCGCATCCGCGACGGCTACGACAGCAAGGAAGCGGAACAGCAGCTGTCGCGCCTGTTGACGCTGCGCCACGGCAAAAAGGACTTCTTCACCTATAACATGGACAGCCTGGTGCAAACCGCAGAGAAAACCACCCGCACGCTGCAGCTGTTCCTGACGCTGGTGGCGGTGATTTCGCTGGTGGTCGGCGGCATCGGCGTGATGAACATCATGCTGGTGTCGGTGACCGAGCGCACGCGCGAGATTGGCATCCGCATGGCGGTGGGCGCCCGTTCCGGCGACGTGTTGCAGCAGTTCTTGATCGAGGCGGTGTTGGTCTGCCTGGTGGGGGGCGCGCTGGGGATTACGCTGTCGTTCGCCATCGGCCTGGCGGTGCAGCTGGTATTGCCGGGCTGGCAGATCAGCTTCCCGCCGGCGGCGTTGCTGAGCGCGTTCCTCTGTTCCACCGGTATCGGCGTGGTGTTCGGCTATCTGCCGGCGCGCAATGCCGCGCGGCTGAATCCGATCGATGCGCTGGCGCGCGAGTAAGTAAAAGGCATAAAAAATGCCAGTCACACGGCGGCTGGCATTTTTATCGCAGTCAGGGTCAATGCAGCGCGACGCTGCCGGAAGCGTTTAGGACAGCGCCTCGCTTTCCACCGGCACAATAAGACTGGCATGGTTCCCTTTTGGCCCTTGATGCACGTCGAAGCTGACCTGCTGGCCTGCCTTCAACGTTCTGTAACCATCCATCTTGATGGTGGAGTAATGCGCGAAAATATCTTCGCCACCGCCGGCTGGGCAGATGAAGCCAAAGCCTTTGGCGTTGTTAAACCATTTAACAGTACCCGTCTCCATGCTTTTACATCCCTCGCAACGCTATTTTAAGTGAGATGAATAACTGAATTCGCACCCGCCGTAGGTGGGTAGCAGGGTGGACAAGGGGTGGTTAAAAGACCACCAGCCACGAATTTACACTCTAGAGCAAATGATCGGGGCGTCAAGGGATCGGCTTTTGTCGGCGGGGAGCAGTTCACCAAAGTTTGAAGCAGGTAACGCTATTGCCACGATTCAGTCACAATTGGCCCGTTTTTTTGCGCACGTTACAGTGCGGCGGGACGATGCCGAAGATGATAAAATAGTAACTATCCCCACTTTGAATAACCGAAACCTGCCCCCATATCAGAGGGCAGAGCAGAGAAGATGAGCAGCGATGGGCAATAACAACGACTGGCTAAATTTTGAACACTTGGCCGAAGAAAAACAAATCGATGCGGTAAAACCGCCGTCTATGTATAAAGTTATACTTAACAACGACGATTACACACCGATGGAATTTGTGATTGACGTTCTGCAAAAGTTCTTTTCTTATGATATTGAACGCGCAACGCAACTGATGCTCACGGTCCACTATCAAGGCAAGGCGATCTGTGGTGTTTTTACCGCCGAGGTGGCGGAAACCAAAGTCGTCCATGTGAACCGGTACGCAAGGGAGAACGAGCATCCGTTGCTTTGTACGCTGGAAAAAGCCTGAATAAGGCAATCTATTGGGGAGGTGCTTATGCTCAATCAAGAACTGGAACTCAGTCTCAACATGGCTTTCGCCAGGGCGCGTGAGCACAGACACGAGTTTATGACCGTGGAGCACCTGTTGCTGGCGTTGCTGAGCAACCCTGCCGCGCGAGAAGCGCTTGAGGCATGTACGGTGGATCTGGCCGCGTTGCGCCAGGAGCTGGAAGCCTTCATCGAACAAACCACACCGACGCTGCCCGCCGGCGAAGAAGAGCGCGACACTCAGCCGACGCTCAGCTTCCAGCGCGTGTTGCAGCGCGCGGTCTTCCATGTGCAATCTTCCGGCCGCAGTGAAGTGTCCGGCGCCAACGTGTTGGTGGCCATCTTCAGCGAGCAGGAGTCGCAGGCGGCCTATCTGCTGCGCAAGCACGACGTCAGCCGTCTCGACGTGGTGAACTTCATTTCACATGGCACGCGTAAAGACGAGCCGGGCCAAGCGCCGAATGCGGAAAACCCGGTGAACGAAGAGCAGTCCGGAGGGGAAGACCGTATGGAAAACTTCACCACCAACCTCAATCAGTTGGCCCGTGTGGGCGGCATCGATCCGTTGATCGGCCGCGATCGTGAGCTGGAGCGCGCGATTCAGGTGCTGTGCCGTCGTCGTAAAAACAACCCGCTGTTGGTCGGCGAATCCGGCGTGGGCAAGACCGCCATCGCCGAAGGCCTGGCCTGGCGTATCGTGCAGGGCGACGTGCCGGAAGTGATGGCGGACTGCACGCTGTATTCGCTGGATATCGGTTCACTGCTGGCCGGCACCAAATACCGCGGCGACTTCGAGAAACGCTTCAAGGCGCTGCTCAAGCAGCTGGAACAGGATCAGAACAGCATCCTGTTCATCGATGAAATTCACACCATCATCGGCGCCGGTGCGGCTTCCGGTGGGCAAGTGGATGCCGCCAACCTGATCAAACCGCTGCTGTCGAGCGGCAAGATCCGGGTGATCGGCTCGACCACCTACCAGGAGTTCAGCAACATCTTCGAAAAGGATCGCGCTTTGGCGCGCCGTTTCCAGAAGATCGATATCACCGAACCGACGGCGGAAGAGACCGTTCAGATCATCAACGGCCTGAAGACCAAATATGAAGCGCATCACGACGTGCGTTATACCGCCAAGGCGATCCGCGCCGCGGTGGAGCTGTCGGTGAAATACATCAACGATCGTCATCTGCCGGACAAAGCGATCGACGTGATCGACGAGGCGGGCGCCCGCAGCCGACTGATGCCGGCCAGCAAGCGCAAGAAAACCGTCAACGTGGCCGATATCGAATCCGTGGTGGCGCGCATCGCTCGTATCCCGGAGAAAACCGTGTCGGCCAGCGATCGCGACGTGCTGAGAAACCTGGGCGATCGTTTGAAGATGCTGGTATTCGGCCAGGATCAGGCGATCGAAGCGCTGACGGAAGCCATCAAGATGAGCCGCGCCGGTCTGGGCCACGAGCGCAAGCCGGTCGGTTCCTTCCTGTTCGCCGGGCCGACCGGGGTCGGGAAAACCGAGGTCACCGTACAGTTGGCCAAGGCGATGGATATCGAGCTGCTGCGTTTCGACATGTCCGAGTACATGGAGCGGCATACCGTCAGCCGTCTGATCGGCGCGCCTCCGGGCTATGTCGGTTACGATCAGGGCGGGCTGCTGACCGATGCGGTGATCAAGCATCCGCATGCGGTAGTGCTGCTCGATGAGATCGAGAAGGCGCACCCGGACGTGTTCAACCTGCTGCTGCAGGTGATGGACAACGGCACGCTGACCGACAACAACGGCCGCAAGGCGGACTTCCGCAATGTGATCCTGGTGATGACCACCAACGCCGGGGTGCGGGAAACCGAACGCAAATCGATCGGTCTGGTGCAGCAGGACAACAGCACCGACGCGATGGAAGAGATCAAGAAGGTGTTTACGCCAGAGTTCCGCAACCGTCTGGACAACATCATCTGGTTCAACCATCTGTCTACCGAGGTGATCCAGCAGGTGGTCGACAAGTTTATCGTCGAACTGCAGGCGCAGCTGGATGCGAAGGGCGTCTCGCTGGAAGTGAGCGACGAAGCACGCGACTGGCTGTCGGTGAAGGGCTACGACCGTGCGATGGGCGCTCGTCCGATGGCGCGCGTCATGCAGGAAAACCTGAAGAAACCGTTGGCCAACGAGCTGCTGTTCGGTTCGCTGGTGGACGGCGGTTCCGTGAAGGTCGAGCTGGACAAGGACAAGAAACAGCTGACCTACCACTTCCTCAGTGCCGCCAAGCGCAAGGCGGACGAGGGTGCGGTGCATTAAGGCCGCTTCAGGCAAAGAAAAAGCGATGCTTCGGCATCGCTTTTTTTTATGGGTGAGATTCACCGTACAACAGAAACGAGTGAGCCCTCTCAGTTTACCTGCGCACCTGCAACCCGTTGTGTAACGTCGCTGCGGGGGTAAACGGAAAGGGCTCCCGAGGGATTACATCCTCGATGCCGCCAGCATGTGGCGCGCGGTGAGCCGATTAACGGCTACGGAAGACAATGCGGCCTTTGCTCAGGTCGTACGGGGTCAGCTCTACAGTGACTTTGTCGCCCGTCAGGATGCGGATATAGTTTTTACGCATTTTACCGGAGATGTGTGCGGTTACCACGTGCCCGTTTTCCAATTCAACGCGGAACATGGTGTTCGGCAGCGTATCAAGAACGGTGCCCTGCATTTCAATATTGTCTTCTTTGGCCATCGAATCCTCTAGGTCTAACTACCTTAGTTTTTAACCGGCAAGATAATGCCGAAAAACCCCCATTATGTAAAGATGTGTCGGTGAACATTGCACCGTTTCCATCAATTAGTTTACTGGAGAGGGCGGTTCAACCGGCTGTGGGGATATGACTTGCGGCGCCCAGCACGCCGACGTCAAAGGCCGTCGTTGAAGGGTGCTGAGCTGCTGCAAAAATTGACGGCGCGGAATTTCACGCGCGCCAAGGCGGGCAGTGTGAGCGTTCAGCACCTGGCAGTCAATCAATTCCCCGCCATAAGCGGCAAAATGGCGGCAAAAGGCCATCAATGCGCATTTTGAGGCGTTGGTGACGCGGCTGAACATCGATTCGCCGCAGAACAACGCGCCCTGCGCCACGCCGTACATGCCGCCGACCAGTTGATCATCCTGCCATACTTCCACCGAGTGTGCGTAGCCGAGGCGATGCAGATGCTGATAGGCACGCTGTACCTCCGGGCCGATCCAGGTGCCTTCATCCGGCCGGTGGGCGCAGGCGGCGATCACCGCGGCGAAATCGTGATTGAGCGTGATGCGAAACGGATCGTGGCGCAAAAAGCGTTTCAGACTGCGGTTGAGATGAAACTCGGCAGGGAACAACACCGCACGCGGATCGGGTGACCACCACAGAATCGCTTCCCCCGGCGAGTACCAGGGGAAGATGCCGCGCTCGTAGGCTGCCAACAGTCGCGGCGCCGTGAGGTCGCCTCCGATCGCCAGCAGGCCGTTGGGATCGCGCAGGGCGCCCTCAGGCGAGGGAAACGCCAGCGACTGGGGGGAAAGCTTAACGATGCGCATACAGGGTCTCTGCGTCCTCTACGGGCCGATTACGGCGCCAGGTTGCTGATACGGTTGCGAAAGCGTGCATAGCGGCCCTGCTGGCGCATCAGGGTGGCGTGATCGCCCTGTTCGACAATTTGGCCGTCATCCATTACGCAAATGCGGTCGAGATGTTCCAGGCCGTACAAACGGTGCGTCACCAGGATCAGCGTCTTGCCCTGACAATGCCGGCGCAGCAGCGCCAGGATCTGCTGTTCGGTTTCGGCGTCCAGCCCTTCGGTCGGTTCGTCAAGCAGCAGCAGCGGGGCCGGATGCAGCAGCGCGCGGGCGATACCCAGTCGGCGCTGTTCGCCGCCGGACAGCTGCCGGCCGCCTTCGCCCAACCAGGCGTTCAGCCCGCCGTCGCTGTCCAGCAATTTGCCCAGCCCAACCTGCTGCAGTACGTCACTCAGGCGAGCGTCGTCGGCATTCGGTGCGGCCAACCGCAGGTTTTCCCGCAGCGTATCGCTGAAGATATGCACTCGCTGGCTGACGACCGTGGTCATCCGACGCAGCGTGGTTTCATCATAATCCTCCAGCGGTTCGCCGTTGAGCAGAATTTTGCCGCCGTCGGTGCGCCAGGCGCGGGTCAGCAGCTGCAGCAGGGTGGACTTGCCGCAGCCGGTGCGGCCGAGCAAGGCGATGTGTTCGCCGGCCGCGACCTCGAGCGTGACGTCGCGCAGCACCGGCTGCGGCTGATTGGGATAGGTGAAACTCAGCTGCTGCAGGCTGAGCTGAGCGCGATCGGCCGCGGCCGGGCCGACGGCAGGGAAGGTGACCTCCGGCTGACGATCGATGATCTGTTTGACCCGCGTGGCGGAGGCGATCACCTGGCCGAGGTGCTGGAAGGCACCGGCGACCGGCATCAGCGCTTCGAACGACGCCAGTGCGGCGAAGACAAACAGCGCGATCAGGGCTCCGGGCTGGGTATCGCCGCCGATGCCGGCGGCGGTCAGCCACAGCAGCAGCGTCACCGTCAGACCGCTGGCGAGGATCATCAGCGCCTGCGCCTTGCCGCTCAGCGAGGCCTGCTGCCACTGGCGGCGTTGCCACAGCAGTTCGGTGGCGTTCAGCGTCTGGCGGAAGTCGTTGACGGCGCCGAACACCACCAGCTCCGCCTGCCCCTGCAGCCAGGCGGTCAGGTCGGTACGGTATTGGCCGCGCAGCGCGGTGAGTTGGCCGCCGATCGGTTTGCCGGCGCGGTAGAACACCGGCGGCACCAGCAGCAACAGCAGCAACAGAATGCCGCCCAACGTCAGGGCGAGCGCAGGATCCAGCCAGCTCAGGCCGTAGGTGACCACCAGGATCACCACCGCCGCGCTGATCAGCGGCGAGATCACCCGCAGATAAAGGTGATCCAGCGTGTCCACGTCCGCCACCAGGCGGTTGAGCAGGTCGGCCTGGCGAAAGCGAGCGATGCCGCCCGGCGCCAGCGGCAGGATCTTGCTGAAGGTGAACACTCGCAAGTGCGACAGCACGCGGAAGGTGGCGTCGTGGCTGACCACGCGCTCGGCGTAGCGCCCGGCGGTGCGGAAGATCGCCGCGCCGCGCACGCCGGCGGCCGGCAGCATGTAGTTGAAGGTCAGCAGGCCCGCCAATCCGGCCAGCGAAGAGGCGGCCAGGAACCAGCCGGAAAGCGCCAGCAGGCCGATGCTGGCCAGCAGGGTGACGATCGCCAAAAGGATGCCCAGGCTAATCAGCAGGCTATGGCGGCGATACAACGCCAAAAACGGCAGCAAAACGCGCATGATTAAAGCTCCCCGCGGCGATGGGCGATCAGAGTGGCGAACAGGCCCGGCTGGGCGCTGAGGGTGGCGTAATCGCCCTGTTGCACGATGCGCCCGTTATCCATCACCCAGATCTGATCGTAGTCTTCGGTGTCTTCCAACTGGTGCGTGACCAGTAGGGTGGTTTGCTGATGCGAAGCGGCATTCAACGCCTGCATCACCCGTTGTTCGCTGTGGGCATCGAGACTGGCGGCCGGTTCATCCAGCAGCAGCAAGCGGCGCGGGCCGATCAGCGCCCGGGCGACCGCCACGCGCTGCGCCTGGCCGACCGACAGGCGGGCGGCGTTGTCGCCCACTTCGGTGTCGAGCCCCTGCGGCAGATAAGGGAGCAGTTCGCTGACGTAGGCGAGTTCCACCGCCTGCTGCAGCTGCGCTTCGTCGGCCTGCGGGCAGCCCAGCAGGATATTGGCGCGCAAGGTTTGCGCCGGCAGGTGTGGGTTCTGACCGACCCAGCTCAGCTGTTGCCTCCAGTTTTCTGCGGACAGTTCACGCAGTTCGATGCCGTTGACGGTCAACGAGCCGCGGTAGGGCAGGAAGCCGAGCAGCAGATTGAGCAGCGAGCTTTTGCCGGCGCCGCTCAGCCCGACCAGCGCTACGCGCTGCTGCGGTTGCAGGGTGAAACTCAGCGGCCCGGCCAGCAGTACGCCGTTCGGCGACAGGATTTCCAATGCGTTCGCCTGCAGCGTCAGCGGTTGATCGGCGGGCAGTTGCCGCGTGCCGTTGCCCATCTGCTCGCCTTCGGCGCTAAGGAAGGTTTCCAGCGCTTCCGCCGCGCCGACCGCCTGCGCTTTAGCATGGTAGAAGGTGCCGAGATCGCGCAGCGGTTGGAAAAACTCCGGCGCCAGAATCAGCACCAGAAAACCGGAAAACAGCGTTACGCCGAGGCCGTAGCTGCCGAAGTTGAGTTCTCCGAGGTAAGAAAAGCCGAAGTACACCGCCACCACGGCGATGGAAATCGAAGCGAAGAACTCCAGCACGCCGGAAGAGAGGAAGGCCATACGCAGCACTTCCATGGTGCGGCTGCGGAAGTCTTCGGAGGATTTGGCGATCTGCGCCGTTTCGGCCTGCGCGCGGTCGAACAACCGCAGGGTGTCCAGGCCGCGCAGGCGGTCGAGGAAGTTGCCGCTCAATCGCGCCAGCGCCACGAAGTTGCGGCGGTTGGCGTCGGCGGCTCCCATGCCGACCAGCGCCATGAACAGCGGGATCAGCGGCGCGGTCGCCAGCAAAATGATGCCTGCGGCCCAATTGATCGGGAAGACGGCGATCAGGATCAGCAGCGGGATGAAGACTGCCAGATACATCTGCGGCAGATAGCGCGAGTAATAGTCCTGCATATCCTCGATCTGCTCGACGATGATGCTGGCCCAACTGCCCGCCGGTTTGCCCTGGATCCAGGCCGGGCCGAGCTGCTGCAGTTTATCCAGCACCTGCTGGCGCATGCGCTGACGGATCACCTGGCCACACAGGAAACCGACCCGTTCCCGCAGCCAGCTCAACAGCGCCCGCAATGCGAACGCGACGGCCAGCCAGATAAACGAAGGGATCAGCTGTTCGCGCGGGGTATGTTCGATGATCAGGGCGTGCAGCAGGCTGGCCAACAGCCACGCCTGCGCCACGATCAGCAGGCCGCTGAACAGCCCCAACAGCATGGAAAGGCGCAGCCAACGCTGCGCCAACGAACTCTGGGTTTTAAGCCAACGGGTTAACTGTTGCTGTCTGTTTTTTTTCATCAGATATGCGTCTGCGTCGCCGGTGCCCGTTTGTTACAGGCTGGGTTAACGTACTGTTAAATAATAGTGTTTGGCGCAATCGGCGACAAACAAGCGAGGTCCCATGTTACCTCGTCACCCGGCAGACTGAAAATAATAAAGCGGCCAAATGTGGCTATAACAGACGCGTTACCGACTATTTGACTTGCTCACTCGTGGCCTCGGCTTCCAGAGCGGCGCGCACCGACGCTCGCTCTGCGATCCGCGTCACATAATGCTGGAGCGGTGGCCACTCGCTCAGCGAAATCTCGAAGCGCGCCATCCAGCGCAACACGGTAAACAGATAAGCGTCAGCGACGCTGAAATACGTTCCCAATAGGTAAGTTTGTTGTGCCAACGCTTGCGCGAGATAACCCAATCGCCGTCTCAACTTGTCGCGCAGCAACGCCTTGGCATCTTCGGGCAGGGCATCATTGAACAAGGGGGCGGCACCGGCATGGATCTCGCTGGTGATGAAATTAAGCCATTCCTGCAGCCTTACCCGCTCAAAGGCCGTCGGTGGCGGTGCCAGCCGGCTCTCTGGGCGCTGGTCGGCGAGGTATTGAACGATGGCGGGGCCTTCGGTGATCACGTTGCCGTCGTCCAGCTGCAGGGCGGCGACGTAACCTTTTGGGTTGATGCGATAGAAATCCTCACCGTCGGCGCAGCGCTTGCTGCGATTGTTTACCCTGACCAGGGTGAAAGGGATCGCTAATTCCCGCAGGACGATATGTGGGGCCAGCGAGCAGGCATCGGGAGCAAAATACAGCTTCATGCTATTTCCTTGTGGGTCAATGAGAACGCTTGCCACAGCATGCCGACGCGGATGTCGGCGGGAAAATGGAAATTTCAGAAAGCCGCTATTAGCTCAGCGACTGGCCAGGGTTTGCCCCTGTTCGCGCAGATAATTCAGCAGGGTTTGGACGGGCGGTAGGGCCGCCGCCTCGGATGAGCAGGCCAGGCCGAAACGACGATAAACCGGCGCAACGAGCGGTAGAGCGCAAACTCCGAGCGCATCGGGCGGGATCACCGACGCGGGCATCAGCGCAACGCCCGTGCCTTCTCTGACCAGCGTCAACGCCGTTTGCCAATCGCTGACGGTGGCGCGGATATCGGCCAGTGCCAGGCCCGACTGCTGCGCCAAACTTTGCGCATTCACATCACATCCGCCGGTCGCCAGGATGAAAGGCAGCCGGAACAGGGCATCCAGCGCCACCGGCCGCCGCGCTCGCGCCAGCGGGTGCGCGCTGGGCACGACCGCTAACCAGGTGTCTTCCCCCAAAGGGAAACACAGCCGCTCCGGTGCCGGATTGAGCACCACGCCGATGTCTGCCGTTGCCGATGTTAACCAGCTCTCCACTTCGTGGTCGGTGCCCTCGAGCGTAATCAGCTCAATGTCGGGATACAGACGGCGAAACTTGCGCAGCAGCGGCGGCAACAGCTTGCTAAATGCCGACGGGAAACTGGCCAGGCGTATTTTGCCCGCGTGCGCGTTACCGGCTTGCTGCGCGCATTGTTGAATGGCCCGCAGTCCTTCCAACATCGTGCGGGCATGGGCGACGATCTGCAGGCCGCTTTGGGTCAGGACGACATTGTGTGGCTGGCGCACCAAAAGCCGGGTGCTCAGCATCGTCTCCAGTTGAGCGATGGCCTGGCTGGCGGCAGACTGCGTCATGCCGCAGAGCGCCGCAGCCTGAGTGATGGTGCCGTTGTCGGCGACGGCAACCAGCAAGCGCCAGTGAAGAAGATTATGCATCGGCGTGCATCCTCCTGGGGCTGAAGACAAAAAAAGCGGCTCGAGAGCCGCTTTTTGCTGATGAAGAGAACGTCTTAGCAGACTTCTGCGCCGGCGATGCCGTCCAGGTAACGCTCTGCGTCCAGCGCCGCCATACAGCCGGTGCCGGCGGAGGTGATTGCCTGACGGTAGATGTGATCCATCACGTCGCCAGCGGCGAAGACGCCGGGGATGGTGGTTTGGGTCGCATTGCCGTGAATGCCGGACTGCACCTTGATGTAGCCGTTTTCCAGCTCCAGCTGGCCGCCGAAGATGCCGGTGTTCGGGCTGTGGCCGATGGCGATGAACACGCCGGCCAGTTCCAGTTCACGGGTTTCGTTTTCCGCTTTGGTGCTGCGGATACGCACGCCGGTCACGCCCATTTCATCGCCCAGCACTTCGTCCAGCGTATGGTCGGTGTGCAGCACGATGTTGCCGCTTTTCACTTTTTCCATCAGCCGGTCGATCAGGATCTTCTCTGAACGGAAGCTGTCGCGGCGGTGGATCAGGTGAACCTCGGCGGCGATGTTGGACAGGTACAGCGCTTCTTCAACGGCAGTGTTGCCGCCGCCGACCACGGCGACTTTCTGGTTACGGTAGAAGAAACCGTCGCAGGTCGCACAGGCGGAAACACCTTTGCCCTTGAAGGCGTCTTCGGAAGGCAGGCCAAGGTAGCGGGCGGAGGCACCGGTCGCAATGATCAGCGCGTCGCAGCTGTATTCGCCGCTGTCGCCGAACAGGCGAAACGGGCGCTGCTGCAGATCGACGCTGTTGATATGATCGAAGACGATCTCAGTCTGGAACTTCTCCGCGTGTTCGCGCATGCGCTCCATCAGCGCCGGACCGGTCAGGCCTTCGGCGTCGCCCGGCCAGTTTTCCACTTCGGTAGTGGTGGTCAGCTGGCCGCCTTGCTCCAGACCGGTGATCAGCACCGGGCTCAGGTTGGCGCGCGCCGCGTAGACGGCGGCGGTGTAACCGGCCGGGCCGGAGCCCAGAATCAGTAATTTGCTATGTTTAGCCGTGCCCATGAATAACCTCTTTATTCCACAATGGCGGACAATGAAGCCGATTGTAGGGAAAATGGCGCAGTAAAAAAAGCGCCGGGCGACGTTGTTAACGATTTGTATGATAGTTGTCGCCTATTAATGCACCCGCTGTCGGCAAATCGTACGCCGAACGCAGAAATTTACCTTATCAAAGCTGCATTCGGCCGCTGAATCGCCAACCGCGCAAAAACGGCGCATTCTGTGACATCGGCCACTCCCTGCCGGGGTTTATCTGCCAGCGATTCATAACCATAAATGGGATGCAGACTTTTCGTGACGGTACGTTGTTCTGATTTTGCTTCTTTTACTTTGACAATCCGCTGCGCATTTGCGAAAACATCATAGGAAGAAGAAATTATCCCCGTAACACCAGAAAATCGTACGTAATTTGCGCCGCGAAGCGGCAATGCGCGGTGGATGTGCGGAGCAGGGCGCGCAAGCGTTTGCTGATTTTTTCTCGACCTAAACGTCGTTACCGGCGTTGCGCGGGGTTGGACAGACAGGCTGCGCGGCGTGGAATGATGGTAGTGAAGAAGCATATGACAGGCATCGGGTCTTCGCTTGGAACGAACCCTTACACATTGACGTTGGCTAGGGTGTGGCAAGTGCACGGAAGAAAATAAGAGAGACAATAATAATGGCAGACAACAAGAAACGCCCGGGTAAAGATCTTGACCGTATCGACCGCAACATCCTGAATGAGCTGCAGAAGGATGGGCGTATTTCGAACGTCGAGCTTTCGAAGCGCGTGGGGCTATCCCCGACACCATGTTTAGAACGCGTGCGCCGTCTCGAGCGCCAGGGTTTCATTCATGGCTATACCGCATTGCTTAACCCGCATTATCTGGATGCGTCCCTGCTGGTTTTCGTGGAGATCACGCTGAACCGCGGCGCGCCGGATGTGTTTGAGCAATTCAACTCGGCAGTGCAGAAGCTTGAAGAGATTCAGGAGTGTCATCTGGTTTCCGGTGATTTCGACTACCTGTTGAAAACCCGCGTACCGGACATGTCGGCTTACCGTAAACTGCTGGGCGAAACTTTGCTGCGTTTGCCGGGGGTCAACGACACCCGTACCTACGTAGTGATGGAAGAAGTGAAACAGAGTAACCGTCTGGTTATCAAAACACGGTAAGGTGCAGGTGCAAAACCTGATTAAATTGGTTACACTCCTGTTTATTCATACAGTTTCGGCGCCGGGGAAGCTTCTCGGCGCTGTTGCTATGTCAGCTAACAGGAACCTGGAGAGCCTTTCTTGAGCCAGGAATATACAGAAGATAAAGAAGTTACCCTGAGAAGACTCAGCAGTGGCCGGCGTTTGCTGGAGGCTGCGCTTATCGTGGTAGCGATTTTTGCCGTTTACCTCATGGCTGCGCTGGTCAGTTTCAATCCGTCTGACCCCAGCTGGTCGCAGACCGCGTGGCATGAGCCGATTCACAATTTGGGCGGCGGTGTTGGGGCCTGGTTGGCCGACACGCTGTTCTTCACCTTCGGGGTGCTCGCCTACGCGATACCGCCGATCATGTTGATCTTGTGCTGGGCAGCCTATCGCCAACGCGGCAACAAAGATTATGTCGACTATTTTGCGCTCTCGCTGCGCCTGATCGGTACTTTGGCGTTAGTGCTCACCTCCTGCGGGTTGGCGGCGCTGAACGTTGACGATCTCTATTACTTCGCTTCCGGCGGCGTGATCGGCAGCCTGCTGAGCAACGCCATGTTGCCGTGGTTCAACGGCATCGGCGCCACGCTGGCGCTGCTGTGTGTGTGGGCGGCGGGGCTGACGCTGTTTACCGGCTGGTCCTGGCTGGTGATCGCCGAGAAGATCGGCGGGGCGGTGTTGGGCGTCGCGACGGTGATGACCAATCGCTCGCGTCGCGAAGAACGCTATTTAGAGGATGACGAGCGTTACGTTGACGACGAGTCTGAACAGACCGGGAAGGGCGCCGCAGCCGCAGTTGCCGCGACCGCCGCCGGAGCCGCGGCCGCCGATGACGACGTGCTGTTCTCCGCGCCTTCGGTTACAGAGAGCGCCAAAGCGGCGGAAGACGCCGCCGATCCGTTGCTTAGCGGCCTGCGAGCCGACGATGGCGAGGTTGAAGCCGACGCCGCGCCAATCGCGCCGGCGGCTTCGCCTGCACCGGTGGTGACGGCAGAGATCCACGAGCCCGTTGCTGCACCGATCGCCACGCAGGCGCCGTCGGTAACGGTGGCGCCTGCCGTGCCGGCCTCGGTCAATCAGCACCCGGTGAGCGCCCCGGCGCAAGACGCCACGCCGCCGCTGTATTCCTTCGAAATCCCGGAAGAAACGCCTGCGCCGAAGATGACGCGCCCTGTCGATCCTTATCAGGATGACAATGAGCCGCGTCTCGGCAACTGGCAAGAGCCGGCCCCGCAGTCGGCAGCGCGTTCTCCCTTTGATTTTACTGACGCGCAGCGCGACAGCGTCGACATCGGTGGTTCGGACGGTTTCAGCGCCACTGGCGCCAAGCCGCAGTTGGATATGGCGGCAGCCGCTGCTGCGGGCGCCGCGGCGGCGACCTTTATGCCGGCCTTCACGGCGACCAGCGACGGCAATTCGCAGGTTAAACAGGGTATCGGCCCTGAGTTGCCGCGGCCGAATCCGGTGCGTATTCCTACCCGTCGTGAACTGGCTTCCTACGGTATCAAGCTGCCTTCGCAGCGTGCTGCCGAGCAGGAACAGCGTCAGGCGGAGCCTCAACAGCCGACGGCGGTGAATCCGCAGGAAGAAGAGGCGCTGCAAGAAGCCGCGCTGCGCCAGGCGTTCGCCACGCAGCAAAGCCAGCGCTATGGCGAAAGCTACGAGCCGGAGCAGGATGATGAAAATGCTCAGCAGGAAGCCGAGTTGAGCAAGGCGTTCGCCGAACAACAGAACCAACGTTACGGTGAAGTCGAACAGGACGATGAAGAGGCGCGGCAAGAGGCTGCGCTGCGTCAGGCATTCGCCGAGCAGCAGCAGGCGCGTTATGGCCAGCAAGAGACCGCCCCGCAGGCGCCGGCCGCCAGCCCGGTCGATACCCGCAATGCTTTCAGCTTCTCGCCGATGGCGGATCTGGTGGACGATGGCCCGAGTGAGCCGATGTTCACGCTGTCCCCGCAGCTTGAAGAGCGCATTGAACAGCAAAGCGAGCAAGAGGACGACGTGCCGTTCGGCCAGTTTGAGCCTGCGGCGCCGGCTGCTCAACCTCATCAATACCAGCAGCCGCAGCAGCAGCCTTATCAGCAGCCGCAACAACAACAGTATCAACAGCCGTCACAGCAGCAATATCAGCAGCCACAGCAACCGGTGCAGCAGCAGCCTCAGCAAGCTCCGGCCGAGCCGCACCCGGCGATGGACAGCTTGATTCACCCGTTCCTGATGCGCAACGATCAGCCGCTGCAGAAGCCGACCACGCCGCTGCCGACGCTGGATCTGCTGACCGAAGCGCCGAAAGAGGTGGAGCCGGTCGACTCCTTCGCGCTGGAACAGAAAGCGCGCCTGGTGGAGGCCAGTTTGGCCGATTACCGCGTAAAAGCCGACGTGGTGGACATCCTGCCGGGGCCGGTCATCACCCGCTTCGAGCTGGATCTGGCGCCGGGTGTCAAAGCGGCGCGCATTTCCAACCTGTCGCGCGATCTGGCGCGCTCGCTGTCGACTTCGGCGGTGCGCGTGGTGGAAGTGATCCCCGGTAAGCCTTATGTCGGTCTGGAGCTGCCGAACGCCAAGCGGCAAACGGTGTATCTGCGCGAAGTGCTGGATTGTCCGGCCTTCCGCGACAACCCGTCGCCGCTGTCCATCGTATTGGGTAAAGACATCTCCGGCGAACCGGTGGTGGCCGATCTGGGCAAAATGCCACACTTGCTGGTCGCTGGTACTACCGGCTCCGGTAAATCGGTCGGGGTCAACGCCATGATCCTGAGCATCCTGTATAAGGCCACGCCGAAAGAAGTGCGCTTTATCATGATCGACCCGAAAATGCTGGAGCTGTCGGTTTACGAAGGTATTCCGCACCTGTTGACCGATGTGGTCACCGACATGAAAGACGCCGCCAACGCGCTGCGCTGGTGCGTGGGTGAGATGGAACGCCGCTACAAGCTGATGTCTGCCTTGGGCGTGCGTAACCTGGCCGGCTACAACGAGCGCGTCGATCAGGCCGAAGCGATGGGTCGCCCGATCCCGGATCCGTTCTGGAAACCGACCGACAGCATGGACATCACGCCGCCGGTGTTGGAGAAAGAGCCGTACATCGTGGTGATGGTCGACGAATTCGCCGATCTGATTATGACGGTCGGCAAGAAGGTCGAAGAGTTGATCGCTCGCCTGGCGCAGAAAGCGCGTGCGGCGGGTATCCATCTGGTGCTGGCGACCCAGCGTCCTTCGGTGGATGTGATCACCGGCCTGATCAAGGCCAACATCCCGACGCGTATCGCCTTTACCGTGTCGAGCAAGATCGACTCCCGCACCATCCTCGATCAGGGGGGCGCCGAGTCCTTGCTGGGTATGGGTGACATGCTCTATCTGGCGCCGAACTCCTCGATCCCGGTGCGCGTACATGGCGCATTCGTGCGCGATCAGGAAGTGCACGCGGTGGTCAAGGATTGGAAAGCGCGTGAGCGGCCCCAATATAAAGAGGGCATTCTCAGCGGTGGCGAAGATGGCGAGGGCGGTGCCGGCGGCGGGATAGACGGCGACGAAGAGCTGGATCCGTTGTTTGACCAGGCGGTGGATTTCGTGGTGGATAAACGCCGCGCCTCCATCTCCGGCGTACAGCGCCAGTTCCGCATCGGCTATAACCGCGCCGCGCGCATCATCGAACAGATGGAGGCGCAGGGCATCGTCAGCGAACAGGGGCACAACGGCAACCGCGAGGTGCTGGCGCCGCCGCGGCACGATTGATGGTCGTTTAGCCATTGCAATTCAATAAGAAAGGGCCGCTTAAGCGGCCCTTGTGCAAAGAAGCGTAAACCCGTTTCTTCTCGGAACATTGGCCTACCGGCCGATTGCCGGCTTCAGGTAAAGTAACGGAGTAAAGGGTTGATTGACCCGCATGGCGTCGCCCTGCGGTTAACGCATTTCATAAGGTATCTGGAATAATGAAAAAACTGTTAGTTGCCTGCTGTCTGCTTTCGGGATTCGCTTCTACCTCCGTGCTGGCCGATGCCGTACAGGATCTGCAAAGTCGCCTGGCGAAGGTGAACAGTTTCCACGCCAGCTTCTCGCAAACCGTGACCAGCGCCGAAGGCGCCGCGGTGCAACAGGGCGAAGGTGAGCTGTGGGTGAAGCGGCCGAACCTGTTCAACTGGCACATGACGTCACCCGATGAGAGCGTGCTGGTTTCCGATGGCCAGACCCTGTGGTTCTACAACCCGTTCGTCGAGCAGGTGACGGCGACCTGGCTGAAGAACGCCACCGGCAATACGCCGTTTATGCTGATCACCCGCAATAACGCCAGCGACTGGAAGCAGTACAACGTGAAGCAAAAGGGCGATGATTTCGAGCTGACGCCGAAGTCCGCCAGCGGCAACCTGAAGCAGTTCGCCATCAGCGTGACCAACAGCGGTACCATTCGCAGCTTTGCCGCGGTGGAGCAGGATGGCCAGCGTAGTGCTTATACGCTGAAAAGCCAGCAGAACGTCGCCGCCGATCCGGCCAAATTCAAATTTACCCCGCCGAAGGGGGTGACGCTGGACGACCAGCGCCAGTGAGGTGCAAGTGAGTAATAATCTGTCGCTCGATTTTTCCCAAAACGAGTTCCAGCCGTTGGCCGCGCGTATGCGGCCGACCACGCTGGCGCAGTATATCGGCCAGCAGCACCTGCTGGCCGCCGGCAAGCCGCTGCCGCGCGCCATTGAGGCCGGGCAACTGCACTCGATGATTTTATGGGGGCCGCCGGGCACCGGGAAGACGACGCTGGCAGAGCTGATCGGCCGTTACGGTCAGGCGGATGTCGAACGGATCTCCGCCGTGACCTCCGGCATCAAGGAGATCCGCGAGGCGATTGAGCGGGCGCGGCAAAACCGCGACGCCGGCCGCCGCACTATCCTGTTCGTCGACGAAGTTCACCGCTTCAATAAGAGCCAGCAGGACGCTTTCCTGCCGCACATCGAAGACGGCACCATCACCTTTATCGGCGCCACCACCGAAAACCCGTCGTTCGAACTGAACTCGGCGCTGTTGTCCCGCGCCCGCGTTTACCTGCTGAAGGCGCTGACCGCCGAAGATATCGGCCAGGTGCTGGATCAGGCGATGAGCGACAAGGCGCGCGGCTTTGGCAATCAGAACGTCGAACTGCCCGCGGAAACGCGCCGCCTGCTGTCGGAGCTGGTGGGCGGCGACGCGCGCCGGGCGCTGAACAGCCTGGAAATGATGGCGGACATGGCGGAGATCGACGCCAAAGGCGTGCGGGTGCTGACGCCGGAGCTGCTGAAAGAGGTGTCGGGCGAGCGCAGCGCGCGCTTCGATAACAAGGGCGACCGTTATTACGACCTGATTTCCGCGCTGCATAAATCGGTGCGCGGTTCGGCGCCGGACGCCGCGCTGTACTGGTATGCGCGCATCATTACCGCCGGCGGCGATCCGCTCTATGTGGCGCGCCGTCTGTTGGCGATTGCCTCTGAAGACGTGGGTAACGCCGATCCGCGCGGCATGCAGGTGGCGATCGCCGCCTGGGATTGTTTCACCCGCGTGGGGCCGGCGGAGGGCGAGCGCGCCATCGCGCAAGCGATCGTTTACCTGGCCTGTGCGCCGAAAAGCAACGCGGTTTACACCGCGTTCAAGGCCGCCATGCGCGACGCCAAAGAGCAGGCCGATTATGACGTGCCGGAGCACCTGCGCAACGCGCCGACCAAGCTGATGAAGGAGATGGGGCTGGGGGCGGAGTACCGTTACGCCCACGACGAACCCAACGCCTACGCCGCCGGCGAGAACTATTTCCCGCCCGAAATGGCCCATACGCGCTACTATCAACCGACCTCGCGCGGGCTGGAAGGGAAAATCGGCGAAAAGTTGGCATGGCTGGCTGAGCAGGATCAAAATAGCCCGACAAAACGCTACCGCTAGCGAGGCCGTTGCGGTAAGGTTAGCGGGTATCACTCTTCTTTTATGCGGCTATAAATCAGCCGCATAGAACAACAACACTTCTTTCAATAACAACAAGCACAGGATTAGCATGCTCGATCCCAATCTGCTGCGTAATGAGCTAGACGCAGTCGCCGTCAAACTGGCTCGCCGAGGCTTTAAACTCGATCTGGATCTGCTGCGTTCGCAGGAAGAACGCCGCAAAGTTCTGCAGGTAGAAACTGAAACGCTGCAAGCGGAACGCAACTCCCGATCGAAATCCATCGGCGCGGCCAAAGCGCGTGGGGAAGACATCGAGCCGCTGCGTCGCGAAGTGAACGAGCTGGGTGACAAGCTGGATGCCGCCAAGGCAGAGCTGGACACGCTGCAGAGCGAGATCCGCGATTACGCCCTGACGCTGCCTAACCTGCCGGACGACGCCGTGCCGGATGGTAAAGACGACAGCGAAAACCTGGAAGTGACCCGCTGGGGCGAACCGCGCCAGTACGACTTCGCGGTGCGCGATCACGTCGATCTGGGCGAAATGGCCGGCGGGCTGGATTTTGCCGCCGCGGTTAAGCTGACCGGTTCGCGCTTTGTGGTCATGAAAGGGCAAATCGCCCGCATGCACCGCGCGCTGTCCCAGTTCATGCTGGATCTGCACACCGAGCAGCACGGCTACCTGGAGGCCTATGTGCCTTATCTGGTCAACCACGCCACGCTGTATGGCACCGGCCAGTTGCCGAAGTTCGGCGAAGACCTGTTCCATACCCGTCCGCTGGAAGAAGAAGCCGACAGCAGCAACTACGCGCTGATCCCAACGGCGGAAGTGCCGCTGACCAACCTGGTGCGCGACGAGATCGTGGAAGAGGAAACTCTGCCGCTGAAGATGACCGCGCACACGCCATGCTTCCGTGCGGAAGCCGGTTCTTACGGCCGTGACACCCGCGGTTTGATCCGCATGCACCAGTTCGACAAGGTCGAAATGGTGCAGATCGTCCGTCCGGAAGATTCGATGGATGCCCTGGAAGAGCTGACCGGCCACGCGGAAAAAGTGCTGCAGTTGCTGAACCTGCCTTACCGCAAGGTGCTGCTGTGCACCGGCGACATGGGCTTCGGCGCCTGCAAGACCTACGATCTGGAAGTGTGGCTGCCTGCGCAGAACACCTACCGCGAGATCTCGTCCTGCTCCAACATGTGGGACTTCCAGGCGCGCCGCATGCAGGCTCGCTGCCGCAGCAAGGCCGACAAGAAGCCGCGTCTGGTCCACACGCTGAACGGTTCCGGCCTGGCGGTCGGCCGTACGCTGGTGGCGGTGCTGGAAAACTACCAGCAGGCCGACGGTCGCATTCAGGTGCCTGAAGTGTTGCGTCCTTATATGGGCGGCCTGGAATACATCGGCTAAACGGCAAACTACGAGAAAAAAGCGCCTGCGGGCGCTTTTTTTATGTTGAGAATTCAGTCTGTCGTCAGCGCGTAAGCCTGTTGAATGTAGTCCGCAAGATGTTTGCTTTTCACCTCGCCGGACGAGTGGAGCTTGATGTGCCGCCGATACTGGCCGTTGCCTTCGAGCTGATGATGGCTGTCTGCCATCCGGTAGCCGTGGCCGAACTCCACCGTGACGTGATTGCGGTAGGCGAAAACGCCGCAGAAAAATTGAGTATGCGAGAACATGATGCCGCCGTATTTGACCGATTCGGTGACGCCACTGCCGCTCGTCGCGGCGATCCGACGTACCTGCTGCACAATGGCCAGCAGCTCACCGTGCGTGCTGCCGATATCCGCCAGCAGGGCTTCTACCGCCGCATCATTTGCGTGATCCATCTTGCCTCCTCATCGTTAAATCCGCTCTGCGCTGAGCATAGCGCTTTTTCAGCCGGTTAGCCGGAAACAAATCGTGCGGTGGAATGATAAGAGGCGATTGACTTTTTTATCGCCAGTGGCATGATGCGCGCACTCTCATTGCGCGTTCGGTCACAATCTCACTATGTCCGCATACTCTCGCCCAGTGCTCTTATTGCTCTGCGGCCTCTTGCTGCTCACGGTATCCATTGCCGTTTTGAATACGCTCGTGCCTCTTTGGTTAACCCATGCTCAGCTGTCAACCTGGCAGGTGGGAATG
This sequence comes from Serratia sp. CY43202, assembly GCF_052168755.1. Classification (NCBI taxonomy): domain Bacteria; kingdom Pseudomonadati; phylum Pseudomonadota; class Gammaproteobacteria; order Enterobacterales; family Yersiniaceae; genus Serratia; species Serratia sp. CY43202. The sequence goes on from NZ_JBJNMB010000004.1 coordinate 161,709, forward strand.
GTCAGCTCCTCTTATTTCAGCGGCAACCTGTTGGGCACGCTGGTGGCGGGCAAACTGATTCAGCGCGTCGGCTTTACCCGCAGCTATCATCTTTCTTGTCTGGTGTTCGCCGCCGCGACCGCCGGCATGGTGCTGTCGATCGATTTTTGGAGCTGGCTGGGCTGGCGCTTCTTCGCCGGCGTCGGCTGCGCCTGGATTTGGGTGATCGTGGAGAGCGCGCTGTTGCGCAGCGGCAATCTCAGCAACCGCGGCCAGCTGCTGGCGGCCTATATGATTGTCTATTACCTCGGTACGGTGACCGGCCAATTGCTGTTGAGCATGACCTCGACGGAATTGCTGCACGTGGTGCCGTGGGTGACCGCCATTGTGATCAGCGCGATGTTGCCGATGCTGTTTGCACGGGTCAACCGCCATGAAGACGAGCCGCAGCAGGCGGCGGTGTGGACAATGCTGAGACGCCGCAGCGCGCGCCTCGGTATCAACGGCTGCATCATTTCCGGCATCGTGCTCGGTTCGCTGTACGGCCTGATGCCGCTGTACCTCTCCCATCAGGGCATGAGCGATGCCAACGTCGGTTACTGGATGGCGCTGCTGGTCAGCTCCGGCATCGTCGGCCAATGGCCGGTCGGGCGCCTGGCCGATCGTTACGGGCGCCTGCTGGTGCTGCGCATTCAGGTGTTCGTGGTGATCCTCGCCAGCGTGGCGATGCTCGGTAACTACGCCATGGCGCCTTCGCTGTTCATCCTCGGCTGCGCCGGCTTTACCCTGTACCCGGTGGCGATGTCCTGGGCCTGCGAGAAGGCGCTGCCGCACGAGTTGGTGGCGATGAACCAGGCACTGCTGATGAGTTACACCATCGGCAGCCTGCTGGGCCCGTCGATGACGGCGCTGCTGATGCAAAACTACTCCGATCGCGTGTTGTTCGTGATGATCGCCGCCGTGGCGCTGGTTTACCTGCTGATGCTGCTGAAGAAGCAGAAGCCGGATCACCATCACACGCCGTTCGCCGCCGCCTGAGCATAAAAAAACCGGCCATGAGCCGGTTTTTCTTTGCGCTGCGCCAATCAGTAAATGACTTTGTGGCCGTAGCTTTCCAGGATGCCTTTGACGCGATCCATGGTCTCTGCCTTCGGCGGATGAACGCCGTCCAGCTTATACTCTTCCCCCATCGCCACCCATTTGTGCTTGCCCAACTCGTGGTAGGGCAGCAGCTCGATTTTCTCGATGTTGGTCATGTCCTTGGTGAACTCACCCAGCAGGTGCGCCGATTTGTCGTCGTCTGACCAGCCCGGCACCACCACGTAGCGGATCCAGGTGCGCTGGTTGCGTTTCGCCAGGTAGCGGGCGAATTCCAGCGTGCGGTGGTTGGAGACGCCGACCAGGTTCTGGTGGATCTCGTCGTTCATCTGTTTCAGATCCAGCATCACCAGATCGGTGGTGTCCAGCAGCTCGTCAATCACCGGATCGTAGCGGCGCACGAAGCCATTGGTGTCCAGGCAGGTATTGATGCCTTCGGCGTGGCAGGCGCGGAACCAGTCGCGCACGAATTCAGCCTGCAGGATCGCCTCGCCGCCGGACGCGGTCACGCCGCCGCCGGAGGCGTTCATGAAGTGGCGGTAGGCCACCGCGTCTTTCATCAGCTCTTCGACGGTCACTTCTTTGCCGCCGTGGGTATCCCAGGTGTCGCGGTTATGGCAATAGAGGCAGCGCATCAGGCAGCCCTGGAAGAAGACGATAAAGCGGATCCCGGGCCCATCGACGGTGCCGCAGGATTCGAAGGAGTGGATGCGACCAGTTACTGACATTGCGGGGTTTTCTCCAATATTGACTGTCAAACGCAGTCTAAAAATAGGCGCGTGGCCGCCGGCCAGGTATCTGCGATGCAGCAGCGGGTGGAGCCGCCACCGGGGGTAATGATGCCTGTCGGCCGGTCAGTTGCCGGATAACTGTTTTGCCGGCTATCCATTCAGTATAGATGTCCGGCAAAACAGACTCGCACAGAGTCAGGGGAGAGCGGTGGAAGAAAAGGGCCGGCAGAACCGGCCCTGTCGTTGGCACCGGGCGGTTTCCCGCCCGGTTGGCGTATTACATCGTTTGAGTGAAGGTACGAGTAATGACGTCCTGCTGTTGCTCTTTGGTCAGCGAGTTGAAGCGCACGGCGTAACCGGAGACGCGGATGGTCAGCTGAGGGTATTTCTCAGGGTTTTCCATCGCGTCCAGCAGCATTTCACGGTTCATTACGTTGACGTTCAGGTGCTGACCGCCTTCGATGGAGGCTTCATGATGGAAGTAACCATCCATCAGGCCCGCCAGGTTGGCTTTCCGCACGTCGTCGTCTTTACCCAGCGCGTTAGGCACGATAGAGAAGGTGTAGGAGATCCCGTCTTTCGCGTAGGCAAACGGCAGTTTGGCTACCGAGGTCAGGGAGGCTACTGCGCCTTTCTTGTCACGGCCGTGCATCGGGTTGGCGCCTGGGCCGAACGGTGCACCGGCGCGGCGGCCATCCGGGGTGTTACCGGTTTTCTTACCGTATACCACGTTGGAGGTGATGGTCAGTACGGACTGAGTCGGTACCGCGTTGCGGTAGGTGCGCAGTTTCTGAATTTTCTTCATGAAACGTTCCACCAGGTCACAGGCGATGTCATCGACGCGGGCGTCGTTGTTACCGAACTGTGGATACTCGCCTTCCACTTTAAAGTCGATAGCCAGGCCGTCTTCGTCGCGAATGGTGGTGACTTTCGCGTACTTGATGGCGGACAGGGAGTCGGCCGCAACGGACAGACCGGCGATGCCGCAAGCCATGGTGCGATAAACGTCACGGTCATGCAGCGCCATCAGCGCAGCTTCGTAGCTGTACTTGTCGTGCATGTAGTGAATGATGTTCAGCGCGGTCACGTATTGCTTGGCCAGCCAATCCATAAAGTGGTCCATGCGCGCCATGACTTTGTCATAGTCCAGCACTTCGTCCATCATCGGCGCTTCTTTCGGGCCGACCTGCATTTTCAGTTTTTCGTCAACGCCGCCGTTGATGGCGTACAGCATGGTTTTCGCCAGGTTGGCGCGGGCGCCGAAGAACTGCATTTGCTTACCGACGATCATTGGGCTGACGCAGCAAGCGATGGCGTAGTCATCGTTGTTGAAGTCAGGACGCATCAGGTCGTCGTTTTCGTACTGAACGGAAGAGGTGTCGATGGACACTTTCGCCGCGAATTTCTTGAAGTTCAGCGGCAGCTTCTCAGACCACAGGATGGTCATGTTCGGCTCCGGAGACGGCCCCATGGTGTACAGGGTGTTCAGGAAGCGGAAGCTGTTTTTGGTGACCAGGGTACGGCCGTCTACGCCCATACCGGCCAGGGATTCCGTTGCCCAGATTGGGTCGCCGGAGAACAGCTCATCGTACTCAGGGGTACGCAGGAAGCGCACCATACGCAGTTTCATCACCAGGTGGTCGATCAGTTCCTGCGCTTGTTCTTCGGTCAGTTTGCCCGCCTTGATGTCGCGCTCGATAAACACGTCGAGGAAGGTGGACACGCGGCCGAAGGACATGGCGGCGCCGTTCTGGGATTTCACCGCGGCCAGGTAGCCAAAGTAGGTCCACTGCACCGCTTCTTGCGCGCTGGTGGCCGGGCCGGAGATGTCGTAACCGTATTTGGCGGCCATCTCTTTGATCTGAGCCAGAGCGCGGTGCTGTTCAGCGATCTCTTCGCGCAGCTGGATGGTCATTTCCAGATCTTCGCCGTTTTCCAGTTTTTCCTGCAGCGATTTGAACTGGTTCAGCTTGTCGGCCATCAGGAAGTCGATACCGTACAGCGCCACGCGGCGGTAGTCGCCGATGATGCGGCCACGGCCGTAGGCATCTGGCAGACCGGTCAGCACGCCGGATTTACGGCAGTTCAGGATGTCTTTGGTGTAAACGTCGAATACGCCCTGGTTGTGGGTTTTACGGTATTCGGTGAACACTTTTTTCAGCTGCGGATCCAGTTCGCGGCCGTACACTTTGCACGAACCCTCGACCATTTTGATACCGCCGAACGGGATCAGCGCGCGTTTCAGAGGGGCGTCGGTCTGCAGCCCCACGATGGTTTCCAGCTCTTTGGCGATGTAACCCGCGTCGTGAGAAACGATGGTTGAAGCAACGTTGGTGTCGAAATCAACCGGCGCGTGAGTGCGGTTTTCCAGTTTGATCCCTTCCATAACCTTGTCCCACAAGGTGGTGGTGGCTTGAGTAGCGCCAGCCAGGAAGGATTCGTCACCCTCATAAGGCGTGTAGTTTTTCTGGATGAAGTCACGAACGTTGACTTCATTCTGCCAGTCACCCTTGCTGAAACCTTCCCAAGCGTTGGCTAATTTCTCGTTAAGTTCGGTCATTGTACACCTACCTTTGATTGTGGATTTCTAACTCTGCGCGTGGTAACTCACAGCTTAGTGCTGCTCGCGGCCCCCGCGCAGATAAATTACCCAGTAAGTCAACCCAACCAACAGGCCGCCGCCGATGATGTTGCCGATGGTGACCGGAATCAGGTTGTCGATGATGAAGTTGCTTACTGTCAGATGAGCGAATTGCTCAGGTACCGCCCCTACGGCTTGCCAGAACTCCGGCGTGGCGAAGTGTTTGACCACGATGCCCATAGGGATCATAAACATGTTGGCGATGCTGTGTTCGAAGCCGCTGGCGACAAACATACCGACCGGCAGCACCATGGCGAGCATCTTGTCTGTCAGGGTACGGCCGGAGTAGCTCATCCAGACCGCCAGGCAGACCATCAGGTTGGCCAGAATGCCGAGGCACACGGCTTCGATAAAGGTGTGATGCAGCTTATGGTCTGCGGTTTGCAGGACATTCAGGCCCCACTGGCCGTTGGCGACCATATACTCGCCGGAGAACCAGATCAGCGCCACGAAGAACAGCGCGCCGATCAGATTGCCGAGATAAACGTTCAGCCAGTTGGCGCCCAGCTGGCCCCAGCTGATACGGCCGCTGGCCTTGGCGATGACGATAAGTACGGTAGAGGTGAACAGGTCGGCGCCCGACACCACCACCAGCATTAACCCGAGAGAGAAGCAGATGCCACCAACCAGTTTCGCCAGCCCGAAAGGCACGCCGGCGGTACCGGTGGTCGCCGTGATGTAGAAGACGAAGGCGATGGAAATGAAGACACCGGCGGTGATCGCCAAATAAAACGTTTTCAGCGGATGTTTGGTGGCTTTATACACGCCGGCATCTTCAGCGATTTTCGCCGTGGCCGCAGGTAAAATCAGATCGAAGGGGCTGTCAGTTTTCAAACTAACTCTCGCTCTTAAGGGTTAAAACAACGCAATGAGATACTAGCAAAGCAGTATAGGGGAAAATTTGATTTGGATCATAAGGCGGGGAAGTAGAGCGGCAAAATGACGTGTTTTTTGTGTGGTTTTTATGGTTAATTTATTGATTTTTAAGTAAAAACATTTTTTTAATGTTTGCAAAATTTTTTGAATTCACCGGGTGGACGGCGTAGGGTAAAGTTAAATTTTTAGGCGTTTTGTCGCCGCGCAGCGCTGAAAGTTTAATTATCGGTTAATTATTATTTCACCGTCCGGCAACAATTGACGGTTTATTTATTTTTATGGTCGTTTAACCGCCAATTTTCCCGCGAGAAAATAAAAGCGAATGCGTTGAAATACACCGCAAAAATGAAAACGCCGCAGCGAAGTGCGGCGTTTGGCAGCAGGGGTACTCCCAAAGTGGCAGTACCCCTGATGATGCTTAGGCCTTGGCCCAGTGGCGGCGTTTGGCCGCCTGCAGCTTCTCGTAGGCCGCCAGCAGCGCCTGGTGGGCCGGCAGCGCCTTCAGATCGGCATCGACGGCGAACAGCCCGTTGAAGCGCGCTTCACCGCTGATGGCGGCGGAGGCGGCGTCGACCGCTTCCTGGCCGTACATCTTCACGAACGCGGTGTAGTACTGCGCCGCTTCGCGTTCAGGCTCCTGCGCCAGCAGCAGCAGCGTTTGCAGGCAGCGGTAGTAGTTGCTGCGCGCCGGGCTCAGCACCGAGGCATTGAAGTCCTGCGTCCATTCGGTCCAGATCAGCGCCTGATCCAGATCGCCGCCCGCCAGCGCCAGCATCGACTTCAGCTCGCCCACGCGCAGGGTATGCCAGGCATTGTCTTTGCCGCTGGCAATGCCCAGCAGTTCGCGTACGCGGGTGAAGTCGTCCAGCCCTTCGTCGTCCAACTGCTCGATCAGCGCCAGGTACTCTTCCGGCTCCCACTCGCTGCCCGGCAGCGCCAGCAGCGTATCGCGCAGGTGCGCGCCCATGCTGTTGTTGGCCAGCAGCAGGTCTTCTGCCGGGTAGATATCGGACATGCCCGGCACGATGATGCGGCAAGCGTAGACGCCCAGGTGCTCGTAGTCGGCGATGTACACTTCCGCGTCTTCTTTGTCGAAGATGCTCATCAGGGTGGCGAACTCTTCCTGCGTGCTGCCGCTGAAGCTCCAGTCAACGAACGGATAGTCCGCATCCTGCTTGAACAGATCCCAGGAGATCAGGCCGCTGGAGTCGATGAAGTGCGTTTCCAGGTTGGTGTGTTCCGCCACTTCTTCGTCATCGAAGGTCGGTGCGGTGAACACGTCGAGATCTTTCAGGCTGCGGCCCTGCAGCAGCTCGGTTACCGTGCGCTCCAGCGCCACGCCGAAGTCCGGGTGCGCGCCGAACGAGGCGAAGCAGGTGCCGTTGGTCGGGTTGAACAGCACCACGCAGATTACCGGGTAGTTGCCGCCCAGCGAGGCATCATAGGAGAGGATCGGGAAACCTTCCTCTTCCAGTTTGGCGATGGCTTCCACCACGCCCGGATAGCGATTCAGCACTTCGTCCGGGATCGCCGGCAGGCTGATGGATTCGGCGATGATGCGATTTTTCACATAGCGCTCGAACACTTCCGACAGGCCCTGCACCCGCGCTTCGTTGGCGGTGTTGCCGGCGGACATGCCGTTGGAAACATACAGGTTGCCGATGATATTCATCGGGATGTACACGGTTTGCTGGTCGGACTGACGGGTAAACGGCAGCGCACACACGCCGCGATCGGCGTTACCGGATTGCAGATCGACAAGATCGCTGGCGCTCAGCTCTTGTTGCGGATCGTAGAAGGCGTGCAGACGCTCGTCGAGGATGCCGGCCGGTAGCGTATCGTCCGCCGGGATCGGGAACCATTTCTCATTCGGGTAGTGCACGAAGTCGCCTTCGGCGATCTGCTTGCCCAGATAGAAATCGGCGAAGAAGTAGTTGGTGGACAGGCGCTCGAAATATTCACCCAGCGCGGAGGCCAGCGCGGCTTTTTTGCTGGCGCCTTTGCCGTTGGTGAAGCACAGCGGGCAATCGCGATCGCGAATGTGCACCGACCACACGTGCGGCACTGGATTCAGCCAGGAGGCTTCTTCGATGTTGAAACCGAGGTCGCTCAGTTTCTGCTGGAAACGGGCGATGGAGTCTTCCAGAGCGGCGTCTTTACCGGGGATAAAAGTTTGCGTCATTGTCTTCACTTTTTGCGCGTACTAAAAACGCGCAATGATACGGGGTTTTACGCTGGAGCTCCACGTATTCCTAAAGCGGTGGCAAAGTCACAGTTTTTTTAAGGATAAAGGCCATAATTCAGCGAGTTATCTGTCACGGAGAAATCTAATGAAATCAGTGAAACTCAGCGTGTTAATCCTCTTGTTGACCGGCGTCAGCGCCTCGGCGCTGGCGCTGCCCAACATCACCCTGCTGGCGACCGGCGGCACCATCGCCGGTGGCGGCGATTCGGCGACGAAATCTAACTATACCGCGGGCAAGCTGGGTGTCGAGGCGCTGGTCGATGCGGTGCCGGCGCTGAAAGATATCGCCAACGTGCAGGGGGAGCAGGTGGTGAACATCGGCTCGCAGGACATGAACGATCAGGTCTGGCTGACGCTGGTGAAGAAAATTGACGCCGACTGCGGCAAAACCGACGGCTTCGTCATCACCCACGGCACCGATACGCTGGAAGAGACGGCCTACTTCCTCGATCTGACGGTGAAGTGCGACAAGCCGGTGGTGCTTGTCGGGGCGATGCGACCGGCGACGGCGATGAGCGCCGATGGTCCGTTCAACCTGTATAATGCGGTGGTGACGGCGGCGGATCCGCAATCGGCCAACCGCGGGGTGCTGGTGGCGATGAACGACACCGTGCTGGACGCGCGCGACGTCACCAAGACCAATACCACCGCCGTGCAGACCTTCCAGTCGCCGAACTTTGGCCCGCTCGGGTATATCCACAACGGCAAGGTCGATTACCAGCGCTCACCGCAGCGCAAGCATACCCGTGATACGCCGTTCGACGTCAGCAAGCTGAACGAACTGCCGAAGGTCGGCATCGTCTACAACTACGCCAACGCCTCCGATGCGCCGGTCAAGGCGCTGATCGCCGAAGGGTACCAGGGCATCGTCAGCGCCGGGGTCGGCAACGGCAACCTGTATAAAACGGTGTTCGACACACTGGCGACGGCGGCACACAACGGCGTGGCGGTGGTGCGTTCTTCGCGCGTACCGACCGGCGCCACTACCGAAGATGCGGAAGTGGACGACGCCAAGTACGGCTTCGTGGCCGCCGGCACGCTGAATCCGCAAAAAGCGCGCATTTTGCTGCAGCTCGCGCTGACGCAAGCCAAAGACGCGAAGCAAATCCAGCAGATGTTCAATCAGTACTGATCGTTTTCTCTCCTGCGGGGGCCGACCGGGTTCCCGCAGCCATCTCGGCTGAATACAGCATAAAGCACCGCGTTAACCCGCTGAATTTCCCCATGTCGCAGGGTTTTATCGTCCAAACAATCGCGATGGCCGCAGAGCCTGTCATCATCCGGCGCGACCGTTTGCCGCCGGCGGGCGAATAAGCGTTGCAGCCATGGGGCGTGAGTGATAAAACCGATGGGTTGGTTAACGCGAGCGTTAACTTCGGGCATCTTTTCGACAGGTCGCTTTTCTGCGGCGAACAGTGAATGTGGTGAGGGGAAATGACTCAGGTTTATAATTTTAGCTCTGGCCCGGCGATGCTGCCGGTGGAAGTGTTGCGTCGTGCGGAACAGGAACTGTGCAACTGGCACGGCCTGGGCACGTCAGTGATGGAGATCAGTCACCGCAGCAAAGAATTCATCGCCGTTGCCGAGCAGGCGGAACAGGATCTGCGCGATCTGCTGAAAGTCCCCTCCAACTATAAGGTGCTGTTTTGCCACGGCGGCGCCCGCGCACAATTTGCCGCGCTGCCGCTGAACCTGCTGGGCGACAAGGTCACCGCTGACTATATCGACGGCGGCTATTGGGCGCACAGCGCCATCAAGGAAGCAGAAAAGTATTGCACCCCGAACGTCATCGACGTGAAAACCCGCATCGACGGCCTGAGCGGCATCAAGCCGATGAAAGAGTGGCAACTCAGCGCCGACGCGGCCTATGTGCACTATTGCCCGAATGAGACCATCGACGGCGTGGCCATCGATGAAACGCCGGACTTCGGCGACAAAGTGGTGATCGGCGATTACTCCTCGACCATCCTGTCCCGCCCGCTCGACGTCAGCCGCTTCGGCGTGATTTACGCCGGCGCGCAGAAAAATATCGGCCCGGCCGGCCTGACGCTGGTGATCGTGCGTGACGATCTGCTGGGCAAGGCGCGCAAAGAAGTGCCGTCGATCCTCGACTACACCGTGCTGGCCGAGAACGATTCGATGTTCAACACCCCGCCGACCTTCGCCTGGTACCTGTCCGGGCTGGTGTTCAAATGGCTGAAAGAGCAGGGCGGCCTGGTGGAGATGCAAAAACGCAATCAGGCCAAGGCCGAGCTGCTGTACGCGACCATCGATAAATCCGACTTCTACCGCAGCCAGGTGGCCATCGCCAACCGCTCGTGGATGAACGTGCCGTTCCAACTGGCCGATGCGGCGCTGGACAAAGTGTTCCTCAGCGAAGCCGAGGCCATCGGCCTGCAGGCGCTGAAAGGCCACCGGGTAGTTGGCGGCATGCGCGCTTCTATTTACAATGCGATGCCGCTGGCCGGCGTGCAGGCGCTGACCGACTTCATGGCCGACTTCGAACGTCGTCACGGTTGATTCCGTCAGCCCGCCAGGCGCGGGCTGCCTCAGGCTGTTGTCCTTTTGCATTAAAGCGGCTCCGGCATTATTCCGGAGCCGTTTCGTTTATCAGAATTGGAGAGTTTTGTTCACATGGTGGATTCCCTGACGTTACAACCGGTCGCCCTGGTCAATGGCACCGTCAACTTACCCGGCTCGAAGAGCGTTTCTAACCGCGCTCTGCTGCTGGCGGCGCTGGCGAAAGGCACGACCCGGCTGACTAACCTGCTGGACAGCGACGACGTGCGTCATATGCTGAACGCGTTGCAGGCGTTGGGTGTGAACTATCAACTTTCCGCCGATCGTACCGTGTGCGAAGTGACCGGCGTGGCCGGGCCGCTGGTGGCCGGCCAGCCGCTGGAACTGTTCCTCGGCAACGCCGGTACGGCGATGCGCCCATTGGCGGCGGCGCTGTGCCTCGGCGAAGGCGACGTGGTGTTGACCGGTGAACCGCGCATGAAAGAGCGCCCGATCGGCCATCTGGTGGACGCGTTGCGCCAGGGCGGGGCGCAGATTGATTATCTCGAGCAGACCGATTACCCGCCGATTCGCCTGCGCGGCGGCTTCCTGGGCGGCGACGTCACCGTTGACGGCAGCGTCTCCAGCCAGTTCCTGACCGCGTTGCTGATGACCGCGCCGCTGGCGCCGCAGGATACGCAGATCCACATCAAGGGCGAGTTGGTTTCCAAGCCGTACATCGACATCACGCTGCATCTGATGCGTACCTTCGGCGTATCGGTGAGCCACGACAACTACCGGGTGTTCCATATCCAAGGGCGCCAGACGTATATCGCGCCGGGCGATTATCTGGTTGAGGGCGACGCTTCTTCCGCCTCCTACTTCCTGGCGGCGGCGGCGATCAAAGGCGGCACCGTGCGCGTGACCGGCATCGGCCGCAATAGCGTGCAGGGCGATACCAAATTCGCCGATGTGCTGGAGAAAATGGGCGCGCGCATCACCTGGGGCGACGATTTCATCGAGTGCAGCCGCGGTGAACTGCACGGCATCGACATGGACATGAACCACATTCCGGACGCGGCGATGACTATCGCCACCGCGGCGTTGTTCGCCGAGGGGCCGACCACCATCCGCAATATCTACAACTGGCGGGTGAAGGAGACCGACCGTCTGGCGGCGATGGCCACCGAGCTGCGTAAAGTGGGGGCGGAAGTGGACGAGGGCGAAGACTACATTCACGTCGTGCCGCCGGCCAAACTGCAGTTTGCCGAGATCGGTACCTACAACGATCACCGCATGGCGATGTGCTTCTCGCTGGTGGCGCTGTCGGATACCCCGGTCACCATTCTCGATCCGAAATGCACCGCGAAAACCTTCCCGGATTATTTCGAGCAGTTGGCGCGCATCAGCCAGCCGGCGTAGTAACCCGTCAAATCGTTTATTTTAAGGCCCCTTTGTGGGCCTTTATCGTTTTTAACCTTCGGCGACCGGCGTTTCTTCTATACTTTTTCGCGGTTGTGCGCTTATTTTCAACAACCGGACAGTTCCAGGGTAACAGATTGCCGTAGGGCAGCGTATAATACGCCACCGTATTTGCCCCTGATTGGGCAGGTGGCAGAGCGCACGGGCTTCGAGTCGAAGCGCGCCGTGTCTCTGTGAGGTTTTCTACCTGAAGGAGAGAGAAATGACGGCTACAGCCCCGGTGATAACCGTTGATGGACCAAGTGGCGCAGGCAAAGGCACGCTGTGTAAAGCGTTGGCCGAGTCCCTTGGTTGGCGTTTGCTGGATTCCGGCGCGATCTATCGCGTGCTGGCGCTGGCGGCGTTGCATCATCAGGTGGATATCACTTCTGAGGAAGCGCTGGTTCCGCTGGCCGCACATCTCGACGTTCGCTTCGTTGCCCAGGACGGCAAGCTGCAGGTGATTTTGGAAGGTGAGGACGTCAGCAATGAGATCCGCACCGAAACCGTCGGCAACACCGCGTCGCAAGCGGCGGCGTTTCCTCGCGTGCGCGAGGCGTTGCTGCGCCGCCAGCGCGCATTCCGCGAAGCGCCCGGCCTGATTGCCGACGGTCGCGATATGGGCACGGTGGTGTTCCCGGACGCGCCGGTCAAGATTTTCCTCGACGCCAGCTCGGAGGAGCGCGCACACCGCCGCATGCTGCAGTTGCAGGAGAAGGGCTTTAATGTTAACTTTGAACGTCTTTTAGCCGAGATAAAGGAACGGGACGACCGTGACCGTAATCGGCCTATCGCGCCTCTGGTGCCTGCTTCTGACGCCCTCGTGCTGGATTCTACCAGTATGTCGATCGAAGAAGTGATCCGGCAGGCGTTGACGTATGCACAGAAAGTGTTGGCGTTGCCGCAGCAATAAGCGCGGCGGCGCTATTGGCTTTTTGTCATATTTGTCATAGCGGTATCGCAATATATCGGGTAAAATTTTACCCCTGTAACCTTAAACCCTGTCGGCATGGAGCCAATGGCGGGGTATGTGAAACAACCCCATTCGGCGGGACGCTAAATGGACGTTAAACTAAAGAACCCTGAAGATTAACAACATGACTGAATCTTTCGCTCAACTCTTTGAAGAATCCTTAAAAGAAATCGAAACCCGCCCGGGTTCCATCGTTCGTGGCGTCGTTGTTGCTATCGACAAAGATATCGTACTGGTTGACGCCGGTCTGAAATCTGAGTCTGCCATCCCGGCTGAGCAATTCAAAAACGCCCAGGGCGAGCTGGAAATCCAGGTTGGTGACGAAGTTGACGTTGCTCTGGATGCTGTTGAAGACGGCTTCGGTGAAACCCTGCTGTCCCGTGAGAAAGCTAAGCGTCACGAAGCTTGGATCACGCTGGAAAAAGCCTACGAAGAAGCTGAGACTGTAACCGGTGTTATCAACGGCAAAGTGAAGGGTGGCTTCACCGTCGAGCTGAACGGCATCCGCGCGTTCCTGCCAGGTTCCCTGGTTGACGTGCGTCCGGTACGTGACACTCTGCACCTGGAAGGCAAAGAGCTTGAGTTCAAAGTCATCAAGCTGGATCAGAAGCGCAACAACGTTGTCGTTTCTCGCCGTGCGGTTATCGAATCCGAGAACAGCGCTGAGCGCGATCAACTGCTGGAAAACCTGCAGGAAGGCATGGAAGTCAAAGGTATCGTTAAGAACCTCACTGACTACGGTGCATTCGTTGATCTGGGCGGCGTAGACGGCCTGCTGCACATCACTGACATGGCTTGGAAACGCGTTAAGCACCCAAGCGAAATCGTCAACGTTGGCGATGAAATCACTGTTAAAGTGCTGAAGTTCGACCGCGAGCGTACTCGTGTCTCCCTGGGCCTGAAACAGCTGGGCGAAGATCCATGGGTTGCTATCGCGAAACGTTACCCAGAAGGCACCAAGCTGACTGGTCGTGTAACCAACCTGACTGATTACGGCTGCTTCGTAGAAATCGAAGAAGGCGTTGAAGGTCTGGTACACGTTTCTGAAATGGATTGGACCAACAAAAACATCCATCCGTCCAAAGTTGTTAACGTGGGCGACGTAGTGGAAGTGATGGTTCTGGACATCGATGAAGAACGTCGTCGTATCTCCCTGGGCCTGAAGCAGTGCAAATCCAACCCATGGCAGCAGTTCGCAGAGACCCACAACAAGGGCGACCGCGTTGAAGGTAAAATCAAGTCTATCACTGACTTCGGTATCTTCATCGGCCTGGACGGCGGCATCGACGGCCTGGTTCACCTGTCTGACATCTCCTGGAACGTTGCAGGCGAAGAAGCAGTACGTGAATACAAGAAAGGCGACGAAATCGCTGCGGTTGTTCTGCAAGTTGACGCAGAGCGCGAGCGTATCTCCCTGGGCGTGAAGCAGCTGGCTGAAGACCCGTTCAATAACTACCTGTCTATGAACAAGAAAGGTGCTATTGTTACTGGTAAAGTCACTGCAGTTGACGCCAAAGGTGCTACAGTTGAATTGGCAGGCGGCGTAGAAGGTTACCTGCGTGCATCTGAAGCCTCTCGCGACCGCATTGAAGATGCAACTCTGGTTCTGAACGTAGGTGACGAAGTTGAAGCTAAATTCACCGGCGTTGACCGTAAGAACCGCGTTGTAAGCCTGTCCGTACGTGCTAAGGACGAAGCTGACGAGAAAGACGCCATCGCAACTGTTAACAACAAACAGGAAGAAGGCAACTTCTCTAACGCAATGGCTGAAGCTTTCAAAGCGGCTAAAGGCGAGTAATGACGGGGGGCGGTTTCTGACCGCCCCGATACGGTAGTTTAGCTGCAAAGCTTGGAGGTACTATGACCAAGTCTGAACTTATTGAAAGACTTGCTGGCCAGCAATCTCATATTCCGGCGAAGGCCGTTGAGGATGCAGTGAAAGAGATGCTTGAGCACATGGCCGCTACGCTGGCCGAGGGCGAACGCATTGAGATCCGCGGATTCGGCAGTTTTTCTCTTCACTACCGTGCCCCGCGTGTAGGTCGCAACCCGAAAACCGGTGACAAAGTTGAGCTGGACGGCAAGTACGTTCCTCACTTCAAACCAGGCAAAGAGTTGCGTGACCGCGCCAATATCTATGGCTAGTCGCTGACTGCTCATAGCGTTGTTGCTTGAAAAGAATATAAAACGGTGCCTTTAAGGCGCCGTTTTTTTTCGCCTGCGGTTCTCCCTGCTCCGCTTAGGAATTGCGCACCGCGCCGCATTTACGATGTGGCTCCTGCATAGATCTCTCTTATCCTGCCATGTTCACCGCATCTTCATTAAAGCCCGCTGGCGGTGACATGTCGGCTGAATGATCCTGCTTGCTTGCCATGACGCGCTTTTGCTCATGGCGGAGCCGATGGGAGAAGAGCGATCAAAATTTCGCTGGATCTGGCGATATTCGCCGTTATCTGCGGCATCCTGCCGCTGCTGGTTTTACCGCAGTTGCCTGAGCAATGGCAGCTGTGGCCGATGCTGCTTGTTGCCGGTTTACTGCTGCGCATTCGTTGGCCGTTCTGCCGTTATTTGGCCTGCCTGGGATTGGGGTTCGCGTGGGCGGTTTTCAACGCCGGAAGCCTGATTGGGCAAGTGGAGCGCTTAAGTCGCGGGCCGGATGTGACGGCGGTGGTGCAGGTTAGCAGCATCGCGCTGAAGCCCGCCGCCAGTAAACAGGCGCTGATGCGCATCGAGCGGATAGATGGTCATTGGTTGGTACCTGCATTGACGTTTACCACGCTATGGGCCCCGGAACAGCAGCGCCTGTGCGCCGGGCAGCGTTGGCAATTGAAACTGCGTTTGCGGCCGGTACATGGCAAACTCAATGAAGGCGGCTTCGACAGCCAACGGTGGGCGATCGCACAACGCCAGCCGTTGACTGGGCAAGTCAGGCAGGCTCGTTTGCTGGATGGCGATTGCGGCCTACGCCAGCGCATAATCAGCCATGCGGAAACCAATATCGGCGAGCTGCGTTACAAGGCTGTATTGCTGGCGTTGGCATTTGGGGAGCGAACCGCGCTGGAGCAGGCTTTGCGCATGCTGATGTTGAAAACCGGCATCGCACACTTGATGGCGATCTCAGGGTTGCATGTGGCGATGGTCGCCATCTTGTTCTGGGTTACATTGCGTGCGCTGCAGTTTTTTCTTCCTTCTCATCTAATTGGCTATCGCTTTCCGCTGGTCGCGGGCTGGGTAGCGACGCTGATCTATGTCTGGTTGGTAGGCGCCCAGCCGCCGGCGGTACGCACCGCGTTGGCGATGACGTTGTGGATGCTGCTGCGCTTGCGCGGCGTTCATTGTTCTTCCTGGCAGGTGTGGCTGTGGTGTGTCGGGCTTATTTTGCTGTGCGATCCGCTGGCGGTCTTGTCAGACAGTTTCTGGCTGTCGGTACTGGCGGTGGGGTGCCTGATTTTTTGGTTCGAATGGGCACCGCTCGGCGAGCGATTTCGTTCGACCTGGTATTGGGCACCGGTGCGTTGGCTGCATATTCAGCTCGGCATGACGTTGCTGCTGGTGCCGATGCAGGCCGCGCTGTTTCTGGGCCTGACGCTGACCTCGCTGCCGGCCAATTTGTGGGCGGTACCTATTGTCTCCTTAGTAACGGTGCCGCTGATTTTGCTGGCGGTGATGTTTGGCTTCTTTCCCTCGTTAAGCTACGGGCTATGGTGGCTGGCGGACTTCACGCTGCAGTGGGTATTTGTGCCGCTGCATTACCTGCAACGCGGCTGGGTGGATTTGGGCGCGGCTTCGCTGTTGGCCAGCGCGGCGGGATGGCTCATCGTCGTCTGTTGGCGCTTTCATTGGTGGCGGCGTTATGCGTCGGGACTGGCGACGATAGCGATATGCTGCGTGCTGTGGCGGGAAAAAGAACCGGCTTACCGCTGGCGAGTCGATATGCTTGATGTTGGGCACGGCTTGGCGGTGGTCATTGAGCGAAACGGCAAAGGAATACTGTACGATACCGGCGATCGTTGGCCGGGTGGCAGCGCCGCCGAGCGGCATATTTTGCCAATGCTGAACTGGCGGGGTATTGAACTGGAACAGATCATTATCAGCCATGACCACCTCGATCATACCGGTGGGGTGCCTGCTGTGCGGCGGGTGTTTCCACAGGCTACGGTGCGCAGCCCGATGCGCGGGGAGGGGCACTTGCCCTGCGTCGCCGGTGAGCGCTGGCGCTGGCAGGGGTTGCAATTCGAAGTGCTGTGGCCGCCGAAAACGCGTAAAAAGCCGGGTAATGACGACTCTTGCGTGATCCGTATCGACGACGGGAAACACAGCATGCTGCTTACCGGCGACGCGGAAAAAAAGGCGGAGGCGCAGCTGCTCCGGTTACGGCGCGATCGCTTGGCGGCTACGGTGTTGCAGGTGGGGCACCATGGCAGCAGAACCTCTTCCACGCCGCCGTTTCTGCGCGCGGTCAATCCTCAGGCGGCATTGGCGTCAGCATCTCGTTACAACAAATGGCGTTTGCCGGCGCGTAAAGTGGTCGCCAGATACCGGGCAAATGGCATTATATGGCGCGATACGACGCGCTCCGGCCAGTTATCGGTACTTTTTTTCGACAACGATTGGCAAATTAAAGGCTTTCGCGAACAATTAATGCCCCGTTGGTACCATCAGCGGTTTGGCGTAGAGGGTGATAATGAGTAAAATAGGCCGCTATTTCTTCCGATGCTGGTATTTGCATGATGAATGATAAAGATCTCTCGACCTGGCAGACATTCCGTCGACTCTGGCCGATGATCACTCCTTTTAAGACCGGGCTGATTGTGGCCGCCATTGCGTTGATTATGAACGCAGCGGGGGACACGCTGATGCTGTCTCTGCTTAAACCGCTATTGGACGATGGGTTTGGAAAAACCGACAGCAGCGTGCTGGTGTGGATGCCGTTGGCCGTCATCGCGCTGATGCTGATGCGCGGCGTAACCAGCTTTGTTTCAAGCTACTGCATTTCCTGGGTTTCCGGCATGGTGGTGATGCAGATGCGTCGCCGCCTGTTTGGCCACATGATGAGAATGCCGGTGGCCTTCTTCGATCAACAGTCCACCGGGACTTTGCTGTCACGCATTACCTATGATTCCGAGCAGGTAGCTTCCTCCTCGTCCAGCGCGCTGGTGACCGTGGTGCGTGAAGGGGCTTCGATCATTGGCCTGTTCATCATGATGTTCTACTACAGCTGGCAGCTGTCGGTGATCCTGATCGTGCTGGCGCCGATCGTCTCCATCGCTATTCGCCTGGTCTCCAAGCGTTTCCGCAACATCAGCAAGAACATGCAGAACACGATGGGGCAGGTGACCACCAGCGCCGAACAGATGCTGAAAGGCCATAAAGAAGTGCTGATCTTCGGTGGCCAGCAGGTGGAAACCGAGCGCTTCAACTCGGTCAGCAACCGCATGCGTCAACAGGGCATGAAACTGGTTTCCGCGTCTTCGATTTCCGATCCGATCATTCAGCTGATCGCTTCGCTGGCGCTGGCGTTCGTGCTGTTTGCCGCCAGCTTCCCAAGCGTGATGGCAACCCTGACCGCCGGTACCATTACCGTGGTGTTCTCATCGATGATCGCGCTGATGCGCCCGCTGAAGTCGCTGACCAACGTCAATGCCCAGTTCCAACGCGGGATGGCGGCATGCCAGACGCTGTTCTCCATTTTGGACATGGAACAGGAAAAAGACACCGGCACCCGCGAAGTGAAGCGTGCGAAAGGCGATATCGAATTCCGCAACGTCACTTTCTACTACCCATCCAAGGAAACGCCGGCGCTGCGTGATATCAACCTGAAAATCGCCGAAGGCAAGACCGTCGCCTTGGTGGGCCGTTCCGGTTCGGGTAAATCCACTATCGCCAACCTGTTGACGCGTTTCTACGATATCCAAGAAGGCGAAATCCTGATGGATGGCCACGATTTGCGCGAATATACCCTGGCCTCGCTGCGCAATCAGGTAGCGCTGGTCTCGCAAAACGTGCACCTGTTCAACGACACCATCGCCAACAACATTGCCTATGCACGCGAGAGTGAATATAGCCGCGAGCAGATTGAGAAAGCGGCCGAAATGGCGTACGCAATGGACTTCATCAACAAGATGGAGAACGGCCTGGATACGGTGATCGGTGAGAACGGCGTAATGCTGTCCGGCGGCCAACGTCAGCGTATCGCCATCGCGCGTGCGTTGCTGCGCGACTGCCCGATCCTGATCCTGGATGAGGCGACGTCTGCGCTGGATACCGAGTCCGAACGTGCCATTCAGGCTGCGCTGGACGAGTTGCAGAAAGACCGTACTTCATTAGTGATCGCGCACCGCCTGTCGACGATTGAGAAGGCGGACGAGATCCTGGTGGTGGAAGATGGTCGCATTGTTGAACGCGGCGAACACACCGAGTTGCTTGAACGGCAGGGCGCCTATGCGCAACTGCACCGCATGCAGTTTGGTCAATAATGATTGAGCGCATCTGGTCCGGCGGTTCGTTGCTTTATCTGGCGCTATTGCCGCTCTCGTGGCTGTATGGCCTGTTCAGCTGGCTGATCCGCCTCAGTTACCGCTGCGGCCTGCGTAAAAGTTGGCGTTCGCCGGTGCCGGTGGTGGTGGTGGGTAATCTCACCGCCGGCGGCAACGGCAAAACGCCGATGGTGATCTGGCTGGTGGAACACCTGCAGCAGCGGGGCTACCGCGTTGGGGTGGTGTCGCGCGGCTACGGCGGCAAGTCGGCGGTCTATCCTCTGGTGCTGGGTCAGAATACATCGACCCGCGAGGCGGGGGATGAGCCGGTGCTGATTTATCAGCGTACCGGGGCGCCCGTGGCGATCGCGCCCAAGCGCGCCGAGGCGGTGCAGGCTCTGCTGCAACAACAGCCGCTGGATGTGATCATCACCGACGACGGCTTGCAGCACTATGCTTTACAGCGTGACTTCGAGCTGGTGGTCATCGACGGTGTGCGTCGGTTCGGTAACGGCTGGTGGTTGCCGGCCGGACCGATGCGTGAGCGTGCTGCGCGGCTTGGCAGCGTCGATGCGCGTGTCGCCAATGGCGGCGTGGCGCAGGCCGGAGAAATTGCTATGCGTCTGCAGGCGCGTGACGCAGTGAACCTGCTGAGCGGTGAACGTCGTCCGGCGGCCGAGCTGCCGCGCGTGGTGGCGATGGCGGGTATCGGCCATCCGCCGCGTTTCTTCGCGACGTTGGAAAAGCTGAACGTCGAGGTGGTGCAGGAAGTGGCGTTTGCCGATCATCAGGAATATCAGCAGGCGCAGCTGGCGGCGTTGGTTAATGCAGAGCAAACGCTGCTGATGACGGAGAAGGACGCGGTGAAATGCCGCGCCTTTGCCCAGCCTAATTGGTGGTATTTACCGGTTGATGCGGTGCTACCTTCCGCTCAGGCTGAGCAACTGCTGCAGGATATCGAGTCTCTACTGGCTAAGTAACCTCAGGACGCCAGCGTGACAAGCCCCAGGGCTTGCGCGCAGGCTTCCAGCGAACGCTGCTGGGTTTGCTGATACAGCGCCAGCTCGTCGATCACCTCACTGCCCAACGCGTGTTCAAACGCTGCCCGGCTGGAAGCGGCGTTGTACTGCGCGTGGCGGCTGTCCCCCAGATTCGACTGGAAAATCCCCGCCGCGCTGACCGGCAGAAAATCTTCATACACCAGTGGCTGGAAGCGAACGTGTTCTTTCTCGATCAGTTGCTCCAGGGTGCTGTGCTTATCCAGCGATTCTTTGGCCGCCAGGCCGCATTCGGTCGGGAAATAGCGGAACCAGGCCAGCTGTTGCTCGCGCAGCGTGGCGTAATCATCCGGAAATGCCCGGAAGTTTTCTTCCAGCAGCTGATAATAGCGTTCGGCATTTTTCTCGCTCGGCGGCGTCTGCAGCGCATCGTTGGTGGCCTGCAGAAGACGATCGTAAAGTTCGCGTCCTTTCGTCGTCAGCGCCACGCCGCGCTGTTCGATCTCGCCGAACCGCGCGGTATGATGACCGGCGACGACGCGGCCGTCGCGCTCAACGAAATCGACGCGTTCTTCTAACGCCTTGAAGCTGGTCTGGCGCAGCAGGATCGCGCGACGGCGCCGAGGCGGGCCCTCGATGACCGCTTTGGGCGTAATACCGCGGGCGGGCATCGCCTGTTGAACGCGATCGATATCCAGCGTGCGCGGTGTCAGATGATTGATATGCGGCCCTTTAAACGCCACCACGTCGGCGATCAGGCGATGCTGATCGTGTAGCTGCCGGTATTCTTCGGCGCTGACCGTCGCCTGGTTGTGCCAGCGGAAGGTTTCCAGCGCTTGTTCGACAAATTCTTGCGCCTGTACTTCATTTAGCCCGCCTTGCGCTTCCTGCAACGCGATCAGTTCCAACGCGCGATCGGTAAAGATACGGCGGCGCGCCAGCAAGCCTTCGGCCAGCTCACGCAGCGCGGGATCTTCTATCAGCTCCAGGCGAAGCAAGGAGGTAAATACGCGGAACGGACTGACCTGCAGCGCGTCTTCGTGTACGGCGCGAAAGGCGGTCGAGTGCACGGGAACGCCCGCCACAGACAGATCATAGTAACCGACCGGCGCCATGCCCATCACCCGGAACAGACGGCGCAGGGTGGCCAGTTCGCCAGCAGTGCCGACCCGGATCGCGCCGTGGCGCTCCATCGCAAGGCGTTCGATCTCGCCGGTGATTTGCAGTTGATGAGCCAGTGCGGCATCTTCGCGCAGAACCTGTCGGTTGGTTTCCGCCACCAGCTCCAGCAGATCGCCGTACAGCGGT
Source organism: Serratia sp. CY43202 (assembly GCF_052168755.1). NCBI lineage: Bacteria > Pseudomonadati > Pseudomonadota > Gammaproteobacteria > Enterobacterales > Yersiniaceae > Serratia > Serratia sp. CY43202. The sequence goes on from NZ_JBJNMB010000004.1 coordinate 182,994, forward strand.
ACCTCCTTTTGGTACATGTCCGACATCGCGTGAGAGAATCTGGCGCGGATTTCATTAGGTGAAACGAACTGCTGGGCGGTCATGCGCATAGCTCCTTGATTCAGCATAATCTGAAAAATCGTGTTTTTAGCGGCAAAAGTGCTGGCGAAAAAGCCGTCTGCCTTGTTTTCCCCTCAAGTTTAGCCATCTGATTTGGGATTTGTTATAGACGTGGCAAGCATATTAGAGTTTTATGCGTTAGCTCTCATTTGTAGCGCACGGACGGGCAAACGATGCCTCGGTGAGGAGAAGAACGCGGTGGATCGGCCGCGGCGAGCGTTAAATTAAGTCATGTATATTCATGGGGATAAAAATAAATTCGGCGTATTTATGAATTAAAGGCAATAAACCTCTTGTGCATTCATCATTTTTATGAGTAAATGCAAGTCGGCCTGTAATCCAGACCTATTTATGTTCGAGTTTAGAGTTAAGCAGTTCCTCCAAAAACGTTATCATCCGATTCCGCTTCAAAGACGAACCTTCTAAGTACCTCCCATAAGTAATGTTTCTGACATGGCCACAATTGCCTCTTATGGCAGGTTTTGTAAATATATTTAAAGGTAAAAGTAATGTCTAAGAAGACGGGTCAAGTTAAGTGGTTCAACGAAAGCAAAGGTTTTGGTTTCATTGAGCAGCACGACGGCGGCAAAGATGTATTCGTACACTTCTCCGCTATTATGACCGACGGTTTCAAGACCCTGGCTGAAGGCCAGCGCGTCGAGTACACCATCCAGGACAGCCCGCGCGGGCCGGCTGCCGCTAACGTAGTTGCTCTGTAAGAAGACAGGGAACGCGTATAGGAGATCTTAATACAACCATGGTGATGCCTCAGCGCTGAATCATGCGGAAGATATTAAGTTCAACAAGCCCGCCTTCGTGCGGGTTTTTTAATTTTTTGCTCACGAGAGGTTTGTTACGAAAAACTTTAGGATGGGCTGGTAGCGTCCAGACAATATAAAAAATGACGTTGTCAAGGATGCTCAAGTAAAAGGATATAAGTTATGTTTAAAAATACTGTGTTAAAAATGGGCCGTGTGAAATGGTTTAATCAGGCCGAAGGCTATGGTTTTATTTCACCGGTAGATGGCAGCGACGAAATCTATGTCAATCGCAACGCTATCGCCAACACCAAAAATAAGTCGTTGAACGAAGGTCAGAACGTTGAGTTCTCGATCTATCGCAGCTCGCATGGGCTGTCCGCGGCAGACGTTATCGCGTTCTGATCGCACCCACCTTCCTCGCCAGTGCCGGTGTCGCCACCCGCAAGCACTGGCGAAGATAAATCCCGCGATATCCACTATTATCAGGCCATTGCCTACTCGCCACGGATATCAGGATGACCATCCCGACCCTTTCCCTTACCGCCGCTCGCGCGCTGCACCTTGCCGCCCAGGGGCTGCTTTCTCCGCTTAAACGCCAGGCTCGGCCCGATGACGTCTTGAGTGCGATCCAGCGCATGGGGTTGTTACAAATCGATACCATTAGCGTCGTTGCTCGCAGCCCGTATCTGGTGCTGTTCAGCCGTTTGGGAGCCTATCAGCCGGAGTGGCTTGAGCAGGCGCTCGCCGGCCGCAAGCTGTTCGAGTATTGGGCGCACGAGGCCTGTTTCCTGCCGATCGAAGATTTTGGCCTGCTGCGCCACCGCATGCTGGCGCCGCATGATATGGGCTGGAAATACTCCGCCGCCTGGGTGCAGCAGCACCAGGCCGCGATGGACAACCTGCTGCGGCACATCGAACAACAGGGGCCGGTGCGCTCCGCCGATTTCAGCGCCGAGAAGAAGGGCAACAGCGGGTGGTGGGACTGGAAACCGGAGAAACGTCATCTGGAAATTCTTTTTACCGCCGGCAAGCTGATGGTGGCCGAACGTCGCAACTTCCACCGGGTTTACGATCTGACCGAAAGGCTGCTGCCGGCCTGGGACGATGCGCGCCATACGCTGCCTGTGGAGCAGGCGCGCCGGCAGATGCTGTGCCGCACCTGCCGCTATCTGGGCATTTTCCGCGCCGAGTGGTTGGCGGACTACTATCGGCTGAAGCGCGTGGCGCCAAAAGCCTTGCTGGCAGCGCTGCAGGAACAGGGCGAGATTACGCCGGTGCAGGTAGAGGGGCTGGAAGGACAATTCTATGTGCATGAATCACTGGCGGAATTGCTGCCGCTGGCGGAGCAGGGCAAACTCAAATCGACGGTCACCAGCCTGCTTTCGCCTTTTGATCCGGTGGTGTGGGATCGCCGTCGGGCGCTCGAGCTGTTCAACTTTGACTATCGGCTAGAGTGTTACACGCCGAAAGAAAAACGTCGCTATGGCTACTTCACCTTGCCGGTGCTGCATCGTGGCGAGCTGGTGGGGCGGATTGACGCCAAGGCGCACCGTCGCCAGGGCATCTTCGAGATCATCAGCTTCCATGCGGAACCGCAGGTGCGCTTCGGCAAACAGAGAACGCAAGATATCCGACAGGCCATCGCGCGCACGGCCAAATGGCACGGTGCACAACGCGTCGCGCTGGGCGACATTCCGGCGGTGTTGGCCGCTGAATGGGGTGCCGGCTGGGAAGTGGGATAACGAGCGACGCCGTCGGTGGGGTAAAACGAAGTTAAGCGTCGCTCGTTACAAAGGGGCTCAGTGGCTGAAGTTAGCGAACAGAGCGATGATTTTATGCAGACGTTTGATCACGTATTACTACCTTTTTGTGATTTGTATCACAAAATTCTACGCCGGGATGCGCCGCAGTTCAAGCTGTTGCGCCGGCGCGGTGAGGAAATATCGGCGGGTTGGTGCCGCCGATGATTAACCTGAGGCCGGGCGTTATGCTATCCTCACTGCCTTTCCCAGATGACCAATCCCCTTGCGGAGGATGCATGGACCACCGTTTACTCGAAATCGTTGCCTGCCCGGTATGCAACGGCAAACTCTATTTCAATAAAGAAAACCAGGAGCTGGTGTGCAAAGCGGACGGGTTGGCTTACCCGCTGCGCGACGGCATCCCGGTGCTGTTGGAAAATGAAGCGCGTGCGCTGTCGCTGGACGAGAAGCACGCATGAGTTTTATCGCTATTATTCCCGCCCGCTACGCCTCAACCCGTTTGCCGGGCAAACCGCTGGCCGATATTCACGGTAAGCCGATGGTGGTGCACGTGATGGAGCGTGCCCGTGAGTCCGGCGCCAGCCGCGTCATCGTGGCGACCGATCACCTTGAGGTCGCCAAAGCGGTGGAAGCCGCCGGCGGCGAAGTGTGCATGACCAGCCCGGATCACCATTCCGGCACCGAGCGTCTGGCGGAAGTGATCGCGCACTACGGCTTTGCCGACGACCAGATCATCGTTAACGTGCAGGGCGACGAACCGCTGATCCCACCGGTGATCGTGCGTCAGGTCGCAGAGAATCTGGCGGGCAGCCAGGCCGGCATGGCGACGTTGGCAGTGCCGATCGAGAGCGCGGAAGAGGCTTTCAACCCCAACGCGGTGAAGGTCGTAATGGACGCACAGGGCTACGCACTCTATTTCTCACGCGCCACCATTCCGTGGGATCGCGAACGTTTCGCTGCGTCGAAAGAGAGCATCGGCGACAGCCTGCTGCGTCACATCGGCATCTATGCGTACCGTGCCGGTTTCGTGCGCCGCTACGTCAGCTGGGCGCCGAGCCAACTGGAACAGATCGAGCTGTTGGAACAGCTGCGCGTGCTGTGGTACGGTGAAAAAATCCACGTGGCGGTCGCGAAAGCGATCCCGAGCGTGGGGGTCGATACGCCGGAAGATCTCCAGCGCGTGCGCGACAGCATTCAACCCTGAGCCTGATTTCGTCGGCGCGGCGCGCAACGCGCCGACGATGTAATACCTCCCCTATTGATCCCCGTTTTGTTGATCTGCGTTGAAGAATTTTTCCGCTCACCGTTCGATGATGTTACGCATCCCCCATATTAGCCTGAGGTGAATGCCTTATGGAGCAGTTACGCGCAGAACTGAGCATTGTGCTGGGTGAGTCCATCAGCCGGCTGGAGCGGGTGAGCGAGCAGCCTTATGCGCATATGTATTCGCTGTACGATCGGCAGGGCAACGCCATCCCGCTGATGGCGAAAAGTTTTATCTGTCAGGGTATTGCCCAACAGGAGGCGTATAAGTTGTCGATGTTGGCGCGCGACGGGGATATTCGCCTGCCGACGGTGTACGGCGTAGTGTGCACCCACCAGGCGCCGTATACGGAAATCCTGCTGATCGAACGCCTGCGCGGCGTGTCGGCCGAAGCGCCGACGCGTTCGCCGGATCGCTGGAACATGTTGATGGAGCAGATCGTCGACGGGGTATTGGCCTGGCACCGCATCGACAGTCACGGCAGCGTCGGCAGCGTTGACAGCACGCAGGAGAACGACTGGTTTTGTTGGTATCAACAGCGGGTTGAAGTGCTGTGGGCGACGGTGGCCAATCTCACTACCCCGCAGCTGACCATGGCGGATCGGCGTTTGCTGTATCGCACGCGCGAAGCGCTGACTCATTTCTTCGTCGGCTTCGACGATCCCTGCGTCCTGGTGCACGGCAACCTGTCGCTGCGCAGTATGCTGAAAGATCCCAAAAGCGATCAACTGCTGGCGATGCTCAATCCCGGTGTGGTGCTGTGGGCGCCGCGCGAATACGATCTTTTCCGCCTTTGCGAGCCGGGCATGCCCAGCCAACTGCTGTTCAGCTATCTGCAGCGGGCGCCGGTCGCCGACGCTTTCCTTGCGCGGCGCTGGCTATACGTGGTGTGGGAAGCGGTAGGGCGTTTGATCCATACCGGCAAGCTGGAGCGGCGGCCGTTCGACTATGCGTCGCAACAGCTGCTGCCCTGGCTGGCCGGTTGAACGGGTTTTACTCGGCGCCGGCGCTATCCGCGCCTTTCAGCCACTGCCACAGGCTGCCCAGCGTTTCATACCAGGCACGTTCGGTATGGCCGAGGAACATCGACGACGGTGTGGCGCGATCCCAGATATTCAGCGGCGAGTCGATCGCCAACTGGTTGGCCGGTGCTGGGATCGGGTGCAGGCCTTTAGCCTTGAAGAAACGCATGGCACGCGGCAGATGGTTGGCGGAGGTCACCAGAATGAACGGTTGCTCGCCGACCAACTTGGCGACCTGAGCGGCTTCTTCCTCGGTATCGCGCGGTTCCCTCAAAATCACCATATCGCTGCGCGGCACGCCCAGGCTTTCGGCTACCAGCGCCGCCGTGGCGGCGTTGCTTTGCATGCGTCCGGCGGACGCGCCGGTAAACACCATCCTGGCGCCGGGATGCGCAAGGTAGAGCCGCACGCCTTCCGTCACGCGCGGCAGACTGTTGCCGAGCAGGTTCGAGCTAGGTGCCCAGTCGGGATTGTAGGTATAGCCCCCGCCCAACACCACGATGTAGCTGACCGGATCGTTGCCGTGATAAGTCTGGTATTCGGCTTCGATCGGCCGCAGCAGTCGGTCGGCCACCGGTTGCAGGCTGAAAAGCAGTAAAAACAGCCAGCTCAGCGTGAAAATCGTCTTACCGCTTTTTTGCCAACGGGTGAACCACAGCAGTAACAGCGCCAGCCCCATCAGCAGCATCAACAGCGGTAGCGGCATCAGCAGGGCGCCAAAGAACTTTTTCAGGTTGAACAGCATCGAAAATCAGATCCTTTTGGGTGAAAAAGCGGCATCCAGGCATAAACAGGCCGCAAGAAGATACATTCTAAGCCAGTCTGTGCCAAAATAGCAGGTTTGAATGGGCGTGCGCTTTGCCGCCGCAAGAATGAGATCAGCGGAGCCGTTGTCCATGCAGGATCGCAATTTTGACGATATTGCTGAAAAATTTGCGCGTAATATTTACGGCACCACGAAAGGAAAAATCCGCCAGGCGGTGGTTTGGCAGGATCTGACCGGGCTGCTGGCGCAGTTGCCGCAGCGGCCGCTGCGCATCCTTGACGCCGGGGGCGGGGAAGGCCATATGGCCTGCCAACTGGCAGAATTAGGACATCAGGTGTTGTTGTGCGATCTTTCTGGTGAGATGATCCAGCGCGCCGCGCAGCTGGCGGAGCAGAAAGGTGTGAGCCAGAACATGCAATTCGTACAAAGTTCTGCGCAGGATATCGCTCAACATTTGGAACAGCCGGTTGATCTGATATTGTTTCATGCAGTGCTTGAATGGATCGCAGAACCCGAAGCGGCACTGCAGGCATTGTGCGACTGTCTGACGCCGGGTGGCGCGCTGTCGCTGATGTTCTTCAACGCTAACGGTCTCTTGATGCGTAACGTGGTGTTGGGTAACTTCCAACTGGTGGATCCCGAAGTCAGACGGCGCCGCAAGCGTTCGCTGTCGCCACAATATCCGCACGATCCGCTATTGGTCTACGGCTGGCTGGAACAGCTGGGCATGCGCATCAGCGGCAAAACCGGCGTGCGGGTGTTTCACGACTACCTGCAGAGCAGACAGCTGCAAACACAAAAATTTGAAGAGTTACTGGCGCTTGAACAGCACTATTGCCGGCAGGAGCCGTACGTGAGTTTGGGGCGCTATATTCACGTCATGGCGCATAAACCAAACCTGAAGGACGAACTATGAGTGAATTTTCCCAGACAGTACCCGAACTGGTCGCCTGGGCACGGAAAAATGATTTCTCTATTTCGCTCCCTACGGAGCGTCTCGCATTTCTGCTCGCTATCGCCACCCTGAATGGCGAACGGCTGGACGGCGAGATGAGCGAAGGTGAGCTGGTTGATGCATTTCGCCATGTCAGCAAGGGTTTTGAACAGACGCATGAAACGGTGGCGATGCGCGCCAACAATGCGATCAACGACATGGTGCGCCAGCGCCTGTTGAACCGCTTTACCAGCGAACTGGCGGACGGCAACGCGATTTACCGCCTGACGCCGCTGGGTATCGGCATTACCGATTACTATATTCGCCAACGCGAATTCTCCACGCTGCGTCTGTCGATGCAGCTGTCGATCGTGGCGCAGGAACTCAAACGCGCCGCCGATGCCGCCGACGAGGGCGGCGACGATTTCCATTGGCATCGCAACGTGTTCGCGCCATTGAAATATTCGGTGGCGGAAATCTTCGACAGCATCGACATGACGCAACGTGTGATGGACGAGCAGCAGCAGAGCGTGAAAAACGACATCGCGGCGCTGCTGAGCAAAGACTGGCGGGCGGCGATCTCCAGCTGCGAAATGCTGCTGTCGGAAACCTCGGGCACCCTGCGCGAACTGCAGGATACGCTGGATGCGGCGGGCGACAAGCTGCAGGCCAATCTGCTGCGCATCCAGGACGCAACCCTCGGCAACGTGGAGCTCGGCTTCGTCGACAAGCTGGTGTTCGATCTGCAGAGCAAGCTGGATCGCATCATCAGCTGGGGTCAGCAGGCGATCGACCTGTGGATCGGTTACGATCGCCACGTACATAAATTTATCCGTACCGCTATCGATATGGATAAAAACCGCGTGTTCGCCCAACGCTTGCGCCAGTCGGTGCAAACCTATTTCGACCACCCGTGGGCGCTGACCCATGCCAATGCCGATCGTCTGCTGGACATGCGCGACGAAGAACTGGCGCTGCGCAGCGAGGAAGTGACCGGGGAACTGCCGCCGGATCTGGAGTTCGAAGAGTTCAGCGAAATTCGCGAACAGCTGGCGGCGATGATCGAAGAGGCGCTGAAGGTGTACCAGGAACAGCAGATGCCGCTCAATCTTGCAGCGGTGATGCGCGATTACCTGGCGCAATACCCGCGTGCGCGTCATTTCGACGTGGCACGTTTAGTGGTCGACCAGGCAGTGCGCCTCGGTGTGGCTGAAGCAGATTTCTCAGGGTTGCCGGCGGAATGGCAGGCAATCAATGATTACGGAGCCAAGGTCCAGGCCCATGTCATCGACAAATATTGAACAAGTAATGCCAGTCAAGCTGGCCAAAGCGTTGTCCAACTCGCTGTTCCCGGCGCTGGATAGCCAACTGCGCGCGGGTCGTCACATCGGTATCGATGAGTTGGACAACCACGCCTTTTTAATGGATTTCCAGGATGAGCTGGAAGAATTTTACAACCGTTACAGCGTCGAGCTGATTCGGGCGCCGGAAGGTTTCTTCTATTTGCGCCCGCGCTCCACCACGCTGATCCCGCGTTCGGTGCTGTCCGAGCTGGATATGATGGTCGGCAAGATCTTGTGCTACCTGTATCTCAGCCCCGAGCGCCTGGCGCACGAAGGCATTTTCAGCCATCAGGAGCTGTACGACGAGCTGCTGAGCCTGGCGGATGAGAACAAGCTGCTGAAGTTCGTCAACCAGCGCTCCACCGGTTCGGATCTCGATCGGCAGAAGCTGCACGAGAAGGTGCGCACCTCGCTGAACCGCCTGCGCCGCCTCGGCATGGTCTATTTCATGGGCAATGACAGCAGCAAGTTCCGCATTACCGAGGCGGTGTTCCGCTTCGGCGCCGACGTGCGCAGCGGCGACGATCCGCGTGAAGCGCAGCTGCGCATGATTCGCGACGGCGAGGCGATGCCGGTTGAAACCAGCCTGTCGCTGAACGATGAGAATGACGCTGAGGATCAGCAGGTTGATAACGCTCCTGACGGTGCAGAGGATGAACAGGAATGATTGAACGCGGTAAATTTCGCTCGCTGACGCTGGTTAACTGGAACGGTTTCTTCGCCCGTACCTTTGATCTGGATGAGCTGGTGACCACGCTGTCCGGCGGTAACGGGGCGGGGAAGTCCACCACCATGGCGGCCTTCGTCACCGCACTGATCCCCGACCTGACGCTGCTGCACTTCCGTAACACCACCGAAGCGGGCGCCACCAGCGGTTCGCGCGACAAAGGCTTGCACGGCAAGCTGCGTGCCGGCGTGTGTTACTCCACCCTCGACGTCGTCAACTCGCGCCACCAGCGCGTGGTGGTCGGTGTGCGCCTGCAGCAGGTGGCAGGGCGCGATCGTAAGGTCGACATCAAACCTTTCACCATCCAGGGCCTGCCGACCGCGGTACAGCCGACCGAACTGCTGACCCAGACCGTGGGCGATCGCCAGGCGCGCGTGCTGTCGCTGCAAGAGCTGAAAGAGCGCGTGGAAGAGATGGAGGGCGTGCAGTTCAAGCAGTTCAACTCCATCACCGATTACCACTCGCTGATGTTCGATCTGGGCGTGATCCCGAAACGCCTGCGTTCGTCCGCCGATCGCAGCAAATTCTACCGTCTGATTGAAGCGTCGCTGTACGGTGGTATCTCCAGCGCCATCACCCGCTCGCTGCGCGATTACCTGCTGCCGGAAAACAGCGGCGTGCGCAAGGCGTTCCAGGACATGGAAGCGGCGCTGCGCGAAAACCGCATGACGCTGGAAGCGATCCGCGTCACCCAGTCGGATCGCGACCTGTTCAAGCATTTGATCTCCGAGGCCACCTCCTATGTGGCGGCGGACTATATGCGCCACGCCAACGAACGCCGCATCCATCTGGACGGCGCGCTGGCGCTGCGCAGCGATCTGTTGGGCAGCCGCAAGCAGCTGGCCGCCGAACAGTATCGCCATGTGGAAATGGCGCGCGAGCTGAGCGAACAGAGCGGCGCCGAATCCGATCTGGAAACCGATTACCAGGCCGCCAGCGACCACCTGAATCTGGTGCAGACGGCGATGCGTCAGCAGGAGAAGATCGAACGCTATGAAGCCGATCTGGAAGAGCTGACCTACCGTCTGGAAGAGCAGAACGAAGTGGTGGCCGAGGCGAGCGAGCAGCAGGCCGAAAACGAGGCGCGCGCCGAAGCGGCCGAGCTGGAAGTGGACGAACTGAAGAGCCAGTTGGCCGACTACCAGCAGGCGCTCGACGTGCAGCAGACCCGCGCCATTCAGTACCAACAGGCGCTGCAGGCATTGGAGCGCGCGCGCGCGCTGTGCCAACTGCCGGACCTGACCGCCGACAACGCAGAACAGTGGCTGGACACCTTCCAGGCCCGCGAGCAGGAAGCGACCGAAGCGTTGCTGATGCTGGAACAGAAGCTGAGCGTGGCCGACGCCGCACACGGCCAGTTCGAACAGGCCTATCAGCTGGTGGGTAAAATTGCCGGCCAGGTCAGCCGCAGCGAAGCCTGGCAGTGCGCGCGCGAATTGCTGCGCGACTGGCCTTCGCAGCAACACCTCGCCGAGCGCGTTCAGCCGCTGCGTTTGCGCCTGAGCGAACTGGAACAGCGCCTGCGCTCGCAGCAGGACGCCGAACGCCTGCTGAACGAATTTTGCAAACGCCATGGCCAAGAGTACCAGCCGGACGATCTCGACATGCTGCAACAGGAGCTTGAAGAGCGCCTGGAAGCGCTGTCGCAGAACGTCAGCGAAGCCGGTGAACGCCGTATGGAGATGCGCCAGGAACAGGAGCAGATCCAGCAGCGCATCCGTGAGCTGACGGCGCGTGCCCCGGTGTGGCTGGCGGCGCAGGACGCCCTGGGCCAGCTCAGCGATCAGAGCGGAGAGCCGCTGGAAAACAGCCAGCAGGTGACCGAATACATGCAGCAGCTGCTGGAGCGCGAGCGGGAAACCACCGTCGAGCGCGACGAAGTGGCGGCCCGCAAACGTGAAGTGGAAGCGCAGATCGAACGTCTCAGCCAGCCGGGCGGCGCGGAAGATCAACGCCTGGTCACGCTGGCCGAACGTTTCGGCGGCGTGCTGCTGTCGGAAATTTACGATGATGTCACCATCGACGACGCGCCTTACTTCTCGGCGCTGTACGGCCCTTCGCGCCACGCCATCGTGGTGCCGGATCTGTCGCTGGTGCGCGAAATGCTGGAAGGGCTGGAAGATTGCCCGGAAGATCTTTACCTGATCGAAGGGGATCCGCAGTCGTTCGATGACAGCGTGTTCGCCGTCGAAGAGCAGGACAAAGCGGTGGTGGTGAAGATCGCCGATCGCCAGTGGCGTTATTCTCGTTATCCGGAAGTGCCGTTGTTCGGCCGCGCGGCGCGCGAAAACCGTCTGGAAGTGCTGCATGCCGAGCGTGAAACGCTGGCGGAGCGTTACGCCACGTTGTCGTTCGACGTGCAGAAAACCCAGCGTTCACACCAGGCCTTCAGCCGCTTTATCGGCACCCATCTGGCGGTGGCGTTCGACGCCGATCCGGAAGCGGAGATCCGCGGTTTGAGCGCCCGCCGTGGCGAAATCGAACGCGCGCTGAACAATCACGAAGCGCAGAACCAGCAGCAGCGTCAGCAGTACGATCAGGCCAAAGAGGGCATTTCCGCGCTCAACCGCCTGATGCCGCTGGTATCGTTGCTGAACGATGAAACGCTGCAGGATCGCGTCGACGAGATCCGCGAAGAGCTGGAAGAGGCGCAGGACGCCGCGCGTCATATTCAGCAGCACGGCGTGTCGCTGACCAAGCTGGAGCCGCTGCTGTCGGTGCTGCAGAGCGATCCGCAGCAGCATGAACAGCTGCAGCAGGACTACGCGCAGGCGCAAAGCGTGCAGCGCCAGGCCAAACAGCAGGCGTTCGCGCTGACGGAAGTGGTGCAGCGCCGCGCGCATTTCAGCTATACCGACTCCGCCGGCATGCAGAATGCCAACAACGATCTCAACGACAAGCTGCGTCAGCGCCTGGAGCAGGCGGAAGCCGAACGCGCCCGTGCCCGTGAACAGCTGCGTCAGTATCAAACCCAGTTCACCCAGTACAGCCAGGTGCTGGCCTCGCTGAAAAGTTCGTATGACGCCAAGCGCGACATGCTGAAAGAGCTGAGCCAGGAGCTGGTAGATATCGGCGTGCAGGCCGACGCCAACGCCGAAGCGCGTGCGCGCCAGCGCCGCGACGAGCTGCATACGGCGTTGAGCAACAACCGTGCTCGTCGCAATCAGTTGGAGAAACAGCTGACCTTCTGCGAAGCCGAAATGGATGGCCTGCAGAAGAAACTGCGCAAGCTGGAACGCGACTATCATCAGCTGCGCGAGCAGGTGGTGACCGCCAAGGCGGGCTGGTGCGCGGTGATGCGTCTGGTGAAAGACAATGGCGTGGAACGCCGCCTGCATCGCCGCGAGCTGGCGTATATGGATGGCGACGAGCTGCGTTCGATGTCGGATAAGGCGCTCGGTGCGCTGCGTCTGGCCGTGGCGGACAACGAACACCTGCGAGACGTGCTGCGCCTGTCGGAAGATCCGAAGCGGCCGGAGCGCAAGATTCAGTTCTATATCGCGGTGTACCAACACCTGCGCGAGCGTATCCGTCAGGACATCATTCGCACCGACGATCCGGTCGAGGCCATCGAGCAGATGGAGATCGAGCTGGGCCGTCTAACCGAAGAGCTGACCGCGCGCGAGCAGAAGCTGGCGATCAGTTCGAAAAGCGTGGCCAACATCATTCGCAAAACCATTCAGCGCGAACAGAACCGTATTCGCATGCTGAACCAGGGGCTGCAGGCCGTTTCCTTCGGCCAGGTGAAGAGCGTGCGCCTGAACGTCAATGTGCGAGAAGCGCACGCCACCCTGTTGGACGTGCTCTCTGAGCAACAGGAACAACATCAGGATCTGTTTAACAGTAACCGCCTGACCTTCTCCGAAGCGTTGGCCAAGCTTTACCAGCGCCTGAATCCGCAGATCGACATGGGGCAGCGCACGCCACAGACCATCGGCGAAGAGTTGCTGGACTACCGCAACTATCTGGAGATGGAAGTGGAAGTGTACCGTGGCTCCGACGGCTGGCTGCGTGCGGAAAGCGGCGCGTTGTCCACCGGTGAAGCCATCGGTACTGGGATGTCAATTCTGGTGATGGTGGTACAGAGCTGGGAAGAAGAGTCCCGCCGTCTGCGCGGCAAAGACATCTCGCCGTGTCGCCTGCTGTTCCTCGATGAAGCGGCGCGTCTGGATGCCAAGTCGATCGCCACGCTGTTCGAACTGTGCGACCGTTTGGAGATGCAGCTCATCATCGCGGCGCCGGAAAACATCAGTCCAGAGAAGGGCACCACCTATAAACTGGTGCGTAAGGTGTTCCAGAACCACGAGCATGTGCACGTGGTGGGGTTGCGCGGTTTTGCCGGCGAGCCGCCGGCGCTGGGCACTGCGTCGGTTGAAACGCAGTAAGGTAGAAAAACGCCCTAAAAATCCGAAAATAGCCGCCGTAGGGTGGCTATTTTTTTGTACGCGTGGATGATAGTCCTGCTTTTTTATCCGTTGAAAAGCGGTTAGTTTAATCAGATAAACAGTAATTCGACGCCCGCAGGGCGAAACGGCCTTTCTGTTTGTATACTGAAACTATATGCAGTTTTTGACGTTTTTTTGTGAGCATACAGGGGGCAAGGGATGTTGCTTAAAAAGGGAAACTCTCTACGACGTTTGGCGCTGAGTGGCGCTATCGCCTGTAGTCTTGTGTCGTCGTTTTCCGCATCGGCCACCGTAGCGGCGTTACCAGTGGCATCAGCAGGCATGTCCGTTGCGCAGAGCCGTTCTGAACTGCTGGCCGCGTTGCCGCGCGGCATGGATTTGCACTACCTGTCCACGCTGGCGCCGCTGTATGCGGCGAACCATATGCAGCCGATGTGGCAGGATCGCGAAGCCGTTCAGCAGTTTCAGCAGCAGCTGGCCGAGCTGGCGATGTCCGGCGTGCAGCCGCAGTTCACCCAGTGGGTGAAGATGTTGACCGATCCGGCGCTCAATGAAGTGGGCCGCGATGTGGTGTTGTCCGATGCGATGCTGGGCTATTTGCAGTTCGTGTCCGCGATCGGCGCCAACGGCAACAACTGGCTGTACAGCAATATTCCCTACAAGCTTGGCTTGCCGCCCACCGCAGTGATTAATCAGTGGCAGCTGGCGGTGCGCCAGGCGCGTACCCTGAGCTACGTGAATTCGCTCGCGCCGCAACATCCGCAATACGCCAAGATGCATCAGGCGCTGCGCGACTTGCTGGCGGACAATCGCCCTTGGCCCCAGGTGGGCAGTGGCCCGAGCCTGCGCCCAGGCCAAATGAGCAATGATATCCCGGCGCTGCGTGAGATCCTGACGCGCACCGGTATGCTGGCCACCTCGGCGCCGGAAGCGGAAGCGGAACCGGCGGTGGTCTCGGCGAAGAGCAATGAGCCCGACGACGGCGGGCTGACGGTAGACGAAGAGAAAAGCCGCGTGACGGTCAGCCCATCGGCGGCGCCGGTGACGGAGCTGACCGCGGAACAGACGCCGCCGCAGATCGGCAGCGTGGTGAGCGACAATCTCTATACCGACGAGCTGGCGGAGGGCGTCAAGCGCTTCCAGAAATGGCAGGGGCTGACGGCGGACGGCGTGATCGGCGTGCGCACTCGCGAGTGGCTCAACGTGTCACCGAAAACCCGTGCCGCGCTGTTGGCGTTGAATATCCAACGTCTGCGAATTTTACCGGGGCATGTCGGCACTGGCATTATGGTGAACATTCCCAATTACTCGCTGACCTACTATCAGAACGGCAACGAAGTGTTGTCCTCCCGCGTTATCGTCGGGCGGCCGAGCCGCAAGACGCCGCTGATGAGCAGCGCGTTGAACAACGTGGTGGTCAACCCGCCTTGGAACGTGCCGACCACGCTAGTGCGTGAGGATATCGTGCCGAAGGCGATGCGCGACGGTAACTATTTCCAGAAACACGGCTACACCGTGCTGTCGGGCTGGAGCAACGATGCAGAAGTGATCAACCCGTCTATGATCGACTGGAGCATGGTCTCTGCGCGTAACTTCCCGTATCGCGTCCGTCAGGCGCCGGGAGCGACCAACTCGCTGGGGCGTTTCAAGTTCAATATGCCGAGTTCGGACGCTATCTACCTGCATGATACTCCGAACCACAGCCTGTTCCAGAAAGACATCCGCGCGCTCAGCTCCGGCTGCGTGAGGGTGAATAAGGCGTCCGATTTGGCGAATATGCTGCTGCAGGACGCCGGCTGGAACAACAGCCGCGTGTCTTCCACGCTGAAAGAGGGGAATACCACTTATGTGAATATTCGCCAGCGTATTCCCGTAAAACTGTATTATCTGACCGCCTGGGTTTCGGATGACGGCCAACCGCAATTCCGTACAGATATTTACAATTATGATAATACGGTGCGATCGGGCGCACAAATTTTGGCTCAGGCCAAAAAATTAATGCAGTAAATGCAGTAATTATAAATAAATAACGGTCAGAATGTTTGGCTATACCGCAGGCCCCCGTAGCCGGGGGCCTGTAAACCTAGGCGTATCGCGGGTTGACTCAGCATACGCAGGCGGTTATGGTTCGGACAGTGCGCTGCTTTGTGCATTTATTTTGACATTCTTGCCGGGTTTAACAGAGTCATGGACAAAATTGATCATCACCGCCGTAAATGGCTGGCGCTAGGTGGCGCTGCTATGGGCATAGCGCTGCTTCCAGGGCAGGCGTTTGCCAGTCTTTCCACCGCTCGACCGCGTATTTTAGTGCTGAATAACCTGAATACCGGTGAATCTATTAAAGCCGAGTTCTTTGACGGCAAAGGTTACAATAAAGAAGAGTTGGTGCGGTTAAATCATCTGTTCCGCGATTATCGCGCCAACAAGGTTAAATCGATCGATCCCCGCTTGTTTGATCACCTTTATCGTCTGCAGGGGCTGCTGGGCACCAGCAAGCCGGTGCAGCTGATCTCCGGATACCGTTCCGTAGATACCAACAACGAATTGCGCGCACACAGCCGCGGCGTGGCCAAGCACAGCTACCACACCAAGGGCCAGGCGATGGATTTCCATATCGAAGGTATCCAATTGAGTAATATCCGTAAAGCGGCGTTAAAAATGCGCGCCGGTGGTGTAGGATATTACCCACGTAGCAACTTCGTACACATCGATACCGGCCCGGTTCGGACCTGGTAACCGCTGTGCCGTCAGTGAATAACGCCGCCCCTTGCGGAAGCGGCGTTATTGTCGTTGGAGCCTTATGAAATACCATCTTATTCCCGTTACCGCTTTTAGCCAGAACTGCAGCCTGATTTGGTGTGAAAACACGCAGCAAGCGGCGTTGGTCGATCCTGGCGGTGAAGCGGAAAAAATCAAAGCGGAAGTCGCGCAGCAGGGGGTGATGATCACTCAGATCTTGCTGACCCACGGCCATTTGGATCATGTTGGTGCGGCGGCGGAGCTGGCGGACCATTATCAGGTGCCGATTTACGGCCCGGATAAAGAAGACGCTTTTTGGCTGGATGGTTTGCCGGCGCAGAGCCGGATGTTCGGGCTGGAAGAGTGTGCGCCGCTGACGCCGACTCGCTGGCTGTCAGAAGGTGATGACATGCAGGTGGGCGAAATGACGCTCAAGGTGCTGCACTGCCCCGGGCATACGCCGGGCCACATCGTCTTTATCAATGAGCAAGCGCGTTTGGCGCTGGTGGGCGACGTGCTGTTTAACGGTGGCGTAGGGCGCAGCGACTTCCCGCGTGGAGACCATCAGGCGCTGATCGCCTCTATTCGCACCAAGCTGCTGCCATTGGGCGACGATATGCGCTTTATTCCTGGCCACGGCCCGATGTCGACCTTTGGCCACGAGCGCCAGACCAACCCGTTCCTGCGCGAAGAGCCGGCAGTGTGGTAGCGATTATTTCCCGGCAGAAATAATCAAGGGCGCATAGAGCGCCCTTTTTTTATGATTTATGACCTGTGTCGATGCATTTAGAGCACGGCGACGATGGCTTCACACAGCGGTGCCATGTTGTCCGGCGTCATGCCGGCCACGTTCACCCGGCCTGAGTTCACGGCGTAGACGCCAAACTCTTCGCGCAGACGCAGCACCTGTTCTTTGGTCAGACCGCTGAAGGAGAACATGCCATTCTGCTGGATGATGAAGCTGAAGTCCTGTTGGGCGCCTTTTTCCTGCAGGGTGTTCACGAACAGCTGACGCATGCGGTGAATGCGCTGGCGCATGTCGGTCAGCTCCTGCTCCCACATCGCGCGCAGCGCATCGTTACCCAAAATGGTGGCGACAACGGCGGCGCCGTGTGACGGCGGGTTGGAGTAGTTGGCGCGAATAGCCGCTTTTACCTGGCTGAAGGCGCGATCGGCGGTTTCGGCATCGGCAGCTACAATGGTGCAAGCGCCGACGCGCTCATTGTACAGACCGAAGTTTTTTGAGTAGGAGCTGGCGACAATCAGCTCTTGATGTTTGGCGGCGAAAATACGCAGGCCCTGCGCATCCTCTTCCAGACCTTTGGCGAAGCCCTGGTAGGCGAAGTCGAACAGAGGCAGCCAGCCATTGGCCACGGAAAGCTCAGCCAGCTGTGCCCACTGTTCCGCCGTTGGATCGATACCGGTCGGGTTATGGCAGCAGCCGTGAAACAGCACCACATCACCGGCCTGGGCCTGTTTCAGGCTGTTCAGCAGGCCGTCGAAATCCAATGCGTGGTTGGCGGCGTCGTAGTAGGCATACTCCAGGACTTCCAGGCCCACGGCGCTAAAGACGTTCTTGTGGTTCGGCCAGCTTGGGTTGCTGATCCAGATGCGCTTGGCGCTGGTCTGGTTGGCGATAAAGTCTGCCGCCACGCGCAGGCCACCGGTGCCGCCTGGCGTCTGTGCGGTGCGCGCGCGACGATCGGCGACGATCGGGCTCTCTTTACCGAACAACAGCACTTGCGTGCAGCTGGCAAACGCCGGGATGCCTTCAATGCCGAGATAGTTTTTGGTGGTCTCATTTTCCAGCAGATACTGTTCAGCTTTCTTTACGCTGGTTAACACCGGGGTTTTACCGGTTTCGTCTTTATAAACGCCAATCCCTAAATTGATTTTATTCGGGCGGGCGTCGGCGCGGAAAATGTCGGTCAGGCCCAGGATCGGGTCGGCGGGTGCGGCGGTGATTTTTTCAAACATGTCAGGTGCTTCCAAATCTCGGAGTTAAGCAGACAGAAGCATCAGGGTAGCGCCAGTTATCGGCTTTGCCAACCGTTTGCGATAAAAACACCGCGATCTTGTGAACGGGAAGGATTCGACAGAAAAAATGATGGGGAAGGGGAAATCTGCAGGATAAAACGTTACCGGAAGACACAAATAAAAACAGGGCCGAAGCCCTGTTTTTTTAACTTAGCCGACGGTAAACCGCCGTTAAGCGAGACAACTTAGAACTGGTACACCAGACCAACAGCTACGATATCGTCGGTAGCGGTGCCGGTTGCTTTGGTGAACTCGTTGTCATCCAGCAGGTTGATTTTGTAATCAACGTAGGTGGACATGTTTTTGTTGAAGTAGTAAGTGGTACCAACAGAAACATATTTAACCAGATCCTGGTCAGAACCTACGCCTGGGACGTTCAGGTTTTTACCTTTAGACTGCAGGTAAGACACTTCTGGACGCAGACCGAAGTCGAACTGGTACTGAGCAGTCACTTCGAAGTTCTGAGTTTTGCTCGCGAAGCCACCGCACTTGTCATCGGTAGCTGCACAGCCTGGACCGAAGTTACCGCCGCCGAACGGGGTCATGTTACGGGTTTCTGCGTACATCGCCGCCAGATAAACGTTGTTGGCGTCGTATTTCGCACCCACGGTCCATGCATCAGCCTTGTCGCCACGCTCGTTGGAACGCAGTTTCTGATCGTCGGTACGGTTGGAGGAAGCGTATGCAGCGCCGAAGCTTACGCCTTCGCCGATGTCATAAGTAGAGGAGATACCCCAGCCGTCGCCGTTTTGTTTCTTGACGTTACGACCGTCGTTCTGGTTTTTGCCCTGGTATTGCAGAGCGAAGTTCAGACCGTCAACCAGACCGAAGAAGTTGTTGTTACGATAGGTCGCAACGCCGTTGGTACGGCCGGTCATGAAGTTGTCGGTGTAGGTGTAGGTATCGCCACCGAACTCTGGCAGCATATCGGTCCAGCCTTCCACGTCGTACAGTACGCCGTAGTTACGGCCGTAGTCGAAGGAGCCGTAGTCAGCGAATTTCAGACCGGCGAAGCCCAGACGGGTTTTGGTGCCTTCGGTGCCCTGAGATTCGGAGTGGTTAGCCTGGACGTTGTATTCCCACTGGCCGTAACCGGTCAGCTGGTCAGTAATCTGAGTTTCACCTTTGAAGCCGAAACGAACATAGGTCTGATCGCCGTCATCACCTTTGTTGTCGGAGAAGTAGTGCAGACCGTCAACTTTGCCGTACAGATCCAGCTTGTTGCCGTCTTTGTTGTAGATTTCAGCTGCGTTTGCTGCACCAGCAGCCAACAGAGCCGGGATAACCACTGCAAGAATGTTGCGCTTCATCATTATTACCCTCATTGGTGTTATTCGGACACCTTTGCCACTGCCGCCAATAATTCTTTGGGAACTATTGTTGATAGATTGGTGTCGTCCTGTGTCTGAACGCAGTGTTCCATTCACAGGCGGGTTAATCTAGGACGAAAATGATACCAATGTCCCAATCAGGTTGCAAAAGGAAAGTATGTGTAACCAAATGTAATTTTTCGGGAACTTTGTGACGTGCGTCAATATTAAAAAATGCGAAAGGCCAGCGAGGCTGGCCTTTGTTTTGTAACGAAATCGTTTAAAAAACGAGTGATCGTATAAATTAGAAGCTTGCGTTACGTGGCGTGCGTGGGAATGGAATCACATCGCGCACGTTTTGCACGCCGGTGACATAGGCGATTAAACGTTCAAAGCCCAGGCCGAAACCGGAATGCGGCACGGTGCCGTAGCGGCGCAGATCGCGATACCACCAGTAGTCTTCTTTATTCAGACCCATCTCTTCCAGACGCTGATCGAGCACGTCGAGGCGTTCTTCACGCTGCGAGCCGCCGATGATTTCGCCGATGCCCGGTGCCAGCACGTCCATGGCCGCAACGGTTTTGCCGTCTTCGTTCATGCGCATATAGAACGCTTTGATGTCTTTCGGGTAGTTTTTCACCACCACCGGCGCTTGGAAGTGTTTCTCCGCCAGGTAACGTTCATGTTCGGAAGAGAGATCGATACCCCAGGAAACCGGGTTTTCGAAGGTTTGGCCCGAGGCCAGCAGGATCTCAATGGCGTCGGTGTAGTCCACCTGGGCGAAATCGGAAGAAACGAAACGCTCCAGACGAGCGATAGCGTCTTTATCCACGCGCTCGGCGAAGAATTTCAGATCGTCGGCGCGTTCATCCAGCACCGCCTGGAACACATACTTCAGCATGCTTTCGGCCAGGCCGGCAACGTCGTCCAGCGTCGCGAAGGCCACTTCCGGCTCGATCATCCAGAATTCCGCCAGGTGGCGGCTGGTGTTGGAGTTTTCGGCGCGGAAGGTTGGGCCGAAGGTGTAAACCTTCGACAGCGCGCAAGCGTAGGTTTCGCCGTTCAGCTGGCCGGAAACGGTAAGGAAGGCTTCCTTACCGAAGAAGTCTTCGCTGAAGTCGACGGCGCCCTTGTCGGTGCGCGGCAGGTTTTCCAGGTCCAGCGTGGACACGCGGAACATCTCGCCGGCGCCTTCGGTATCGGAGGCGGTGATCAGCGGGGTGGACACCCAGAAATAGCCATTTTCATGGAAGAAGCGGTGAATCGCCTGCGCCAGCGTATGACGCACGCGCGCCACGGCGCCGATCAGGTTGGTACGCGGGCGCAGGTGAGCCACTTCGCGCAGGTATTCGATGCTGTGACGTTTGGCCGCCATCGGGTAAGTGTCCGGATCGTCGACCCAGCCGACCACTTTGATCGCGGTAGCCTGCAGTTCGAAGCTCTGGCCTTCGCCCGGTGAAGCGACGACTTTGCCGGTGACTTCAACCGAACAACCGGTAGTCAGATGCAGCACTTCATCCTGATAATTCGGCAGAGAATTATTAACGACGGCCTGTAACGGATCAAAGCAGGAACCGTCATAGACGGCCAGGAAGGAGATACCAGCTTTTGAATCTCTCCGGGTACGTACCCAGCCGCGTACGGTGACTTCACTGTCAACCGCAGCACGACCTTGCAGTACGTCGACTACAGGCACTACGCTCATAGATTTCTCTCTTTAATAATTTGGTTTAGAAATAGCTTACAACCCAAGAATATGGGGGTAATGGCTATGTTACTTGCCGCGGTGCAGAGCACAAGCAGAAATCATCGGATTGGCGCAACATTTATTGCGGCTGACTGAAAAGAGGGCGGTCGGGATAAAAACAAAAAAGCCGGCGCGTGAACCAGGCCGGCTTTCTTTCTATATAGAGGCGGTTCAGCTGGCTTTCTTCACCAGCGGCAGATCGAAGGCTTTGCGCAGGGCCCTGACGAAAGCCTGGTCCTGGCAGATGGTCTTGCCGGGGCTGTCGGAGAGTTTAGCCACCGGCTTGCCTTTGCATTCGACCAGCTTGATCACGATATTCAATGGCTTAACGCCCGGAATATCGCAGGTCAGGCGCGTGCCTATACCGAAGCTGAGATTGATGCGCTGATAGAAGTGGCGATAGAGCGCCAGCGCTTTTTCCAGATCCAGGTTGTCCGAGAACACCAGCGTTTTGCTCATCGGATCGATGCCCAGTTTTTCGTAGTGGGCAATGGCTTTTTCACCCCACTCGACGGGATCGCCCGAATCGTGGCGCAGACCCTGATAACGCTCGGCGAACTGCGGGCCGAAGTCGCGCAGGAAGGCATCCATGGTAATGCAGTCGGTGAGCGCGATGCCGAGCTGATCCGGGTATTCATCCAGCCAGGCCTGCAATGCGGCGCGCTGGCTGTTGGCCAGCACCGGGCTTATCTGCTGATGCGCCTGGAACCATTCATGCGCCTGCGTGCCGACCGGCGCCAGGCCGAGCTGATGAGCCAGATCGTAATTGCTGGTGCCCGACAGGTACGGGAATTCGGCCTGCAAGGTGCTGACGATGGCCTGCTGCACGCCCTGAGAGAAACGGCGACGGGTACCGAAGTCCATCAGCTTGAAGCGCGAAAGGTCGAGATCGCCCGCCAGCGCCTTGAACTGCGCCAGCTTGGTTTGCAGATGCGCCACCGCCTGTTCCGGCGTCGCCAGCGGCGAGCGCCGGCGGTGCACCACTTCACTGATCACCGCCAGCAACGGCACTTCCCACATGATCACTTCACGCCAGGGGCCGGCGATGCGGATGTGCAGTTTTCCGTCGCGGTTGTCGATGGTGACCTGCTGCGGATCGTAGCGGAACGTGCGCAGCCAGTTCAGGTAATCCTGACGGAAGAAGGGCAGACCCGAAAGATAAGCGAATTCGGCGTCGGTCAGCGCCAGCCGGCTCATCAGCGCCACCTGCGCGCGGATCTCGTCGGCATATTCGCCCAACAGTTCGTCGCCGCGGCAGCGGAATTCCGCCGCCACGCTGATCGCGGGATAGCGATGGAACACTGCTTGCTGCATATGAAGCTTATAAGCATCGGTATCAAGCAGTGATGTCAAAATCGGGGAAGCGTATTGAGTCATAGCGCGTTACAGCATCCTCGTCAGGCGCGTGTCCAAATCCGGATAATCATAAAAGTGGGGGTGGAGTATACCCGGATTATCCTGTTATTGAAGCTGCATCACACCATAAATCACCAAAGCGGGTCGAGGATTAAACGTGCCTTTATGACGGCCTGGCGGCGACGGGGAGAAAAAAAAGCCAGATATGCCTGTAAGGTGAATGACTTACCCTAATTAGTCATAAAAATTATAATGTTAATTATTTTAAACAGCGAATCAGATAAAGCCGGCTTCGGTATGCACGCTGACCCGATCCTTGCCGCTCTTTTTGCAAAAATAGAGCGCTTCGTCCGCCTGTTTGATCGCCGCCTGCAGTGCGGTGAACGCGTTGACCGGCGCGATGCCGCAGCTGGTGGTGAAATGCACTTGCCGTCCGTCGGCCAGGTGTAGCGTCAGGCGATGAGTGCGGGCGCGCAATTGCTCCATGATGTCCCGCGCGTTGTCCAACGAACAGTTACCCAGCAGCACCGCAAACTCTTCGCCGCCGTAGCGGCAGAAAATGTCGCTGGCACGGAACGCGCGTTGCAGCAGGTGTCCGAATGCCACCAGCGCCCGGTCGCCCACGTCGTGGCCGTAGCTGTCGTTGAGCTGTTTGAAGTTGTCGATATCGATCAGGCAAAAGGCCTGCGGGTAGCTGCCGTCGCCCAGCAGCTGAGATTCAAGGAAGAATTTACGACGGTTGTAGATATTGGTGAGCGGATCGAGGAAGGAAGAGGCCTCGAGCTCTTTAATCAGCAGTTGTTTCTCGCTCTCCAGCGAGACCTTGTCCAACTGGTATTGCCTGAGCTGCTGAATGGCGTCGCTGATGGCGATCAGTTCCTGGCTGTAGAAGGCGTCGTTGCGATCGATATTCATCTCACCGCGCGACAGCCGTACGATATTGTTGTGGGTCTTGGTCAGCCAACGGTTGATGCTGGTGCAGAACACCAGCGCCGGCAAAATGAACAGCAATACCACCAGGCCGGCAAGTGCGATCATGCCGTAAATGGTCGTCTGGCTGTCATAAATCTTGTGGCGCGAGGCGAGGGTTTCCAATTCGAAGCTGCGCTGATACAGCGCCTGCGAAAGCCCGCTCACATCGTCGACATAGCGCGAGATAAGCGCTGTGGGATAGGGCTTGTGGGTATCGATAGCGGTGTACAGCCCATCGGTAATCTGTTGAAGGCGTTCAGCGGACACCTGGGCGAGCAACGCATTGACGATGTCGGTGATTTGTCCATCGTCGTAGTTGATCTTCATGAAGATCAATCGGGTGCTCAGGGCGTTCAGCACGCCGGTCAGTTGAATGGACTTCAGATAGGCGTCTTTGCGAACCAGCGGGCTTACATTGACGTCGATAATCTGATCGCTCAATTCCGTCAGTGACATATTCAGCCGGTTATTGAGACGGATGGCCTCGAGAAACATAAAGGAGTCGGTATCCACCATCCGGGTATCGTAGGTATAACGGTAATAGCTCTTGCTGGTTTGCGAGATGTAATAGGCGCTGTTGATGTTGAACAGATTAGCGTTGGTGTTATTGATCTGCGAAAGCTGCAGGTTGTCATTATCCAGCAACTGTTCCATCAGGCCGATCATCGACAGCGCGGCAATTTTTTGCCGAACCCCGAGCTGTCTGGCGACCTCATCGTCCAGATGTTCGCGGATCCGGGTGATTCTCTCGCGCGCCACCCGATCGGCGGACAAACATTGCGCGCGGGTGATCTGAGGATCGATCAGGCTCAATCGTTTGAGACGGTGAGCCTGCAGCGCCGCCTGGAAGGCTTCGGAGATTTCTTTGGCGCGATCAATTTTGTACAGGTTGAGTTGGTTGTCGCGGTAATCGGTATGGGCTTCAAGCAGCTCATCGACGATGAACAGAGAGAAGGAGGTCATCAGGCACAGGGTAAAAAAATAGATTGCGTATTTGATTTTCATAGTGCGAGTCATCCCTGGGCCTGATGCCGCAATTATACCACCATGCCGCCTGAGCCGCCTCAACTATGCCGGCGCCCCCCGATGGTGGTTTTTTAGCATTAAATGCTGATTTTTATTTGGCCATTGGTCACCCGCGCTGCCGCCAGACGGACGA
Source organism: Serratia sp. CY43202 (assembly GCF_052168755.1). Classification (NCBI taxonomy): domain Bacteria; kingdom Pseudomonadati; phylum Pseudomonadota; class Gammaproteobacteria; order Enterobacterales; family Yersiniaceae; genus Serratia; species Serratia sp. CY43202. The sequence goes on from NZ_JBJNMB010000004.1 coordinate 207,399, forward strand.
TTTATGATTTGCCTCTGATTTCTCTATCGTGGTCGCCCGGCGGCTCTGGGCTTTTCGGCCAGCTGTGATACAGTTTATTCACAATTCAGGCCCGCCGCGCGCTGCCGGGAAACACACCGGCTGCGGTACGAAGGGGAAGAGCGGCCTGGCACCTATAACTCACTGAGATGTTTAAGGGTTTTTATGACACAACAGCCACAGGCAAAATACCGCCACGACTATCGCGCGCCCGATTACACCACGACCGATATCGATTTGGACTTCAGTCTGGACGCGGAAACCACGCGCGTGACCGCCGTCAGTAAAATCAAACGTCAGGGCACGGCCGGTGCACCGCTGGTGCTGGATGGTGAAGATCTGACGCTGGTGAGCATTCAGGTCGACGGCCAACCGTGGAGCGCCTACCGTCAGCAGGATAACCAGCTGATCATCGATGAGTTGCCGGCACAATTCACTCTTACCATCGTCAACGACATTCACCCGGCGAAAAACACCGCGCTGGAAGGGCTGTACCTGTCCGGCGATGCGCTGTGCACGCAATGCGAAGCCGAAGGCTTCCACCACATTACCTATTACCAGGATCGCCCGGACGTGCTGGCGCGCTTTACCACTCGCATCGTGGCCGACAAGGCGCGCTATCCGTTCCTGCTGTCAAACGGCAACCGCATTGGCCAGGGTGAATTGGCCGATGGCCGCCACTGGGTGCAATGGCAGGATCCGTTCCCGAAACCTTGCTACCTGTTCGCGCTGGTGGCGGGGGACTTCGACGTGCTGCGCGACAGCTTCACCACCCGTTCAGGCCGTAAGGTCGCACTGGAGCTGTTCGTCGATCGCGGCAATCTGGATCGCGCCGACTGGGCGATGACGTCGCTGAAGAACTCGATGAAGTGGGACGAGACCCGTTTCGGTCTGGAATACGATCTCGACATTTATATGATCGTGGCGGTCGATTTCTTCAATATGGGCGCGATGGAGAACAAAGGGTTAAATATCTTTAACTCCAAATATGTGCTGGCGAAGGCGGAAACCGCCACCGACAAGGATTACCTGAACATCGAAGCGGTGATTGGCCACGAATACTTCCACAACTGGACCGGTAACCGTGTGACCTGCCGAGACTGGTTCCAGCTCAGCCTGAAAGAGGGGCTGACGGTGTTCCGCGATCAGGAGTTCAGTTCCGATCTGGGATCGCGCTCGGTCAACCGCATCGATAACGTGCGCGTAATGCGCGGCGCGCAGTTCGCCGAAGACGCCAGCCCGATGGCGCACGCCATCCGCCCGGACAAAGTGATCGAGATGAACAACTTCTACACCCTGACGGTGTATGAAAAAGGTTCTGAAGTGATCCGCATGATGCACACCCTGCTGGGGGAAGCGAACTTCCAGAAAGGGATGCAGCTCTATTTCGAACGCCACGACGGCAGCGCCGCTACCTGCGATGACTTCGTGCAGGCGATGGAGGACGCGTCCAACGTGGATCTGTCGCGCTTCCGCCGTTGGTATAGCCAGTCCGGCACGCCGCTGTTGACGGTGCGCGACGAGTACGATGCGGAAACCCAGCAATATCGCCTGCATGTCAGTCAGAAAACCGCGCCGACCGCCGATCAGCCGGAGAAATTGCCGCTGCATATCCCGCTGGATATCGAACTGTACGACAGTGAAGGCAACGTCATTCCCTTACAAAAGGGGGGGCTGCCGGTCAACAATGTGCTGAACGTCACCGAAGCGGAGCAGACTTTCGTGTTCGACGGCGTGGCGCACAAGCCGGTGCCCTCGCTGCTGCGCGAGTTCTCCGCGCCGGTGAAACTGGACTATCCGTACAGCGATCAGCAACTGACCTTCCTGATGCAGCACGCACGCAATGAATTTGCGCGTTGGGATGCGGCACAGAGCCTGCTGGCGACCTACATCAAACTGAACGTGGCGCGGCACCAGCAGAAGCAGCCACTGTCGCTGCCGCTGCACGTGGCCGATGCGTTCCGCGCGGTGCTGCTGGACGAAAAACTGGATCCGGCGCTGGCGGCGCAGATCCTGACCTTGCCGTCGGAGAACGAAATCGCCGAGCTGTTCGCCACTATCGATCCAGAAGCGATCGCCGCGGTGCACGAAGCGATCGTACGCTGCCTGGCGCGGGAGTTGGCCGATGAGTGGCTGGCGGTGTATCACGCCAACAAGACCGACGGCTACCGCGTGGAGCACGCCGAGATCGCCAAGCGCGCCTTGCGCAATGTATGCCTGGGCTATCTGGCGTTCGGCGAAGATGTGGTGCTGGCGGACCAGCTGGTGAGCGAACAGTATCGCCAGGCGGACAACATGACCGACTCGCTGGCGGCGCTGTCTGCTGCGGTCGCGGCCCAGCTGCCGTGCCGCGATGCGCTGCTGGCGGCGTTCGACGAGCGCTGGCATCAGGATGGCCTGGTGATGGACAAATGGTTCGTGCTGCAGGGCAGCAGCCCATCGGCAGACGTGTTGAGCAAGGTGCGCGCGCTGCTGCAACACCGCTCGTTCAGCCTGAGCAACCCGAACCGCACCCGCTCGTTGATTGGCGGCTTCGCTTCCGGCAACCCGGCGGCGTTCCATGCCGCGGACGGCAGCGGCTATCAGTTCCTGGCGGAGATCCTCAGCGATCTCAACCAGCGCAACCCGCAGATCGCCGCGCGCCTGATTGAACCGCTGATTCGCCTGAAGCGTTACGACGCGGGTCGCCAGGCGCTGATGCGCAAGGCGCTGGAACAGTTGAAAGGGTTGGAAAACCTGTCCGGCGATCTGTACGAGAAGATCAGTAAGGCGCTCGACGCCTGATCTTTTCACGCTGATATAGATAAGGGACGGCCTGCGCCGTCCCTTTTTTCGTTCAATTCGCCGCCTGGCGTGAACTGGCCGCGGTGACCGGCGGTGATAATACCCGCTCCAGCACTTCAGCTTCCAGTTCCGCCAGCCTGGCCGAACCTTTGCGGCGTGGCCGCGGCAGATCGATGCTCAGATCCAGTCCGATGTGGCCCTCTTCAATCAGGATCACCCGATCCGCCAGCGTGATGGCTTCGCTGACGTCGTGCGTCACCAGCAGTACGGTAAAACCGTGCTGTTGCCACAGTGTCTCTATCAGCCCTTGCATCTCGATGCGCGTCAGGGCATCCAGCGCCCCGAGCGGTTCGTCCAGCAGCAGCAGGCGGGGGCGGTGGATCAGCGCGCGCGCCAGGGCGACCCGCTGCTTTTGTCCACCGGACAGCGCCGCCGGCCAGTCGCGGGCGCGATCCGCCAAACCGACCGCGTCCAGTGCCTGCAGCGCCGCGTCGTGCCAGTGGCCGCGCAGCCCCAGGCCCACGTTGTCGATCACCGTTTTCCACGGCAGCAGGCGCGCATCCTGAAACATCAACCGGGTATCCTCTTTGGCGGCGGCAAGCGGCGCGTTGCCGCTGAGCAGCGCGCCGCTGCTGGCCTGTTCCAGGCCGGCTAACAGGCGCAGCAGGGTGCTCTTGCCGCAGCCGCTGCGGCCGACCACCGCCACGAACTGCCCGGCGGAAATGCGCAGCTGAATATTGTCCAGCACGGTGCGGTTGCCGTAACGTTTGCCGATGGATTCCAGCGTCACCGGCGTGCCTTGGGCAAGGCGAGCGGGAAGGGTCATAGCGCTTCTCCCTGTTTCAGTTGATAGGCCGGATGCCAGCGTAACCAGACGCGCTCTAGCAGCTGCGCGCCCACGTCCGCCAGCTTGCCGAGCAGGGCGTACAGCACGATCGCCACTACCACCACGTCGGTTTGCAGAAATTCACGCGCGTTCATCGCCAGGTAGCCGATGCCCGAATTGGCCGAGATGGTTTCGGCGACGATCAGCGTCAGCCACATGAAGCCGAGAGCGAAACGCACGCCGACCATAATCGACGGCAATGCGCCCGGCAGCACCACCTGCGTGAACAGGCGAAAACCGCTCAGACCGTAGCTGCGCGCCATCTCCAGCAGGCCGCGATCGATGTTTTTGATGCCGTGATAGGTATTGAGATAAATCGGGAACAACGTGCCGAGCGCCACCAGAAAGATCTTGGCGGATTCATCGATGCCGAACCACAGGATCACCAGCGGGATCAGCGCCAGGTGCGGCACGTTGCGGATCATTTGCACCGAGCTGTCCAACAGACGTTCGCCCCAGTGCGACAGCCCGGTAATAAAACCGAGGATCAGTCCGATGCTGCCGCCGATGCCAAAGCCGATCAATGCGCGCTGGCTGCTGATACTCAAGTGCTGCCACAGCTCGCCGCTTTGGCTCAGGCGCCAGAAGGCGGCGAGCACCGCGCTGGGCGCCGGCAAAATGCGGTTGGACAGCCAACCGGTTTCGACGGCGACCTGCCAGAGGAGCACCAGCGCCAGCGGCAGCGCCCAGGGGGCCAGCCGATACAGGATGCGTTGCGCGTTCTTAGCCATCGGGGCCTCCTCAGCTCTGCGACACTTTTTGCGGAACATAGATGTTGGCCACCACTTCGCCCTGCGGACGCACCGGCTGAAGGCGCGCAGGCGTTTCTTCCTGCGCCAGATCGAGGTGAGGGAACAGCAGTTCGCCGACGCGGTAGGCCTCTTCCAGATGCGGATAGCCGGAGAGAATAAAGGTGTCGATGCCCAGATCGGCGTATTCCTGCATGCGTGCGGCGACCGTCGGGCCATCGCCCACCAGCGCGGTGCCGGCGCCGCCGCGCACCAGGCCGATGCCGGCCCACAGGTTCGGGCTGATCTCCAGGTTGTCCTTCTTGCCGCCGTGCAGCGCCGCCATGCGCCGTTGGCCGACGGAGTCGAAGCGCGCAAAGGCCTGCTGCGCGTTGGAGATGGTTTCCTCATCGAGGTGCGCGATCAGCCGATCGGCGGCGCGCCAGGCCTCTTCGGTGGTTTCCCGCACGATGACATGCAGACGGATGCCGAAACGCACCTGTCGGCCCTTTGCCGCCGCTTTGGCGCGTACTTCCTCGATCTTGTCTTTGACCTGCGCCGGCGGCTCTCCCCAGGTGAGGTACATTTCTACCTGTTCGGCGGCCAGCTCCTGCGCGGCGGCGGAGGATCCGCCGAAATAGAGCGGCGGACGCGGTTGCTGCACCGGTGGGAACAGCAGCTTGGCCCCTTTCACCTGAATATGCTTGCCGTCGAAATCGACGGTTTCGCCTTCCAGTACCCGGCGCCAGATATGAGTGAACTCGGTCGAGGCCTCGTAACGCTCTTCATGACTGAGATGTAACCCCTCCGCCGCCAGCTCTTCCGGATCGCCGCCGGTGACCAGATTGAACAGCGCGCGCCCGTTGGACAGGCGATCCAGCGTCGCCGCCTGACGCGCCGCCAGCGTAGGGGAGATGATGCCCGGCCGCAACGCGACCAAAAACTTCAGCCGCTGGGTGACCGGGATCAACGAGGCGGCCACCAGCCAGGAGTCTTCGCAAGAGCGACCGGTGGGGATCAGCACACCGCCGAATCCCAGCCGATCCGCCGCCTGGGCGATCTGCTGCAAGTAACCGTGATCGACGCTGCGAGCGCCCTGCGCGCTGCCAAGATAGTGGCCGTCGCCATGGGTGGGTAAAAACCAGAAAACGTTCAGGCTCATCGTCAATGTTCCCCCGTATTTATTGCGCGCTTGGGCGCCAGATGCGTTGCGAGATGTCGACCTTCACCGGCACCAACCGGTTGGCGTAAAACAGGTCGGCGGTTTGCTGCTGCGCGGCGATCGTATGCGCATCGAGCGGTGTGATGGCGGTCGGAGGGCGGTGATCCAGATAGCTGGCGATCACCGGTTCCGGCAGCCCCATGGCGTTGGCCAGCAGGGTCACGCTTTGCGCCCGGTCGCTGCGGGTGAGTGCATCGGCCTGGGTTAGCACCGTCAGGACCTGGCTGATAAAGGCGCCATTGGCTTCGACATAGGGGCGCGCCGCCAGATAGAAGGAACCGGTCTGGTTCAGATCGGTGCCGTCGCCGAGCACCCGCACGCCGCCCTGCAGCAGCGCGGCGGAATAATAAGGATCCCAGATAGCCCAGGCATCGACGTTGCCCTGCTGGAATGCGGCGCGCGCATCGGCGGGCGTCAAATAGGCGGGCTGGATATCCGTAAATTTCAGTCCGGCCTTTTGCAGCGATCGCAGCAGCAGGTTATGTGAGCTGGATCCTTTCTGGAACGCGACCTTATGGCCTTTCAGATCGGCGACGGTTTTGATCGGGCTATTTTCCGGCACCAGGATTACTTCGGCCTTCGGTTTGGGCGGCTCAACGCCGACATACAGCAGATCCGCGCCGGCGGCCTGCGCAAAGATCGGCGGAATATCACCGGTGCTGCCCAGATCGATGCTGCCGACGTTCAAGGCCTCCAGCATCTGCGGGCCGGCGGGAAATTCAATCCAACTGATGCGGGTGGCGGGGAAGCGTTCCTCCAGCAGCCGGTGGCTTTTCGCCAGCACCAGACTCACCGATCCTTTCTGGTAACCGATGCGAAATTGCGCCGGATCCTGCGCGACGGCGGCGTTGGCCCAGACCAGCGACAGCAGGCCGGTGAAGGCCGCGGCGCTCAGCCAACGTCGCAAAGCGTTGCGTTGTTTCATTCAGGCCCTCCTTTTCCAGGCATGTCAGGCGGTTTGACGCGCCGTCAGCGGCGAGGCGACGCGCAGCGCGGGCGGTTTGCGGCGGCCAAGCGCCAAATAGAAACTGGCGAGCGCCTCTTCCAACCGGGCGGCCACGGCGTCGGTGAGCGTGGCGCTTTCGCCGGTCAGTTGGATCTGGCTGTCGTCGGCAAACACGCCGTGCAGCACCTCTTGCGCTTTCAGCGCCGCTAGCACCGGTTTCAGCGCATAGTCCACCGCCAGCATGTGGCCGACGGAACCGCCGGTCGCCAGCGGTAGCACCACCTTATGATCCAGCGCGCGTTCCGGCAGCAGGTCCAGCAGGGTTTTCAGCGCGCCGGAGAACGACGCTTTATAAACCGGCGTGGAAATCAGCAGGCCGTCGGCCTGCGCCAGCTGCTCGGCAAACGCCTTGATCGCCGGACTGTTGAAGTTGGCGTACAGCAGGTCTTCGGCGTCAAAGTCGTGCAGGGTATAGGCCGTCACTTCCACCCCTTGCTGCCGCAGCCAGTTCTGACTCAGCGAGAGCAGCGCGGCGGAACGTGATGGGATACGTGGGCTACCGGCCAGTGATATAACGCGCATTGCCACTCCTTATAACTAAAAGTTAGGTTTAATTAGAAAATCAATGGGAAGTGTTTTAAACCTACCAGCAACCGGGCGCGTTGTTTAAATCTCATTTTTTGATTTGGATATGCGCAAAAGCGGATTGGCGCCGATTTGGCGGTGAAGTGGGAAAACGATTGCGTAAAAACGGCTTTTTTTGCCTTTAATCAATTCCAATTAGGCGGGGGATACCGGATAATACGCCCCCGGTTTGCAACCGGGAAATCAGGAGAGTCCATGTACTACCCCCTCATCAGGAAAGCGTTGTTCCAGCTCGATCCGGAGCGCGCACACGAAGTGACCTTTCGTCAGCTCAGCCGTATTACCGGCACCCCATTAGCGTTTCTTGTCCGTCAGTCCGTGCCGACCAAACCGGTCAGCTGCATGGGGCTGTCGTTTAAAAACCCGCTGGGATTGGCCGCCGGTCTGGATAAAAACGGCGAATGCATCGATGCGTTCGGCGCGATGGGCTTCGGCCATGTGGAAGTCGGCACCGTGACGCCGCGTCCGCAACCGGGCAACGATAAGCCGCGCTTGTTCCGCGTGGTTGAGGCGGAAGGCCTGATTAACCGCATGGGGTTCAATAACCATGGCGTGGACAATCTGGTTGAAAACGTTAAGAAATCCCATTTCGGCGGCATTCTTGGGATCAATATCGGCAAGAATAAAGACACGCCGGTCGAGCAGGGAAAAGACGATTATTTGATCTGCATGGATAAAGTTTATCCGTATGCCGGATATATCGCGATTAACATCTCTTCACCGAATACGCCGGGGTTACGATCCTTACAGTATGGCGAAGCGCTGGACGATCTTTTGGCTGCGATTAAAAATAAGCAGCAGGAATTACATGCGCGGCATCACAAATATGTGCCGGTGGCGGTAAAGATCGCGCCGGATCTTTCAGAAGAAGAATTGATCCAAATTGCCGATAGCCTGGTGCGGCATAATATCGATGGCGTGATCGCCACCAATACCACGTTGGATCGAAAATTGATCCAGGGGTTGAATTACTGCGAACAAGCGGGCGGGTTAAGCGGGCGTCCGTTGCAATCACGCAGCACCGAAGTGATCCGTCGTCTCTCCACCGAACTGCAGGGGCGCCTGCCGATTATCGGCGTAGGCGGCATTGATTCGCTGACGGCGGCGCGCGAAAAAATGGAGGCCGGCGCGAGCCTGCTGCAAATTTATTCCGGATTTATCTATCACGGCCCGCGTTTGATTAAAGATATCGTTACCCATATCTAATATTTTTCCTCTCATTTTATTCCGGGGGTTTATTTCTGCCCCCGGCTCGTCTATATTTTGTTCGTTAGCATAAATATCGTTCGCGGAATTATCCGATGTTTAAGCTATTTTATCGGTGATAAAATCGCCTTTTAGGGTGAGTGCGGCATTGGCATAGGCAGCGAGAAGGATACGAAATGAAGATAAAACCTGACGATAATTGGCGTTGGTATTTTGATGCCGAACACGATCGGCTAATGCTGGATTTAGCTAATGGTATGATCTTTCGTTCACGTTTCCCGGCCAAAATGTTAACGCCGGACGCCTTTGATGAATGCGCTTTTTGCGTGGATGACGCCGCCCTTTATTTCACCTATGAAGAACAGTGCAAGCAGGTCAAGCTGAGCCATGAACAGCGCGCCGAGCTGGTGTTGAATGCGCTGGTCGCCTATCGCTTCCTGAAACCGCTGATGCCAAAGAGCTGGCATTTCTCGCAGCAGCATTACCCGCTGCAGCCGAAAAATGGCGAGCTGGCGGCGGTGAAAGTGATGGAGAGCGGCGCGGAAGCGCGCTTGCTGGTGGTGGAGGCCGGGGATAACGCCAGCCTGTGCCTGCTGGCGCAAAATCAGCTGACGGTCGCTGGCCGTACCATGGTATTGGGTGACGCCATCAAGGTGATGCACGACCGGCTGAAACCCTGCGCGCAGGATGAAAGCGCCGCCCCGGCTTACGATAGGGCGGTATAAGGCGGATTACGCCAACGTCAAATCACTTTTCGGGATGCAGCTGCAGCACAGGATGGTGCCGTTGTCGCCCAGCGCGCTTTTCTTCAGGGGCGCGACTTCACCGCTCAACAACGTAATGCGGCAGCTGCCGCAAATCCCGGCGCGGCAGGAGTAAGGTACGCGGATGCCTTGCTGTTCCAACTGCTCGAGCAGGATCTGCTGGTTATTGCCGGTAAACACCTTGCCTTCATATTCGATCGTGACGCTGTGCGCGCTGTCTTGTGGCGCCTGCACGCTCTCTACCACTTTCCCGGCGCCATAAGGGCGCGGCGGCTTGGTCGACAGCACTTCCACCGTATCGCCCACGCGAATGATGCCGCTGTTGCGCGCGATCATATTCTGGCCGAAATCGATGTCGCCGTTGTCGGCGGAGCGGAATTTTTGCAGCGTGCTGAGCGGTTCGCCGCTCGGGTGCTTGCGGCCACGCTCGGTGCTGACGGTGGTGAGCACGCAGCGGCTGCAGGGTTTCACCAGATCGAACATCACATCGCCGACGCGGATCACCTGCCAGCCGTCTTCAGCCCAGGCGGTAGCGCCGCTCACCACCAGATTGGGGCGGAACTGTTCCAGCTTGATGCTGCCGGGGCAACGCTGCTGCAGGTCGTTGAACGAGGCTTGGTTAATCAGCAGATAAGGGTAGCCGTCGGCAAACGTCAGCGGGATTTCAGGGTGTTTCTTGACCCGGCGGGTCAGCTCCGGCCCCAGCCAGCGCAGCTGCACGTCGCGCTGGAAGTAGCCGCTCAGCCAGCGGTTGATCTCATCCGGCGCGATCAGCGCGGTGAAATGGTTGCCCCACACCTCGGTCGGCTGCGGTGCGGCCGCGAAGTCGCTGAAGCGAATAGCGGCGCTTTCACCGTCCGGCGCGGTCAGAAACAGCCCGTCCGGCAACAGCGCCGGCGTGAACAACACCATCTGCGGATATTGGCGCGCGGTAATAAAGGTGCCGTCCGGTTCGGTGATCATAAAGTTGCGGTCAAAGGCCAGACCGCTGCTGCCGACCTGGGCGTAGGAAAGCTGCAAGCCGCGCAGTGATTTAACCGGATGGACGTAGAGTCTGGAAAGCGTGATCACCCTTATCTCCGTACGATGATTAAATAGAAGGGAGCAACTTTATGACAAGCGGTGCGGATTAGCTATAATGCGCAACAATTTTCTTTTTGGTGATAAGTACGATATGAACTCTCTGTTTGCCAGCACGGCGCGTGGATTGGAAGAACTGTTAAAAAGCGAGCTGGAAACGCTTGGCGCTCACGACTGCAAAGTGGTGCAGGGCGGGGTACATTTTCAGGGTGACGATCGTCTTCTGTACCAAAGCCTGCTGTGGAGTCGCCTGGCTTCGCGCATTTTGTTGCCGCTGAACGAATTCCGCGTGCACAGCGACCTGGATCTGTACCTCGGCGTGCAGGCGATTGACTGGCCGAGCATTTTTGGCGTGGATAAAACCTTCGCCGTGCATTTCAGCGGCGTGAACGAAGAGATCCGCAACAGCCAGTATGGCGCGCTGAAGGTGAAAGACGCCATCGTTGACAGCTTCACCCGTAAGCTCGACCAACGCCCGACGGTTGCCAAACAGCAGCCGGACATTCGCGTTAACGTCTTCCTGCAACGCGATATGGCCAGCGTGGCGCTCGATCTGAGCGGCGAAGGCCTGCACCAGCGCGGCTACCGCGATCTCACCGGCCAGGCGCCGTTGAAGGAAAACCTGGCGGCCGCCATCGTGTTGCGTTCCGGCTGGCAGCCGGGCACGCCGATGCTCGATCCGATGTGCGGCTCCGGCACGCTGTTGATCGAAGCGGCGATGATCGCCGCCGATCGCGCGCCGGGCCTGCACCGTCAACACTGGGGCTTCAGCGCCTGGAATGGTCACAACGCCGAACTGTGGCGTGAAGTCACCACCGAAGCACAGGTTCGTGCCCGCCGCGGCCTGCAGGAAACTACCTCTCGCTTCTTCGGTTCCGATATCGATCGTCGGGTGATTGAGATGGCGCGCGGCAACGCCCGCCGCGCCGGCGTCGCCGAGCTGATCACCTTCAACGTCGGCGACGTCGCGCGCTTGACCAACCCGCTGCCGGAAGGCCCGCACGGCACGGTGATCAGCAACCCGCCGTACGGCGAGCGTCTGGAAAGCGAACCGGCGCTGATCGCGCTGCACAACATGCTGGGCCGCGTGATGAAAAGCGCCTTTGGCGGTTGGCTGCTTTCGCTGTTCAGCGCCTCGCCGGAGCTGTTGAGCTGCCTGCAGCTGCGCGCCGAGCGCCAGTTTAAGGCGAAGAACGGCCCGCTGGAGTGCGTGCAGAAAAACTATCAGCTGGCGGCAAGCCCGGCCGGCAACGCTACCGGCGGCGTGCAGGTGGCGGAAGATTTCGCCAACCGTCTGCGCAAGAATTTGAAGAAGCTCGACAAGTGGGCGAAGCAACAAGGCATCGAATGCTACCGCCTGTACGATGCCGATCTGCCAGAATACAACGTCGCGGTGGACCGTTACGGCAGCAAGGTGGTGGTGCAGGAGTATGCGCCGCCGAAAACCGTCGATGCGCAGAAGGCGCGTCAGCGCCTGTTCGATGTGATCAACGCGACGCTGGCGGTGCTGGAATTGCCGTCGAATCAGCTGATCCTGAAAACCCGCGAGCGGCAGAAGGGCAAAAACCAGTACGAGAAACTGGCGCAGAAGGGCGAGTTCTTGCTGGTGGAAGAGTATAACGCCAAGCTGTGGGTCAACCTGACCGACTATCTCGATACCGGCCTGTTCCTCGATCACCGCATCGCGCGCCGTATGCTGGGCGAGATGAGCGGCGGCAAGGACTTCCTCAACCTGTTCGCCTATACCGGCACCGCCAGCGTGCATGCCGGGCTGGGCGGCGCGCGCAGCACCACCACGGTGGACATGTCGCGCACCTACCTGGAATGGGCGGAGAAGAACCTGCGCGCCAACGGCCTGACCGGCCGCCAGCATCGGCTGATCCAGGCCGACTGCCTGTCGTGGCTGAGCAATGCCAATGAACAGTTCGACGTGATCTTCATCGATCCGCCGACGTTCTCCAACTCCAAGCGGATGGAGAACACCTTTGACGTGCAGCGCGATCACCTAGCGCTGATGAAAGATTTGAAACGGTTGCTGCGCCGCAACGGGACCATCATGTTCTCGAACAACAAGCGCGGTTTCCAAATGGATATGGCAGGGCTGAGTGCGCTGGGCCTGGAGGCGAAAGAGATCACCGCCAAGACGCTGTCGCAGGATTTTGCCCGTAACCGTCAGATCCACAACTGCTGGCTGGTGACTCACGCCGGCGAAGGAAAATAATTACTATGTCGTTAATCAGCATGTCCGGCGCCTGGCTCTCTTTCAGCGATGCGCCATTGTTAGACAACACCGAAATTCATATCGAAGACAACGAGCGCGTGTGTCTGGTCGGGCGCAACGGCGCCGGCAAATCCACGCTGCTGAAGATCCTAGGCAAAGAGATCCCGCTGGATGACGGCCGGGTGATCTACGAACAGGATCTGATCGTGGCGCGTCTGCAACAGGATCCGCCGCGCAATATCGGCGGCAGCGTATTCGACTTTGTGGCGGAAGGCGTCGCGGAGCAGGCGGAACACCTGAAGGCCTATCACGCGATCTCTCACCTGGTGGAAAGCGATCCGAGCGAGAAAAACCTGGCGCGCATGGCGCAAATCATGGAGATCCTCGATCACCAGGGGCTGTGGCAGCTCGACAGCCGCATCAGCGAAGTGCTGCTGCAGCTGGGGCTGAACGGCGACGCCGAGCTTTCCTCGCTGTCCGGCGGCTGGCTGCGCAAAGCGGCGCTGGGCCGCGCGCTGGTGAGCTCGCCGCGCGTGTTGTTGCTCGACGAACCGACCAACCACCTGGATATCGAAACCATCGACTGGCTGGAAGGCTTCCTGAAAGAGTTCGACGGCAGCATCGTCTTCATCTCGCACGACCGTTCGTTTATCCGCAACATGGCGACGCGCATCGTCGATCTGGATCGCGGTAAGCTAGTTTCCTGGCCGGGCAACTACGATCTGTACCTGCAGAGCAAAGAAGAAGCGCTGCGGGTGGAAGAGCTGCAAAACGCCGAGTTCGATCGCAAGCTGGCGCAGGAAGAGGTCTGGATCCGTCAGGGCATCAAAGCGCGCCGTACCCGTAACGAGGGCCGCGTGCGTGCGCTGAAGGCGCTGCGCGTCGAGCGTTCAGAGCGCCGTGAAGTGATGGGCACCGCCAAGATGCAGGTGGAAGAGGCGACCCGTTCCGGCAAAATCGTATTCGAGCTGGAAGACGTCAATTATCAGGTTGGCGAAAAAGTGCTGGTGCGCGGTTTCTCCGCTCAGGTGCAGCGCGGCGACAAGATTGCGCTGGTGGGGCCGAACGGCTGTGGCAAAACCACGCTGCTGAAACTGATGCTCGGTCAGCTGAAAGCCGACAGCGGCCGCGTGCACTGCGGCACCAAGCTGGAAGTGGCTTATTTCGACCAGCACCGCGCCGATCTCGATCCTGAGCGCACGGTGATGGACAACCTGGCGGAAGGTAAACAGGAAGTAATGGTCAACGGCCGCCCTCGCCACGTCTTGGGCTACCTGCAGGACTTCCTGTTCCACCCGAAGCGAGCGATGACGCCGGTGAAGGCGCTGTCGGGCGGTGAGCGTAACCGCCTGCTGTTGGCTAAGCTGTTTCTGAAACCGAGCAATCTGCTGATCCTCGATGAACCAACCAACGATCTTGACGTCGAAACGCTGGAGCTGCTGGAAGAGCTGATCGACGGCTATCAGGGCACCGTGCTGCTGGTCAGCCACGATCGTCAGTTCGTCGACAACTCGGTGACCGAGTGCTGGATTTTCGAAGGCAATGGCGTGATCAAGGCCTTCGTCGGCGGTTACTACGATGCGCATCATCAGCGCGCGACGGCGAAACCGATTCGTCAGGCGGCGCCGAGCGCGAGCAAACCGGCGGCGGAGAAAAAGGCCGAACAGCCGAAGAAAGCGGCGGCCAAGCTGAGTTACAACCTGCTGCGTGAGCTGGAACAGCTGCCGCAGCGGCTCGAACAGCTGGAAGCGGAAATCGAAGCGCTGCAGGCGCAGATGAGCGATGCCGACTTCTTCACGCGGCCGCACAGCGAAACGCAAGAAGTGCTGACGGCGTTGGCTAACGCCGAGCAGGCGCTCGAGCAGGCCTTCGCCCGTTGGGAAGAGCTGGAAGCGATGAAAAACGGCTGACCGTTGCGATACCGCCCGCGCGCTGCTGCGGGCGGTATCGACGTGCCGGTGAGCAACGTTATTGAGGAGGAATATGGTGTGTTCCCACAACAATCATCAGCAGCATAGTCATTCCGCACCTTCGGCGGCGCAGCAGGATAACCTGATGCTGTGCCCGCAGTGCGACATGTTGGTGGCGCTACCGCCGCTGGCCTATGGCAGCAAAGCGGTATGCCCGCGCTGCAAAACCACGCTCAGCGCCCGCTGGGACGAACCGCGCAAGCGGCCGATCGGTTACGCGCTCAGCGCCTTGTTCATGCTGGTGCTGGCCAACATTTTCCCGTTTATCAACATGCGCGTCGCCGGCCTCGGCAACGAAATCCGGCTGATTCAAATCCCGGAAGTCATGGTGGCGGAAGACTACGCCAGCATGGCCACCTTGTTTATGGTGTTCGTGCAGCTGATCCCGGCATTTTGCATGGTGGCGATCATCCTGCTGTGCGCCAAAGTGCGTTTGCCGCTGGGACTGAAAGAGTGGATGGCCCGGGTGCTGTTCCAGTTCAAAACCTGGTGCATGGTGGAGATTTTCCTCGCCGGGGTGCTGGTCAGCTTCGTCAAGCTGATGGCCTATGGCGATATCGGTATCGGCAGTAGCTTCGTGCCTTACTGTCTGTTCTGCCTGCTGCAGGTGCGCGCTTTCCAATGCGTGGATCGGCGCTGGCTGTGGCAGGACATCGAACCGGCACCGCGTCTCGATCGCCCGCTGACGGTAGGACGCACCGGCATGCGCCAGGGCGTGCGCTCCTGCGCGTGCTGCACGGCGATCCTGCCGGCCGATCAGGTGAGCTGCCCGCGCTGCCACACCAAGGGCTACGTGCGTCGCCGCCACAGCTTGCAGTGGACGCTGGCGCTGCTGGTGACCTCTATCATGCTGTATATTCCGGCCAACCTGATGCCCATCATGGTGACCGAGGCGCTGGGTAACAAAATGAACTCCACCATCATGGCGGGGGTGATCCTGCTGTGGGGGGACGGCTCTTATCCGGTAGCGATGGTGATTTTCATCGCCAGTATCATGGTGCCGTCGCTGAAAATGTTGGCGATCGGTTGGCTGTGTTGGGACGCCAACGGCAGGAAGAAACCGCGCGCCGACAGCGAGCGCATGCACCTGATTTATGAAGTGGTCGAGTTCGTTGGCCGCTGGTCAATGATCGACGTGTTTGTGATCGCCGTGTTGTCGGCGTTGGTGCGAATGGGGCAGTTGATGAGCATTTATCCCGCGACGGGCGCCGTGCTGTTCGCGCTGGTGGTGATCCTCACCATGTTCGCCGCCATGACATTTGATCCCCGGCTGACCTGGGATCGCGCAAGTGAAACAATCAACAAGGAGCCGCAAGGTGACGGAAAATAATCATAGCGTCGCGGACGTCGAGAAGATCAAACGCTGGTCGCCGGTGTGGATCATTCCCATCGTGACCGCGCTGATCGGCGCCTGGATCCTGTTTTACCACTTTAGCCATCAGGGGCCGGTAGTGACGCTGGTGACTACGACGGCGGAAGGGCTGGAAGCGGGTAAAACCAAAATCAAAAGCCGCAGCGTTGACGTCGGCGTGGTGGAAACCGTCACGTTGAGCGATGACCTGAGCAAGGTGATGGTGCAGGCGCGTCTTAATTCCGGCATGGAGAAATTGCTGCGCCAGGATTCCGCCTTCTGGGTGGTGAAGCCGCAGATCGGCCGTGAAGGCGTTTCCGGGTTGGGGACGCTGCTCTCCGGCGCCTATATCGAACTGCAGCCGGGCAACAAAGGCAAAGACGGTAAAGACAACTACCAGCTGCTCGACGCGCCGCCGCTGGCCTCTCCGGATGCCAAAGGGCTGCGTATCGTGCTGGACAGCGAGAAATCAGGCCAGCTTAACGCCGGCGATCCGGTGCTGTTCCGCGGTTATCGCGTCGGGTCGGTGGAAACCAGCTATTTCGATCCCAAAGCGCGCGCCATGCGCTATCAGCTGTTCATCACCGCGCCTTACGATCAGTTGGTCACCACCAACGTGCGCTTCTGGAAAGACAGCGGCGTGGCGTTTGACATGTCGGCGCAGGGCATGCGGGTAGAGATGGGATCATTGACCACGCTGTTCAGCGGCGGCGTCAGCTTCGACGTGCCGGACGGCTGGGATCGTGGCGAACTGGCGAAAGAGAAGGCGGAGTACCAGCTGTTCGACAACCAGCGCAGCACGCAGGATTCGCTGTATACCGTACATAAGGATTACCTGCTGTTCTTCTCCGACTCGGTACGCGGCCTGCAGCCGGGCGCGCCAGTCGAGTTCCGCGGCATCCGTCTGGGTACGGTGGCGCAGGTGCCGTTCTATAAAGACGGCATGGCGCAGCGTCTGGATAACGATTACCGCATTCCGGTGCTGATCCGCATCGAGCCGGATCGCTTCCAGAAACAGCTGGGCGGCAACTTCGATATCGAAGGGCACTTGAAAGACGCCGAGTCCCGCGGCATGCGCGCCTCGATGAAGTCCGCCAACCTGCTGACCGGTTCGCTGTATATCGATCTCGACTTCTATCCGCAGGAGAAACCGTGGAAAGGGCCGCGCGAGCTGTTTGGTTATCCGCTGATGCCAACCACCAGCGGCGGTCTGGCGCAGATCCAGCAGAAACTGATGCAGACGCTGGACAAGATCAACGCGATGCCGATCAATCCGATGATCAACGAGGCGACCAAGACGCTGGCGGAAAGTCAGAAAACCATGAAGTCGACGCAGCAGACCATGAAGTCGTTGAACGACATCATCGCCAGCAAAGAGATGCAGGCGCTGCCGCAGGACATGCAGAAAACGCTGCTGGAGTTGAACCGCAGCATGAAAGGGTTCCAGCCAGGTTCGCCGGCTTACAACAAGATGGTGGGCGACATGCAGCGCCTCGATCAGGTCTTGCGTGAGCTGCAACCGGTGTTGCGCACCCTGAATGAGAAGAGTAACGCGCTGGTGTTTGAAGCCGCCGGCAGTAATGACCCTCAGCCGAAGAAGGCCACGAAATGATGAAATGGATCCCGGTAGCCCTGGCGCTGTTGCTCAGCGCCTGCAGCAGTTCGCCACAGAAGACTTACTATCAGTTGCCGGCGCTGGGCGCGCCGGCCGCGGCCAGCAGCAGCGGCGCCTCCACGCGCCAGCTGTGGCTGGAGCACGTGAGCGTGGCGGATTATCTGGCGCAGAGCGGCGTGGTGTATCAGACCAACGACGTGCAGTATGTGATAGCCCAGAACAACCTGTGGGCCAGCCCGCTCGACCAGCAGCTGCAGCAAACGCTGGTCACCAACCTGAGCAGCGCGCTGCCGGGTTGGGTGGTCTCTTCGCAGCCGATGAGCAGCGATCAGGATGTGCTGAACGTGACCATCAGCGGCTTCCACGGCCGTTTTGACGGCAAGGCGATCATTCGCGGCGAGTGGGTGCTGAACCGCCAGGGGCGCTTGATCAAACGGCCTTTCAGCCTGGAGCTGAAACAGGGTGAAGACGGCTATGATGCCCTGGTGCGCACTCTGGCGCAGGGGTGGCAGCAGGAAGCCCAGGCTATCGCCGCACAGATGGGCGGCATTTAGTCATAATTTGGTCTAAAATCGTCTAATCCCTGTCGCCGTGGAAATTCGTTTTTTCTCGCTGGCAGGGATTTCTATTTCATTTCAACTGGTTAACTCCTTCCCCGGCAGATCAGCCACTTAGCACTTTCCTCGGGCGTAGCTCACAAATATGACATTGGCGTGAATTTTGCGCATTGATCTTCTCTTCTTTTAGCGCTATTGATTACTCGTGGCTGCGCAAAAAGCAGCCATTGTTTTCTTTCCACCAGACCAAAATGAGGGAAACGAGGCATGAAGAGACAGAAACGCGATCGTCTGGAAAGGGCGCATTCGAGAGGGTATCAGGCAGGTATTTTAGGGCGTTCCAGGGAACATTGTCCCTACCAATCATCGGTGGACGCCCGGTCTCAATGGCTGGGAGGTTGGCGAGAAGCCATGGAAGACAGGGCTGTGACCGCTTAAGCGGCTCCCTGTCAAATAAAAGGAATAACCTCCGCCCTTTGGCGGAGGTTTTTGTTTCAGGCGTTTATTTATCCTGCCAGCGCTTCAGCAAAATACTCGCATTCACGCCGCCAAAGCCGAAGCCGTTTGATAAGGCGTAGGTCATATTCATCGATTCCGCCTGTTTCGCGACCAGATGCAAGCCTGCCGCCGCCGGATCGGGGTTATCCAGATTTAGCGTGGCAGGGGCTATCTGATCGCGCAGAGCCAAGGCGGTAAAGATGGTTTCCAGCCCGCCGGCGGCGCCCAGCAGGTGCCCCGTCGCTGATTTTGTTGAGGTCACGGCGACAGTCCCGGCCGTGCCAAACAGGTGTTTGATGGCGTTGATTTCGCCCAAATCCCCTACGGGTGTCGATGTCGCGTGCGCATTTAAATGCTGTACCTCCTCGGGAACGACGTTCGCCTGCTTCAACGCGATTTTCATCGCCCGATAGGCGCCGTTGCCGTCTTCAGCGCCGGATGTCATGTGGTAGGCGTCGGCGCTGGTGCCATAGCCGACGATTTCCGCGAGCGGGGTGGCGCCGCGCGCCAGCGCGTGTTCCAGCGTTTCAATCACCAGCATGCCGGCGCCTTCCCCCATGACAAATCCGTCCCGGGCGCTGTCGAAGGGCCGAGAGGCCTGTTGCGCCAATTCGGCCGGCGCGGTGGACATGGCGCGCGCGGCGGCGAACCCGCCCAGGCTGACGGTATCTATAGCGGCTTCGGTACCGCCGCACACGGCGATATCGGCCTCATCATTGCGGATCATACGCACTGCGTCGCCAATGGCTTGCACGCCGGCGGCACAGGCGGTGACCGGCGCGCCAATCGGCCCCTTGAAGTGGTGTTTGATTGAAACGTGGCCGGCCGCCAGATTGACCAGGAATGAGGGGATGGTGAACGGCGACAGCCGTTTGGCGCCGCGGCTGTCGGTTGTGCGCACCGCCTGGGCAATCGCCGGGAAACCGCCAATACCCGAGGCAATGACGGTGGCTGTGCGCTCTTGTTTTTCGTCCGTATCGGCTATCCAGCCGGCCTGACGAATGGCTTCATCCGCCGCCGCCATAGCAAACAGGATAAAGCGGTCCATTTTCTTTTGGTCCTTGGGGGCGACGGAGGCGTCGGGGTTGAAGCCCGCTTCAGCATCTTGCGCCAGCGCCGGGACTTGTCCTCCGACCTTGACCGGTAAATCTGCAACGATCTCGTCAGGCAACGCTCGAATGCCGGATTCTCCTTTTAACAAACGTTGCCAGATGGCTTCAACACCGCACCCTAGCGGTGAAACGGCGCCCATGCCGGTAATGACGATACGACAATTGCTCATGATGGCTCCTTGGTAAATTCGGGTAAATCGGCGAGGCGCCGCTGCCGCATCAGTTCGGCGCGTTGATATATGCCATCGCTTGCCGCCGGCCCTGGCGCCAGCGTAATGAACTGCGGCGGCACCGGCTGTTGGGTATCACGATTGACCAACTGGACTTGGATCGGCCGATTGTTGCGTCCGTCGACCAACAGGGCGCTGACGTCCCCGTCGGTCAGATGATTGTTGCCCCATTGTGAGAGCGCCGCCAACACCGGGAGAAAATCGTTGCCGCGCTCAGTAAGCAGGTAGTGATAGCGCACCGGCCGCGTTTGATAACGTTCTTTATACAGAATGCCGTGGGCCACCAAATCCTTCAGGCGACGCGCCAGTAGCGTGGGTGACATCCCCAGACTTTGTTGGAATTCGTCGAATTTGGACAACCCCTGAAAGGCATCACGCAGGATCAGAATGCTCCACCATTCCCCGACGCGATCTAATGAACGCGCGACGGGGCAAGGTGCATCGCTAAAGCGGGTTTTTTGCATACCTTTCTCACTAAGTACAATAATTGTAGTTACTATGCTAGTCATGTTAGAGGATCTTGAGGGGCAAGAGAATAACCGGATGCAAAAAAAGCGCTATTGCACTGATGCGGGGAGTGAGGGAGGCCGTCTTTCAGGCTGCCTATTGCTTTGGCCGCTTCGGGTAAGAATAGGGTAGAGACCTATGGCGGTGAAGGGTGATGAAATAAGGTACACCCAGCATCAATGCCAACGTGATGAGATATTCCATAACGCCGACGGCGGCTAAAAGAAGATGCGGATGGTCTTTGAAAGCCGGGAAGGATAAGAGAAAGAAATGCCATCACGTTTCGACGTGATGGCATGCGAAGAACGTTAGAGAGAAGGCAGTGGCCGCCTTCTCGTCAGCGTGATTAGAACGCGGTGGTATCTTTGAACAGGCCCACTTTCAGATCGGTGGCGGTATAGATCACTTCACCGTCAACCAGCACTTCGCCATCGGCGACGCCCATGATCAGTTTGCGGGTAATGACGCGTTTGAAGTTAATACGATAGGTTACCTTCTTCGCGGTTGGCAGCACCTGGCCGGTGAACTTGACTTCACCGACGCCCAGCGCGCGGCCTTTGCCTTCGCCACCCAGCCAACCGAGGTAGAAACCGACCAGCTGCCACATCGCATCCAGGCCCAGGCAGCCAGGCATGACCGGATCGCCGATAAAGTGGCAACCGAAGAACCATAGGTCCGGATTAATATCCAGTTCCGCTTCCACATAACCTTTGTTGTGAGTCCCGCCGTCTTCGGTCATTTTGACCACGCGGTCCATCATCAACATGTTACCCGCCGGCAACGGTGGGCCACCGGCGCCGAACAGCTCGCCACGGCCGGATGCTTCGAGGTCTTCTTTCGTATAGGAATCGCGTTTATCTACCATGTTCTCAGTAAGCCTTATTTTAATGAAGGACGCAGGTTAGCTAACACGTGTACGCTGAACAAGTCCGATCAGCCGTGGTTGAACCAGTTGAGCCAGCGTAGCGGCCACGGACGGCGGCGTTCCTGCAGGCTCACCTGCGCAATCCGTTCCTGAATGGCCGCCAACAAATTCGGCTGTTGTTCGTCAGAGTAGAGGCAACCTGTGAGCAAAGGCAAGGCTTCCGCCGCGCTCTCTACCGCCCACAGATGGAATTGCCCTTCGCGTACCGCGTCGACGATATCCTGGCGCAGGCACAGGTGGCGCACATTGGTTGCGGGCAAGACGACGCCCTGTTTGCCCGTCAGGCCGCGGCGTAAACAAACCTCGAAGAAACCTTCGATCTTTTCGTTAACGCCACCTATCGGCTGTACGTTGCCAAATTGGTCGACGGAGCCGGTGACGGCGATCTGCTGGGTGATCGGTTGCTGTGACAGGGCGCTGATCAATGCGCACAGCTCAGCCAGCGAGGCGCTGTCACCGTCCACTTCACCATAAGATTGCTCAAAGACGATGGAAGCGGAGAAGGGCAGTTGCTGATCAAGATCCAGTTCGGCGATCAGGAACGCCTGCATGATCATCATGCCTTTAGCATGCAGGTTGCCGCCCAGTTCGGCTTTGCGCTCGACGTCGGTGAACTCGCCGTCGCCGAGATGCACAACGCAACTGATGCGCGACGGTTCACCAAAGCTGCGTGGATGGCCCGGATAATCCAGGACTGACAGACCGTTGATCTGCCCGACCACTTCGCCCTCGGTCTCAATCAGGATCTGACCCAGCTCGATCTCATCCTGCATACGCTCGGCCAGATAGCTTTCACGCCATTCGCGGGCATTTAACGCCGCTTCAAGCGCTTTGGCCGTAATGCAGTCCTCTTCGGCATACAGTGCGGCTTCGGACAGTTGCTGGCCAAGCCAAACCGGCGAAAGTGGCAGGATGCCCTGGTCGCCACTGTAACGCACTGCCTGAACGATCAGCGGCGGCCAGGCGTCGGTCGCCAGCATCGGCAACTGCTGGTCGGCAATCACGCCGTTGACGTAGCCGCACCACTGCGTCATATCATCAATTTCAGTCAGCTGCAGGTCGTCTTCGAATTCACCGTAGATCGCTTGTTCACTCAGCTCAGGCTCGATATCGTGAAAATCGGCCAGGCCGTGACGATCGCCGACCACAATCAGCCGAAGATCCAGCGGCATCGGTGGAATGGCTACCGGCAGCGGGCGGGTTTCGTCTGGCGAAACCCAATGGAACTCACGCTGGCCGATCATCTGCTTCAGCCGCAGCCACAGTAACGGCTGAGCAAGCAGCGCACGTGCCGACAGAATCAGAATGCCGCCGTTGGCCTGGTGCACCAGACCCGGCTGTAGGGTAATGTCGCCATTGTGGATCCGTACGCAGCCAAACAGCTGTTCCGGTTCAATCCACTCCTGGAACAGGCAAGCACCGCCGGCGGCGAAAGGTTCATCGCCACGGCTGGCCGGTTCTACGCTGACCTTGCCATCGTGAATGACATAGTGGCTGCCGCAGCATGCCGTGTTTTTCGGCAGCAGGGGTTTGACGGCGTTAGCAACCAGTTCCAGATACTCTCGCGTTTCTTGCGCTTTCAACAGCATGAAACGCGGTGGCGATTGAGGGTGGCAAAATAGCGTCAGGGCATTTTCCAGCCGAGGCTGAATGGCGGAAAAGGGCACGGGTGCCAACTGAGCGGCGGTATCAAATATCGCCTGATAAGGCGTTACGTCCGGCAATAAAGATTGCCATTCAAGTCGGTTATTGGTCAAAGTGTTAGATGCAATCGTTAAAAAGGGAAAGGGCGATTATACAAGAATAACGGCGGCTTGATACATGCGGAGTGCCAGTTGGCATCAGGGAGTTTGACATCACGCGGTGACTGTGCAAAAAACAGTCTAAAAGACGGCTTAATTGCCGGGGAAATTCGGCGCAAAGCTGTTATGCTTATTTGAAGTTACGCGGTCACTGAAGAGCTCAAGATGAAATATCAGCAACTGGAAAATCTAGAGAGCGGTTGGAAATGGAAGTACCTGGTGAAGAAGCACCGGGAAGGGGAGCTTATTACCCGCTACATTGAAAACAGCGCTGCTCAGGAAGCGGTTAACGAGCTGCTGAAGCTGGAAAATGAGCCGGTAAAGGTACTTGCATGGATTGCCGCTCATATGAATCCGGAACTGGATAACCGGATGAAGCAAACAATCCGCGCCCGCCGCAAACGTCATTTTAACGCAGAACATCAGCATACGCGTAAAAAATCTATCGATCTGGAGTTTTTGGTTTGGCAACGATTAGCTGCCCTGGCGCGCCGCCGTGGCGTTACGCTTTCGGAAACCGTCGTGCAACTTATCGAAGACGCTGAACGCAAAGAAAAGTATGCAAACCAGATGTCATCGTTGAAAGAAGACTTGAAGGCGATTCTTGGCAAAGATCCCAAGTAAGTGCGTGAGAGCGCCTTTGTGGCGTTTGGCCTTGAAGGGTTGTGGCAACAACAATAGGACGAAAAAAAACCCCGCTAGGCGGGGTTTTTTATTAGGCGAGTAAACTTAGCCCTGAGGCTGAGTTACAACGTCTTTGATACCTTTAACTTCGATCTCTACGCGACGATCTGGTGCCAGGCAAGCGATCTGAGCTTTGGTAGCGCGGCCAGATTTGTAGCCACAGGTGTTGCCAGTAACTGCATCTGCTTCACCCATACCACGTGCAGAGATTTTGTCTGACGGGATGCCTTTGGAGACCAGGTAGTCAACAACGCTTTGTGCGCGCTGTTCGGACAGTTTCTGGTTGTACTGGTCAGAACCAACGGCGTCGGTGTAACCCAGAACAACTACAGAACCGTCTTTAGGATCCATGGAGCTCAGCTGGGTGTACAGCTGATCCAGAGCCTGCTGGCCTTCTGCTTTCAGAGTAGACTTGTTGAAGTTGAACAGCACGTCAGACTTCAGAGTGAAACGCTTGGTTTCAACAACTGGAGCCGGAGCTGGAGCTGGTGCTGGAGCAACTACGTCATCCTGACCGAAGCGGTAAGAAACGCCCAGGCTCAGCATGGTGTTGTCTGGACGTGCGCCAACGGTACCTGCGTCACCGATGTTGCTTACGAACTGGTAATCCAGGCGAGTAGCCCAGTTTTTGGTCAGTGCGTATTCAACACCAACAGCAGCCAGCGGAGAAACGCCGGTGTCGTGGTCGCTCAGGCGCTGGCCAGTACGGCCGTAGTTAGCTTTGGAGTCTGCACGCCATACCATACCACCCAGACGAGTGTAGATGTCCAGATCGTCAGCAATTGGGTAGCTCAGTTTAGCGGCCAGTTGAACGCCCTGCGCTTTGAAAGCACCGTTGTTCACGCTGCCTTTGTAAGGCATGCGGCCGAGCCAGTCATAGCCCAGCTCGAAGCCCAGGTATTGGTTTGCCTGGTAGCCCAGGAACGCGCCGGCACCCAGCTGATCTTTGTGGGTTGGGCCGTTGCCGATACCGTTCTGGTAACCGTTACCGTAGAAACCAGTGTCGTGGTACTGGGACCAGCCCAGTTTAGCACCGGTGTACCAGGTGTTATCTTTTGGAGCGGCTTGCGCTACGGTAGCGAAACCTGCCAGTGCCACTGCTAATGCGATAGCTGTCTTTTTCATTTTGCGCCTCGTTATCATCCAAATAGGCAATGAGCTTTAAAGCTGTTTAAGCCCTTGGTTAAATTCCTTCGCCAAGGTTTAAGCCCTCGTTTGTTACTCGCCAGTTTTTCTGACGTTATAGAGCAACCTTGGCGATGTAAAGTCTACAACGTGGCGCGAAAGTTACAAGTGTGATGTGATAAGGCTCTAAAAAAAAACGCGGAATCGTACATATTTGCTAACATTCTTTGCCTAAAAAAACGGCGATTCATCGAGCATTTTTGCTTGCCAAACCGCAGCCGGACTAGCTTTGTGCCTTCCCACGCAAAGGTTCCGCTTAGGGGGGGCGAAAATGATGGGAAAAATCCTAAATTTACTTAATGATACAAAGAAGAGTGAATTTTTAGGGTGGAACAGTGTCCGTGAGTCGGGTTAATGTCACGTTGAGGCCGCATGATAAACCCATAGGCATTACCCAATTCTGCCGCACGTCTTAATTTTAGACGATCCTCCTCCGTTAGCTCAGGCAACCAGCCGAGAACCACGCTGTAATTTCCCGTTTGCAGCGCTTTTTCCATTGCCTCGACCGTATTCACCGGGCTGATCTGGCTCAATTGCATCATCTTATCTACAGGCAGGCCGGATTGCTGCAGCCATTGTTTGCTTAATTTTTGCTGCGGCGTCAGCCACAGAAGCCAGCGAGACTGTTTGCCCAGTTGTTGCAGCAGGGGCAACAGCAATTGGGCCACTGCGGGCTGGCGCTCGTTGTAAACAAGTTCACTGATCAAGCCATTTTCTTTGCCGACATCCGTGTTCTTCGCAACATTGCGCGCTGTATAAGAGCCATGGCCGAAATGAGGTTGGTAGAGTGATTGAGTACGCATAAAGTTCCCGCCCGTCGTGTTACTGTATGTTTATACAGTATCCCTGATTTAGGATAAGATCAACCCAAATTTTCGTAGCGGCTCGCATAATTGCGATCATTTTTTGTACCGATGATTTTTGTGATTGGCAGGCGGGCGGATAGTGCGTATTTTTCTAATTAGTTGTTCACGTTACTTTTTTCATTGATGAGAGAAATAATACGGCCAGAACCTAAAAAGGAGGAACGCTATGAAAAGGATGTCGACGAGAAGAATCGCGCAGGCTAAAAATTGCTTTGCGGCGCTGGGAGCCATCACAACACGGTCACAGTTTGGTGGCTACGGCCTGCTGGCCGAGGGGGTAATGTTTGCGGTGATAGCGGACGGCGAGCTGTACTTGCGGGCTACGGCGAGCATGGAACCGGCCTTTCGTGCCAGAGGGATGGTCAATATGGTCTACTCCAAGCGTGGAGCGCCCATCACTTTGCGTTATTACTGGGTTGACGAGTCGCTGTGGCGGGAACGCAACGAGCTGGTGGGGCTGGCCTGGCAGGCTGTCAGGGAGGCGCGCCGGGAGCAGCGGCTTAAGGCTGGCGATCACGTCCGACTGAAGGCATTGCCGAATATTGACGTTAATATGGAACGTCTGCTGTGGCGAGCGGGCATTCGCAACGCTTATGACCTGCGGCTGCATGGCGCCAAACGCAGCTATCTCCGTTTATTGAAACAGCAGACTAATTTGGGGCTACGAGTGCTGCTGTCGCTGGGCGGGGCGATAGCCGGTTATCATCAGGCGGCGTTGCCGGCCGAATTACGCAGCGAGCTAGTGCGTTGGTTCGATCATACGATGGCGATGCGCCGCCATGGGCATGAGCCGGTTATTCAGGGCCCATCGAACGGGCCCTGAATAGTTAGGCTGCCTTATTGATTTGGGCATGCAGCGCGGTGAGCTCTGGCAGCAGCTCGAGCACCAATCCCACCTGCTGCAAGACCAATTGTTCTTTGCTTTCAGGTTCCGGAACGGCTTTGCTGATGCGCTCCGCCAGCTGTTCCAACGCCTGCGCAATGCGCTGGCTGTTCCGTTCTTCCTGATGCAAGGCGCCGTCCACGTAACACACGGCGTCATTGAGCAGATCGAGCGTGGCCGGGGTATTCAGCCGCTCGCGGTGCGCCCCCAATGCGGAGATATAGCTCAGGAGCGTGTGGTTCAGACAGAGCAAGCGGAAGGCGGCTTCCTGCAGCGCTTTGTCGGCTTTGGGATCGGCGGACATGTTGGAGATGACCGAAGCCAGTTCGGCATCGCTGTTGTGGGCATCACGTCGCGCGATGCGGTAAGCGAGGCCGTTATCCTTACCCTGGTGGTATTGCACCAGAATGGCGTCCAGATAACGGCAGTTGGCATTCAGCGTTTTATCCACCACCGCCGGCAGTTGGCGGAACTTCCAGTCCGGCCAGATAAAGCTGACTGCCGCCCAGGCGATGGCACAGCCCAGCAAGGTATCGTAAACGCGCGGGGCTGCCACTTCGAATCCTTCGCCCAACAGGTTAAAACACAACAGCACCAGCAGCGTGATGAACATCGTCGCGTGGGCATATTGTACGGTGCGGAAAGCGAAGAACAGAACGCCGGTGATGACGATCAACACCAGTTGCCCTTCCAATGACGGCACGAAATAGAGGATTGGCAGGCCGATCAGGATACCGGCCAGGGTACCGATGATGCGTAGCGCCAGGCGTCGGCGGGTAGCGTTGTAGTTCGGTTGACAGACGAACAGGCTGGTCAACAGGATCCAGTAACCGTGCTGCATACCCGTGAACTGGATGAAGGCATAACCCACGCACAGTACCACCGACATGCGGATCGCGTGGCGGAACAGGGCCGACTGAGGCGTCAAATGGCGGCTGATGCGCAGCTGAATATCGCTCCAGCCGGTTAAGCGGTCGTCGGCCAGGCTGTTCTCTTCCGCTTGCCCGCTGGCCAGCGTCTGCTCTGATTCGATATTGGCCAGCTGCGCATCGATCGCATGCAGGTTTTTCAACAGATGCGCCAGCGCCTTGGTCTGCTCGTTATTGCCCTGGGTTTCGGCGATGCGCGCCAACGCCTCCTGAATGCGGCTGAAAGCCGGTTCAAAGCGCGGGTTGTGCTGGTACTTTTGCCGCAGCAGGATCGATTGTGCCAATTGGCGGCAGGCGCGTGCCTGCATGCTCAGCAGACGCTGGAAGCGGAACAAAATGTCGCTGTGACGAAATTGCCGGCTGAGCGCGTGGTACTGAACGTGGGAAGAGCTGGCACGCTCGTGGATATCCTGCGCGACAAAATAGTAGTGCAAGGTGCGGCGGGTGCCGCGCTGGCCACGATCGCCTTTCAGGCGCGTCAGCAGCGAGGCTTTGGTTTGGTTAAGCAACGCGACCAAGGCGCTGTTGGCCATTGCGACATCCATCCATGGCAGGTCGGCGTCGCGTTCGGCGTCGGGATCGAACAGATTGGCTTTGGCATCCAGATAGTTGGCCAGTTGATCGTAACAGCGCGCCAGGTTCTCTTGCAGCGGCCGGATCGGGAACAGCAGGTGGCCTGCCAACGTCAGCAGGTTGTACCACAGCGCGCCGATCACCAGCAGCAGCGGTTGCTGATACCAGGCATCGTACATCGAGGTGCCGAGCATGGTGTAAACCGCGATCAGCAGCGCGCCGAAGGCGATGGTAGCGTAACGCTGCCCCAAGGCGCCGAGCAGGATAAAACCGCAGGTCGACGTGGTTAAGCCAAGGGCGAACAACCAGGGATAAGGGAACAGCAGCTCGATCGAGGCGGAGGCAACAAAGAAGCACACCAGCGTGATCAGCAGGTTGCGTAACCTGCCGGCCAGGCGGTCATCCAAATCGGTCAGGGCTGCTGCCACCACGCCCAGCGTTAGCGGGATGGTCAGCTTGGGTATGCCCAGCCACCAGGGAACGGCGGTGGTGCCGATCAGCGCAATGAGGATGCGCAAGTGATACAACAGGTTGCTGTTGTAGGTATAACGACGAACTGCGGGTGCAAAAGAGCGCACGAAAAACTCCTCAAACGGAGAAAAAATTAACGCTGATGATAGTGGCGGCGAGCATTCTCAATACGGGCTTGCTGAGCCATTTCTACCGAGACGACGCGGCGCCCCACCGGCCACAGCGCGATGGCGGCTATTTTGAAATTGGCGATACCGACCGGAATGCCGATGATTGAAACGCATTGCACGATACCGGCGGCGATGTGTGACAGGCACAGCCACCAGCCGAACAGCACCAGCCAAATAATGTTGAGCAGCGAGCCGCCGGCGGAGAGCAGCGCATTGCTTTTTTCCGGATACAGTTCATCGACGTGCATCGCTTCGTTGCCGAACGGCACCAGCGACAGCTTGGTGATTTCCCAACAGGAGCGGGTAAGCGGCAGTGTGATGACAAGCAGCACGCTGAACACCGTAGCAATAAGCCAGCCTAGCGTGGTGAAGAAACCGCCCAACACAAAATTAAGAATATTCAGTACAGTACGCATAGACGTCATTCTGCTCTAATGATAGCCAAACCGCGATGCGGGCGTATTCACGATAAAAACGCAAAATCTATTCTACCCTTTTTTTAGCGCTAGAGTGCCACTGCTTATCGCAGGTAAACTGGCAGATATCCGTTATTTAATCTCAACATAGTCATGGCGCGACGATATGGAACTTAAAGCGACATCGCTGGGGAAACACCTGGCTCAGCACCCTTATAACCGCGTGCGGTTGCTGCACGCCGGCGTTGAGGTGAGCGGGGAAAAACATGAATACCTGATCCCCTTCAATCAACTGATTCAGGTCAGGTGCAAGCGGGGTATCGTCTGGGGCGAGCTGGAATTTGAATTGCCGGACGAAAAAGTGGTGCGGCTGCACGGCACCGAATGGCAGGAAACGCAACGTTTTTATCACTATCTGCAGCAGGCGTGGCAGCAGTGGAGCGCCGAAATGAGTGAGGTCAGTGCCGGCGTGTTGCAACAGCAGGTGGCACAGATTCAGCGCATAGAGCAGCAAGATAAATGGTTCAAAAAGTCTGAGCTGGGCAAGCTGCAACAGCAAATCAGTGAGGCTTTCTCCGCGTTGCCGATGCCGGTGACGCGTCTGGAGGAATTCGATAACTGCCGGGCCGATTACCAACTGTGTCTGCAATGGCTGCAGCAGGGGCTACACAGCGTCGAACAACGCAACCGGCAGTGGACCGATCGCATGCTGGAGCAACATCACGACTTCTTCCAGACCGTCGAAAGCTCACCGCTCAATGACTCCCAGAGCCGCGCGGTGGTCAACGGCGAGGATTCCGTTCTGGTATTGGCGGGGGCCGGCAGCGGCAAAACGTCGGTGCTGGTGGCGCGCGCCGGCTGGCTGCTGCGCCGTCAGGAGGCGCAGCCGGGCCAAATCTTGCTGTTGGCTTTCGGCCGCCAGGCCGCTGGCGAGATGAACGACCGCATCAAAGAACGTTTGGGTGATGTCGGCATTCAGGCCAAGACCTTCCATGCCTTGGCGCTGCAAATCATTCAACAAGGCAGCCGCAAGGCCCCGGCCATCAGCCGGTTGGAAACCGATGCCAAAGCGCGCAAAGAGCTGCTGATTACCCATTGGCGCCAACAGTGCGCGGAGAAGAAAGCGCAGGCCAAGGGGTGGCGTCAATGGTTGACCGAAGAGCTGGAATGGGAAGTGCCGGAAGGCGACTTCTGGCAGGATAAGCGCCTGGCGGATCGCCTGGCAAGCCGGTTGGAACGCTGGTTGGGGCTGATGCGCATGCACGGCGGCAGCCAGGCGGAAATGATTGAGCAGGCGGATGAAGACATCCGCGATCTGTTCTCAAAACGTATCCGGCTGATGGCGCCGCTGCTGAAAGCCTGGAAAAGCGCCTTGAAAGAGGAAGGGGCGGTGGACTTCTCCGGCCTTATCCATCAGGCGGTCAACATTCTCGACAAGGGGCGCTTCGTCAGCCCGTGGAAACATATTCTGGTCGACGAGTTTCAGGATATCTCACCGCAGCGTGCGCTGTTGCTGGCGGCATTGCGCCGACAGAACAAGCAGACCTGCCTGTTTGCGGTGGGGGATGACTGGCAGGCGATTTATCGCTTTAGCGGCGCAGAATTGACGTTAACCACGGCCTTCGCCACGAACTTCGGCGAAGGCGCGCAGTGCGCGCTGGATACCACCTATCGCTTCAATGAACGTATCGGCGAGGTGGCCAACCGGTTCGTGCAGCAAAACCCGCACCAGCTGAAAAAACCGCTCAACAGCTTGAGCAAGGGCAATAAAAAGTCGGTGGCGATCCTGCCGCACGAGCAGCTGGAGCCCTTGCTGGATAAACTGAGCGGCTACGCCAAGCCGGATGAGCGCATCCTGGTGCTGGCGCGTTACCATCATCTGAAACCGGAAGCGCTGGCGAAGGCGGGCACCCGCTGGCCCAAGCTGGATCTGGAGTTTATGACCATCCACGCCAGCAAAGGGCAGCAGGCGGAATACGTCATCATTGCCGGTTTACATGAGGGGCGTGACGGCTTCCCCGCCGTGGCGCGCGAGTCGGTGTTGGAAGAGGTGCTACTGCCGCAGCCGGAGGATTTCCCGGATGCCGAAGAGCGCCGTCTATTGTATGTCGCGTTGACGCGCGCCAAACATCAGGTATGGCTGTTGCAGGATCGTGAACGCCCTTCGGTGTTCGTCGAACACCTGCAGGATCTTGGCGTACCGGTGCAGAAAAAACCGTAGGCATCAGGCCTGGCGCCAGCCAGGCCGTGAGGATTATTTCAGGCGGTCTTGCAGGTAGCGCTGATAGTCGGGGATGGCGATCTCCACCTCGTTTTTGAACAGCGGAGAGTCGATCAGAAAATCGGCGGTCGAGCGGTTGGTGGCCACCGGAATATTCCATACTGTCGCCAGCCGCAGTAGCGCCTTCACGTCCGGATCGTGCGGCACCGCGTTCAGCGGGTCCCAGAAGAAGATCAGCATGTCTATCTTGCCTTCCGCAATCAGTGCGCCAACCTGCTGATCGCCGCCCATCGGGCCACTCAGCATGCTGGTGACGGGAATGCCGCTGGCGCGCTGGATCAGATTACCGGTGGTGCCGGTGGCGTACAGCTGGTGCTGCGCCAGAATAGTCTTGTGGCTTTCTACCCACTCCAATAGGGCCTGTTTGCGGTGATCGTGCGCCACCAGCGCAATGTGTTTGCGCGCGGCGATAGTGCGGGTAGTCAATTCCATCTCGGTGTCCTTCGCTCATCGGGGGATGTGCGACAGATTACTGAAACTGTTTTTCACTGCCTAGCGTTTGTGCCTGAAAATGCGAAGAAAAGGCGCCTTTACGGGGAAAGACGCCGGAAGGGATCAGCGAATCGGTTGTTTATTGGCCCAGCGCAGAAAACGTTTCTGTGTTTCCTTGTCGGCCTGTTGGAACCAGTATTGCAACATCTGTTCCGACACGTTTTCACCTTTCAACGTTACCGTCGGGGCGTTCAGCGGCGCGCCGGCCAACGCGAGGGCTGAGGGATTGCCTGCGTTCGCCTGAACAAAGGTCGGAACGGAGGCCGGGCGGTTCTGGCGGTTGTAATCGGTCATCACCTTTTCCAAATCGGTATTGAAGGTGACGCTGTCGGGATGCAGCGCATCATGTCGGAAAGGCAGGGCGTTGCCGTCTTTATCGACCACCAGATAATTCAACGTTCTGTCAAAGCGTTGCGCATCACGATCGTTCTCGATGCGCGGCAGTTCGATCGCCACTTGGCTAATCTTTTGCGTATTGAAGGTGGCAACCAGCGGCAGGGACGTATAGGCCTGTGTATGCTGGCCGGAACGTACGGTTTTGGTCACTTTAAACAGCAGCTGGTGCTGCCCGCCGTCCAGTTCAAGGCTGTCGGCGCCTTTTAACAACGAACCTGTCATTTTCTTGCCGTCGACCACCAGCAGGTCGATGTCCGGGGAGAGTTTCAGGGTCGTAGCCGCGGCAGGCATACTGATGCTGAGCAACGCCGCAACCACCAGACCAAATTTCATCATTATCTCCTTATAAAGTGACGTAGCTCTAAGTGTTGAACACGGCATAGGTTGTGTCAAAATTTTTCAATCGGGTATTTTGTTTACATTTTTACATATTTTATCGCGTTTAGACACGACCGTGCGCAGCTGAACCGCGACAGCCTCTGACCATAAGATTACGGTGAAGTTTCCTTCGCATTAGCGTTTAACCGAGCGAATGCCGATCGGTTACACTCGAAATGGAAAGTGACGCAGTGATAAACGGGAGTTGAAGATGCAAGATCAAGAGATTGCCCTGCTGTTGCAGCAGGTGAAAACCATCGCGCTGGTGGGCGCCAGCGATAACCCGTCGCGGCCCAGCTATGGGGTGATGGCGTATCTGTTGGCGCAAGGGTATCAAGTGATCCCGGTCAGCCCAAAACTGGCGGGGCAGACGCTGCTGGGGCAGCCGGTTTATGCCACGCTGGCCGCTATCCCACAGCCGGTGGATATGGTTGATGTGTTTCGCAATTCGGAGGCGGCTTACGGCGTGGCGCAAGAGGCGATAGCGATCGGCGCCAAGGCGCTGTGGCTGCAGATCGGCGTGATTAACGATCAGGCGGCGGAGCTGGCGCAACAGGCCGGGCTGCGCGTGGTGATGGATCGCTGCCCGAAAATCGAAATCCCGCGTTTAGGGCTGGAGCGCTAAATAAAAAAAGGGCCTGGCGCGATGCCGGGCCCTCTCGGGGTTTCTCAGGTCTTGGCGCGGTCAATTGCGCAAACGTGGCGCCTGTAACTGGTGACGGATGGATTCCGCCAGTTCATCCAGCGATGGTTGCTCGGGGTGCGCTTCCTGGGGCTCACCATCCAGCTGCGCTTCCGCCAGATAGGTATGCACCGGTTGGCCTTCCTCGTCTTCCATCACCACGTGGTACCAAGGGGCGGAACGCAGTTCGTCGTTCGCCGCTATCTCGTCAGCTTTGGGTTGTTCTAAAGAGTATTCCGGGTCGATATCGATCACGACGCCCAAATACCCCAGCAGTTTATGCCTAACCTGTTGTCCGATACCGAATTTGCTGGCAATCATGATGACCTCCTGAGAAACAATGCCTTGCTCATATATGGGGGCAAGGCAGCGCATTTCAAGTTACATCACCCGACAAGCGAAGCCTTTCAGATACAGCCCCTCAGGATACGTGGCGATCACCGGGTGATCGGCAGCCTGGCGGAACTGTTCTATAAATTGTACATCACGTCCGGCATCTACAGCGGCATCGGCCAAAATTTTCTGGAACAGGTCGGTCGGCATCAGGCCGGAGCAGGAGAAGCTGAGCAGAATGCCGCCTGGATTCAGCAACTGCAGCGCCAGCATGTTGATGTCCTTGTAACCGCGGCAGGCGCTGGCCAGCTGATTCTTGTTCTCGACGAATTTAGGCGGATCCATGATGATCAGATCGAATTTTTCGCCTTGAGCGCGGTAGTTGCGCAGCAGTTGGAACACGTCATCACGAACGAACTCCGCCTTGTTCAGATCGAGCTTGTTGAGCTCGACGTTCTGTTTGGCGATGTCCAGCGCTGCCTGCGAGGTATCCACGCTGATCACCTGTGCGCAGCCGCCCATCAGAGCGGAAACGGCGAAGGCGCCGGTGTAGGAGAAGCAGTTCAGCACCCGGCGGCCGGCAGAGTAGTTCCGCGCCGCCAGGCGACTGTCGCGCTGGTCGAGGTAGAAACCGGTCTTGTGCCCTTGCTGAATGTCCACCAGCAGCTTCATGCCGTGCTCGGTGATAGGCAGCAGTTCCGGCGGCAGATCGCCCAGCACCGGGCCCTGCGCCAGCGGCAGGCCTTCTTTTTTACGCACCGCAACGTCGGAGCGATCGTAAATCGAACATTCCGGGTAGCAATGCTGCAGGGCGGAAAGCAGGGCCGGGCGCTGGTATTCGGCACCGGCGGACAGCAGCTGCAGCACCAGGAAATTCTGGAAGCGATCGATAGTGATGCCCGGCAGGCCGTCGGATTCGCCGGCGATCAGACGGTATCCGTCCAGACCGTCGCGCTGTGCGACCCAATCTCGCCAGCTTTGCGCTTGCTGCAGGCGGCGAATAAAGAAATCGATGTTAATCTCTTCATCCTGCTGGAAAGTCCAGACGCGTGCGCGGATCTGCGACTCGGGCGAATAGGCGCCGCGAGCCAGCCATTTGCCCTGGCTGTCGAGAATATCGATGGTTTCACCGGAGTGGGCTTTGCCCTCAACGCGTTGAACGGCACCGGAGAACACCCAAGGGTGACGGCGGAGTAAGGACTTTTCACGTCCTTTGGCGAGAAACAGGCGTACGGTCATAATTAATAATGCTGCCAGCTAGGATAGAAAGAGTGACACGGCGGTGCAAAGGCACGGCAATGCCATAACGAAAACTTAATTAAGGGGGCGATTATGACACAAGTTTGCATTGCTGCGTATGTGTATGGCGTGGTGCAGGGGGTGGGGTTTCGCTATTCCACTCAGCGGCAGGCCGAGGCGTTGGGGGTGGCCGGCTATGCGCGTAACCTTGATGACGGCAGTGTCCAGGTGGTGGCCTGCGGCACACAGGCGCAGGTGGATAGGCTGGTGGAGTGGCTGAAACAGGGCGGCCCGCGCAGCGCGCGCGTCGAACGCGTGCTGGTGGAGCCACACGGCGTGGCTGACTACGATGGGTTCGGCATTCGCTATTAAACGCTCGCCTGCAGCGGCGCTGCGGGCGGAGCGGTCAGATGCATTTTACCGGTTTGGGCAACCCGGCGATCTTGGTGGCTTGTTTGGCCGGTCCTTTCGGGAACAGGCGATACAGATAGCGGCTGTTGCCTTTTTCTTCGCCGTATTTCTGTGCCATCGCTTTGACCAGCATGCGAATAGCCGGTGAGGTATTAAATTCCTGATAGAAGTCGCGCACGAAGCGCACCACTTCCCAGTGTGCTTCGGTGAGCACGATCTCTTCCTGCGCGGCCAGCAGCGGCGCCAGG
Organism: Serratia sp. CY43202; assembly: GCF_052168755.1. Lineage (NCBI taxonomy): Bacteria > Pseudomonadati > Pseudomonadota > Gammaproteobacteria > Enterobacterales > Yersiniaceae > Serratia > Serratia sp. CY43202. Next base: position 243,103 of record NZ_JBJNMB010000004.1, read on the forward strand.
CCTTCATGCCAGTCGGCGCTGTTTTTCAGATAGCCCTGCGCGTCAGTGTCAATAACCTGACCTTCAAACTCCAACATACTGCCTCGATAACGGATAATTCGGAACGGCCGCCAGTTTAGCAAATTTTTTCAGCCGCAAAAAACAAAGCCCCGCCGGAGCGGGGCCTGGAAGGCAGGTGTAACATGGGATCAGTTGCTGCGGGCGAAGCCCAGAATGCTCAACAGGCTGATGAACATGTTGTAGAGCGACACGTACAGGCTAACGGTGGCGCGAATGTAGTTGGTCTCGCCGCCGTGAATGATGTTGCTGGTTTCCCACAGGATCGCGCCGGCGGAGAACAGGATGAACAGCGCGCTGATGGCCAGGTGCAGGGCAGGGATCTGCAGGAACAGGTTGGCGATCACCGCCACCAGCAGCACCACAAAACCGGCCATCATCATGCCAGACAGGAACGACATGTCTTTACGGGTGGTCAGCACATACGCCGAGCAGCAGAAGAACACCGCTGCGGTGCCGCCCAGTGCCAGCATGATCAGGTCGCCCGCGCCGGCGTTCAGGAACGAGCTGAGGATTGGGCCGAGGGCATATCCCATGAAACCGGTCAGCGCGAACGCCGCCAAGATGCCCGCTGGGCTGTTGGCCAGTTTATGGGTCAGGAACATCAGGCCGTAGAAGCCAACCAGCATCAGCAGCAAGCCCGGCGCCGGCAGCCCCAGCATCGTGCTGGCGGTGGCGGTCAGGGCTGAGAAGGCCAGGGTCAGGGATAACAGGAAATAGGTGTTACGCAGGACTTTATGCGTGCTGAGCAGCGAGTCGCGCGAAGAAGATGAGACGACAATGCGGTCCATAATGCTCTCTCTTATCAAGCCATCACAAAATAATCCCGATAATAGGCAGCGCAAGCGGTTGATTAAAGTTTGTTTACCAATCTTTACCCTTAGTTATCATTACGGCAACAGCGGGGATGTGGACGCGTGTTTGTTCGCCGTTTGCCGCGCCTTCGCTGATTTTTCGCGCGGTTGAACGCGCCCGGGCTTTACAAGCGAATAAGGTCTGTTTATAGTGCGCGTCGTTGCGGAGGGGTGGCCGAGTGGCTGAAGGCAACGGTCTTGAAAACCGTCGACGGGAAACCGTTCCAGAGTTCGAATCTCTGCTCCTCCGCCATACATTCTGACCTCGTGCTCTCTGAGCACGGGGTTTTTTGCTTTTGCGTGCGGAGAAAACGGCAAGCCTTTCCAGGAAACGCGATCGGCTATTGATAAGGGCCACGCATCGGTGAGATTATGCGTTTATCAAGGTCGGCTGCTCGTGTCAGGCGTGACCGGCGCGATAATCAACGCCGCCTTATCTATTTTCGCTTAATGCTCTATGGAGACAGAGATGAACTGGTATCAAGTCGCCTTATGGACCATGATCTTTCTGAAGTCCGGCGCTTTCCTGGTGTTCGTGTGGTGGTGGATGTTCAAGCGTGCGACCAAACCTTATGTGCGCCCGCAAGACGTCGTGGTGGACGATACGCCGTACGACGAGAACCTCACCATGGAAGAGGTGATGAAAAACCATGGCATCGTCCGTACGGATATGTCGGTAAAATAGTCCTCGCTTCTAATCGGTATCTGGGGCGTGTTTGCCACGAGCGCGCCCCATTGTGCTTCTTCGCTGCCTCTCTACTCCCCCCGCAACGCCGGCCTGACGGTCAGATTGCCTAAAATGCGCATGGCGCAGGGGCTGAATAACCACCAACCCGGTTACACGCCGTTCTCGCTGAATATCAACTGCCAGAATATGCGGCAGGAGGGCATTGCCGATCGCGCCGTCGAGATGTTTCTGTCCAGCAATAACCTGCTGGCCTCCGAAGCCAGCGCGCTGACAAATGCCAACGAGGGCGGCGCGCAAGAGGGGGGTTACGCCTGGTCAAACGCGACGCGTCGAGTTCGCCGGTGGTGTTGTCGCCCTCCAATGTCGATCGCGGCAGCGCCACCTAACTGTTTCATGTCACCGTCGGCGGCAGCCTGAACAGTTACTTCATCATCGGCCTGGGCGCTTATTATTACCCTTATCAGCGCGATGGTGTGACGCAGGATGAAATCAACACTTCGGCCACGTTGAACATTATTTATCCATGATGAATGGGGTGGTGCAAAAAAACGGCAGTTACCGCTGCCAGGGTTCGTTATTGATAAGTCATTGCGCTGGCGTGCAGCTTGTTATTACCTACGATCGCGATGATTTTGTAATAACGGGCACCAGCCTTGTCGGTTTTGTCTGCCAACATCTTTTCCGCATCGCTCAGATTCGCGGCACCGCTAACGGTAATCACCTGGCGCGGCGTCAGGGCGTCCGCCTGTTGACTATTGATTTGCGTTGCCGCGACTGTTGCACCTGAAAAGACAAAAGCGCCTAGCAGCATCGTTTTCAACATGACGTTCTTCATGATGTTCTCCTCAAGCACAATACGCTTGTCATTTGCTATGGTTGAATCTTTTTGTTTCGTTATGCTAAAGGATAAGCAGCAAGGTGCCAGCGCGGTAGTGCCTGAAAGCGTAATGCATCGTTTCCAAAATGGGAACAATAAGGGGGGGGGCATGCAGGATTTGAACGATCTTCAATTGTTTGCTTTGGTGGTGCGACACGGTGGTTTCGCCGCAGCGGAGCGGGCGAGCGGCGAAGCCAAGTCCAAACTCAGCAAATGCGTGTCTCGCCTGGAGACGAGTTACGGTGCGCGATTAATCGAACGTTCGACGCGCAGTTTCCGTGTTACGGATATTGGCCGCGATGTGTATCGGCAGTGTGAGGCGATTATCGAGCGGTTGGAGGCGACTGAGGCCATCGTCGCCCGTGCTCGGGACGAAGTGAGCGGCTGCCTGCGCATCAGTTCACCGCCCGGTTTGATGCAGTATTATAATTCCCATCTGCTGTTGAATTTTATGACGCGTTACCCGGACGTACGCGTACAACTGTTGATCCATGAGCGCCATGTGGATCTGATCAATGAAAAGATCGATGTGGCGTTTCGCATTACGAGTCATTTCGACCAGGATCAATCATTGATTAAACGCGATCTTGGCGTGCGGCAACGCATTTTGGTCGCCGGCGCACAGCTGGTGGAGAAAGCCGGCGGCTTGCCGCAGTCGTTCGAACAGCTGGCCAGCTTGCCGACGTTATCGATGGGAGAGTGGCTGGATCGCGAACGATGGGAATTCGAGGATAATGCAGGCAATAAACGTTCTTTCGTACATGTACCCCGGCTGTGTTGCGGGGATTACAGCACGTTGCATAGTGCGGCGATTGCCGGGATGGGCGTAGCGTTTTTGCCGATCCATTTGTGTGCCAACGAATTGCGAACGGGTCAACTGCTGCGCCTGCTGCCGCAGTGGCGTGCGCCGAACAGCATTGTTCATCTGGTGTTCACCAGTGGCAAAGGCTTGTTGCCGCCGGTGCGGGCGTTTATCGATCACAGCGTCGCGGTATTCGCCGAAGCCAATCGCCGCCTCTCAACGATGCCGGTTGCCTAGCTGCTTATCACTGCCCATCCGGGTGTTCGAAAATATGCGCGCCGGCTCCTTGCTGGCCCAATATATCGTTTGGGTTGCGCAGCGGGCAGTCGGCGAGGGACAGGCAGCCGCAGCCGATACAGCTGTCGAGATGATCGCGCAGCACCGTCAGCCGCTGTATGCGTTCATCCAGCGTTTTGCGCCAGGAGGAGGATAAAATCCCCCATTGTTCGGCGGTTAGCTTGCTGCCGGTGGGAAAACGCCCCAGCGTGGCGCGGATCTCCTCCAGCGGAATGCCCGCGCTTTGCGCGATTTTGATCACCGCGATATAGCGCAACACCACCGGCGTGTAGCGGCGCTGGTTACCGGCGTTGCGCGTCGCCTGAATCAGCCCTTTACTCTCGTAGAAGTGCAGCGCGGATACCGCCACGCCGCTGCGTTTCGCCACTTCCCCGACGGTCAATAGCCGATTGGCGTCAATCGGTTCATTTCTTGCCATTTTATCTTCCTTAACTTGACCTAAAGTTAACCTGAGGTTTTATAGTTCAGCCTGCCGGGTTTGGCAACCGGCATCTCTCGAGACCTGCCCCCGTCTTATCGGGGAAAAGGATGGCTTTGGCTGTAAAATCAGGAAGAAATCGTTATGCAACGCTTTATCAACACCGCTCTGGACAGTTATTGGCTTTGGCTGCTCGCACGCCTGTGCTTGATGGTGATTTTCATCTCGTCGGGGCTCGCCAAGCTGTTCGACATCGAAGGGAGCCTGGCGGAAATGCGCGCTGCCGGTTTGCATCCGGCCTGGCTGTTCAACCTGGCGTCAGCGGCGGTGCTGCTGACAGGTTCGGTATTGATTCTGCTGAACCGGTGGGTGTGGCTGGGCGCCGGCATGCTGTCGGTATTCCTGATCCTGACTATCGCGATCGTACACACCTTTTGGAATATGTCCGCTCCCAGGATGCAAATTTCCCTCTACTTCGCGCTGGAACACATCTCGGTGATCGGCGGCCTGTGGGTGACGGCCATCGCCAGCCGATTGCGCCAACGTCTGGCAGATGTCTGCGAGGAGTCATGATGAAACGATACCTCATTATTGCCGCGCTGCTGGCGGCACTCGCCGTCGCCGCCGTTGCGATGCGTTCCACCGCGCGACAAAGCGAAGGCGCGCCGGCCTATCCGCCGGTTAAAGTGGCGCTGGCGCCCGCCCTGCGTGAGCAGGCGGCGCGCAGCTATGCCGGCGTGGGCGAGCTGGAGGCGGCCAGCCAGGTGGAAGTGGCGGCAGAGACCAGCGGCCGCATCACGCGCATTCTGTTCGAATCCGGCCAATCGGTGCGGCAGGGGCAACTGCTGGTGCAGCTCAACGATGCGGTCGAGCAGGCTGAGCTGGTGCGCCTGCAGGCGCAATTGCGCAATGCCGATCTCCTGCTGGCGCGCATGCGCAAGCTGATGAACCTCAACGCTACCGCGCGGCAACAGCTGGACGACGCGCTGGCCGAGCGGGATATGGCGTTCGGTGCGGTGCAGGAAACGCAGGCCAAAATTGCGCAAAAGGCGGTCCGAGCGCCGTTCTCCGGCACCATCGGCATTCGCCGCGTGCATGTAGGGCAATACCTCAACGCCGCCGAGGCGGTGGCGAATCTGGTGGACGCCGAGACGCTGCGCGTCAATTTCTCGCTGGACGAACAAAGCAGCGCCGGGCTGGCGTTGGGGCAGGCGGTGTCGGTGCAGGTTGGGGCGTATCCCGATCGCGCTTTCCCCGCCGCCATTACCGCTATCGACCCGATGATCGGCAAATCCCGCACCGTGCAGGTACAGGCGACGTTGAGCAACAGTGAGGGATTGCTGAAGGCGGGCATGTACGCGGGCATTCGCGTCACGCAGCGGCAACGCGTGGCGGTGCTGACGGTGCCGGAAACGGCGCTGACCTATACGGCGTACGGCGATACCGTGTTTCTGGCGCAGCAGGGTGAAAAGGGCATGACGGTCAAGCGCGCCTCGGTCACCGTGGGGGAGCGCAACGACGGGCGCGTCGAGATAGTCAGCGGCCTGCAGGAAGGCGATCGGGTGGTGACTTCGGGCCAGCTCAAGCTGAGCGACGGCATGGCGGCCGAGCCGGTGGCGCAGGATACCCTGAACGCCGCCCCGGCCGGTTCCTGAGGAGAGACCGATGACATTTACCGATCTGTTCGTGCGCCGGCCGGTGCTGGCGCTGGTGGTCAGCACCCTGATCCTGCTGTTCGGCGCGCTGGCGCTCAGCAAACTGCCGATCCGCCAATACCCGCTGCTGGAAAACTCTACCATTACCATCAGCACCGACTATCCCGGCGCGTCGTCCGAGCTGATGCAGGGCTTTGTCACGCAGCCAATCGCCCAGGCGGTGTCGTCCGTCGAGGGCGTTGACTACCTTTCTTCCTCGTCGGTGCAGGGGCGCAGCGTGGTGACGGTGCGTATGGCGCTGAACCGCGACTCCACCCAGGCGCTGACCGAAGTGATGGCCAAGGTCAACCAGGTGCGCTACAAGCTGCCGGAGCAGGCTTACGATCCGGTGATTGAGCGGTCCGCCGGTGAAGCTACTGCCGTGGCCTATGTCGGTTTCTCCAGTAAAACGCTGTCCACACCGGCGCTGAGCGAATACCTGACGCGGGTGGTGGAGCCGATGTTCACCACCATCGACGGCGTCGCCAAGGTGGAAGTGTTTGGCGGGCAAAAAATGGCGATGCGCCTGTGGCTGGACAGCGATCGGCTGGCCGGCCGCGGCCTGACTGCCGCCGACGTGGCCGACGCGGTGCGGCGCAACAACTACCAGGCGGCGCCGGGCAAGGTAAAAGGGCAGTACGTGGTTGCCAACGTGCGGGTAAATACCGATCTCACCAGCGTGGAAGAGTTCCGCAATCTGGTGGTGCGCAACGACGGCAACGGCCTGGTGCGCTTGAAAGACGTTGGCACCGTGGAGCTAGGCGCCGCGGCCACCGAAACCAGTGCCCTGATGGATGGCGAACCAGCGGTGTTCCTCGGCGTCTTCCCTACGCCGACCGGCAACCCGCTGGTGATCGTCGACGGTATTCGTCACCTGATGCCGGCGATCGACAAGATGCAGCCGCCGGGCGTGAAGATGGCGCTGGCGTTCGAGACCGCGCGCTTTATTCAGGCCTCGATCGATGAAGTGGTGCATACCCTGCTCGAAGCGCTGGCGATCGTGGTGGCGGTGATCTATCTGTGTCTGGGGTCGCTGCGCACCGTGTTGATCCCGGTGGTGACCATTCCTCTGTCGATCCTTGGCGCTGCAGGGCTGATGCTGGCCTTCGGCTTCAGCGTCAATTTGCTGACGCTGCTGGCGATGGTTCTGGCGATCGGTTTGGTGGTGGACGACGCCATTGTGGTGGTGGAGAACGTACATCGCCATATCGAAGAGGGGAAAACGCCGCTGGCGGCGGCGATGATCGGCGCACGCGAGGTGGCGGGGCCGGTGATCGCCATGACGCTGACGCTGGCGGCGGTCTATGCGCCGATCGGCCTGATGGGCGGGCTGACCGGCGCGCTGTTTCGCGAGTTCGCGCTGACGCTGGCCGGGGCGGTGGTGGTGTCCGGCGTGGTGGCGCTGACGCTGTCGCCGGTGATGAGCTCGCTCCTGCTGCCGGCCAAACAGAGCGAAGGGCGCGTGGCGCACGCCGCCGAGTGGTTCTTCGGCGGCCTGACGCGGCGTTATGCGCGCGCGCTGGACTTCTCGCTGCACCACCGTTGGTTGACTGGGACGCTGGCGCTGTTGGTGATGATCAGCCTGCCGCTGTTGTACCTGATGCCGCAGCGCGAGCTGGCGCCGACCGAGGATCAGGCCATCGTACTGACCGCCATCAAGGCGCCGCAGCACGCCAACCTGAACTATGTCGAACGCTTTGCTTACAAGCTGGATGAGGTCTACAACCGCATGCCGGAAACCGAAAGCCGCTGGATCATCAACGGCAGCGACGGCACGGCGTCCGGCATTGGCGGCATCAACCTGACGCTGTGGCAGGCGCGCCAGCGTTCGGCGTCGGCGGTGCAGGCCGATCTGCAACGGGCGGTGAACGACGTCGAAGGCACCAGCATTTTCGCCTTCCAACTGCCCGCGTTGCCGGGTTCCACCGGAGGGCTACCGGTGCAGATGGTGCTGCGTACGCCGCAGGACTACCCGCAGCTGTACCGCACCCTGGAAGAGGTGAAGCAGAACGCCAGAAACAGCGGCCTGTTTATGGTGGTGGACAGCGATCTGGACTACAACAACCCGCTGGCGGAGGTGCATATCGACCGCGCCAAGGCCAACAGTCTGGGGATCCGCATGAGCGACATCGGCGAATCGCTGGCGGTGCTGGTGGGGGAGAACTACCTCAATCGCTTCGGCATGGACGGGCGCGCCTATGACGTCATCCCGCAAAGTCTGCGCGAACAGCGGCTGACGCCGCAGGCGCTGGCGCGGCAGTACGTCCGCACCCAGGACAATACGCTGGTGCCGCTCTCCACCGTAGTATCGGTGGCCGTTAAGGTCGAACCGAACAAGCTGACTCAGTTTAACCAGCAGAACGCCGCCACCCTGCAGGCCATTCCCGCCCCCGGCGTTTCGATGGGCGAAGCGGTGGCCTTCCTCGAACGGCAGGCGAATGCGTTGCCGGCCGACTTTAGCCATGACTGGCAGGGGGATTCGCGCCAATATACCCAGGAAGGCAGCGCGCTGGCGTTCGCGTTCCTGGCGGCGTTGGTGATCATTTACCTGGTACTGGCGGCGCAGTACGAGAGCCTGAAAGATCCGCTGATCATCCTCATCACCGTGCCGCTGTCGATCTGCGGCGCCTTGCTGCCGCTGGCGTTGGGTTACGCCACGATGAATATCTATACCCAGGTCGGGCTGGTGACCCTGATCGGGCTGATTAGCAAGCACGGTATTTTGATGGTGGAGTTCGCCAACGAACTGCAGATGCATCAGGGGCTGACGCGGCGCGCCGCGATTTTGCAGGCGGCGCAAATTCGCCTGCGGCCGGTGCTGATGACCACCGGGGCGATGGTGTTCGGCTTGATCCCGCTGCTGTTCGCCAGCGGCGCCGGTGCCGCCAGCCGCTTCGGGCTGGGGCTGGTGATCGTGTCCGGCATGTTGGTGGGCACGCTGTTTACTCTGTTCGTGCTGCCGACGGTGTACACGCTGTTGGCGCGCGATCATGCGGTGGCGTCGCCCCGGCAGCGTGAGTTGGCCGCCGCGCAAAAGGCGCTGACGGAATAAACCGCCGGCGCCCGTATGAAAAATAAACCCGCCTCGGCGGGTTTTTTCGTCAGTTTTTGCAGCCCATCAACTCCGGCAGGACGCCGGGCTTGCTCTTCAGCGAAGCCTGCACGTCGTCCGGCAGACCGGCCCAGATGATCAGGCCGGTGCGTTTCTCGATCTCGTCCACCGTCACGCGGAATTGACAGAAATCGGCGCCCTTCGGCGTGTTCTGATCGAACAGGAAGGCGGCATAGTGGTTCACCGCCGGGCTGTTGTTGATGAAAATCACCTTCCAGTAGGCGCTGGGGATGGTATGCGCTTTCTGGGTGCCCGGCAGTTTGCCCATATCGCGTTCATACAGCGGCCCGGTCACGGTATAGACCGAGGAGATATCGGCGCGATCGATCAGCTTGCGTTCCTGATCTTCCAGCCGCGCCCAGGCGCCCTGGTTAAGATCGGACTTTTGCGGCGTGATGTTGGACAGGTAGTTCAGCGATTCCCAGTCGGAAACGCCCGCCAGCGAAGCCAGCGGCGCCTGATGACCGCGATCGACCTTCAGCGCCGCATTGGCGCCGGTGTAATCGGCGGGCGCTAACGTGTCCGCCGGGTTGAGCGCCGGATCGGTTTTCCAGTTGCGCGTCTTGCCGCTGGCCGGTGTGTCTTTGGTGATGTGATAGGCCACCCAGTTGGCGAACTTGGTGGTGCTGTTGTTGTTCAACGTATAAGCATGACGCACGATAGACACGTTGCTGCTGCCACCGGTCGGGCAGCCGACCGCGCAGTTGTCGATGGATTCGAGCGTGTCGGCCGACGCCTGAGCGGCGAACAGCAGGGCGGCCAGGGCCAACATCTTGTTGTTAAAGCGCATATTCATATCCTCAATAAGTTAAAAAACACTGTATATATTTACAGTAAAATAAACTTATCGCAGTGAAACGAATACAACAATGCAACATATTCATGTTGTGAATGTGTCAGTCATGGTACAGCCAAGCCGCACGTGAAATGCGGCAGAAATGAAAACGGCGTCCAACAGACGCCGTTTCAAAGGGGGGAGGATTACTCCAGCAGGTCGTTGACCGTGCGGCGAACGTAATGCGTCATCTGCGCCAGATCGTCCGGTGATACCGGGCCGCCGCCGGCGCGCACCACCTGCTGTTCGATCTGCGCGATTTCCTGCTCGACCTTGTTGGCGATCTGTACTTTGACTATCTTGTCCACCGAAGACAGCAGCACCTTCAAGACGACTTTTAGCGCGATGTTTTCGCAGAACGAGTCGTAGTGATGAACCGGCGGCGGCGGGGCCGGAGCCGGCTCGGGCGCGCGCGGAGCCAGAGCCTTGAAGCTGTCTACATTTTCAATAATAAGATCCATGTCTCTTATTAGTTCATCAAAATCTTTAGACACTGACTTATTCCCTTCGCTGTGCGCAAAAAACAGAACGCCCGTCCTCGGGCTGAAAGCGGATGAGCGACGGGCAGAACGAATTCGGGCCTGGCCTTCAGACGCTGAATGGCCGGGGGAGGGGCATTCTAACCTTGCGGCGGGTTGGCAACAAGATGGGGCCGTGCGAATGCGCGGCCCTTTGAATCACGGGGGCTGGAGGGTGCTTAACTTTTCAGCTTGGCGGTGATTTTTGCCACGTGTTCGCCCTGGTAGCGGGCAATGGTCAGCTCTTCGTTACTCGGCTGCCGCGAGCCGTCGGCGCCGGCGATGGTGGTGGCGCCATATGGGGTGCCGCCGCGCACCTGCGAAACGTCAAACAGTTCCTGCGTGGCATAGCCGATCGGCACGATAATGAAACCGTGGTGCGCCAGCGTAGTCCAGGTCGAGCTGATGGTATGTTCCTGTCCGCCGCCGGTGCCGGTGGAGGAGAAGACGCTGCCAACCTTGCCGTACAACGCGCCGGAAGCCCACAGGCCGCCGGTCTGATCGAGGAAGGTGCGCATCTGCCCGGCCATATTGCCGAAGCGGGTCGGTGTGCCGAAGATAATGCCGTCATAGTCCGCCAGTTCCTGCGGGCTGGCGACCGGCGCCTGCTGATGTTGTTTGCCTCCGGCTTTGGCGAAGGCTTCCGGCGTCATGGTTTCCGGCACGCGTTTAATCGTCACGTCCACGCCGTTAACCCGATTCGCGCCTTCGGCCACCGCCTGCGCCAGGTGTTCGATATGGCCGTACATTGAGTAATAAAGCACCAACACTTTCGTCATGTTCCGTACTCCCGCTCAGATGATTCACAAAAACCCTTGATAAGCATAGAAGCGAATGACGAACTTGGCGTCGCGGCGTTACCTGATGCCGGCGATCGCCAGCAAGGTGCCAAAGGCGATCAGCAACCCGCCAAAGGTGCGGTCGATGCCGCGGCGCAAGCGCAAAAAGCGCGCATTGACGCCAGGCGCGGAAAACAGCAGCGCAACGGCAGCGAACCAGAACACATGGACGGCGGCAATAAAGAGGCCATAGCCAATTTGTACACCGAGCGGGGTGTGTGGAGAGACGACCTGCATGAATAGGCTGACGATGAAAATGGTGGTTTTCGGGTTTAACGCGTTGGTGAAAAAGCCGGTTTTCAGCGCGCCGAAATCGCTGATGGCGGCCGACGCGGTGCTGGGCGTGGCATCCTGATGCGCCGCGTTGCGCAGCAGCGTAAAGCCGAGATAGATCAGATAAGCGGCGCCGATGCCTTTGAGCAGGTTAAACAACCAGGGCGATTGTTGAATCAACACGCCGACGCCAATCAGCGTATAGCTGACATGAACCAGTACGCCGGCGCCGATGCCACAGGCGGTCAATATGCCGGCGCGGCGTGAGAGCAGCAGACTGTTGCGCGAGACCATGGCGAAGTCCGGCCCTGGGCTTATCACGGCGAGTAAAGTAATGGTGACGACAGCGATGAGTTCAGTCATAGTTATCCTTGCGATGTTTAACAATAGAGTGACTGATTTATAAGAGTAATTTTTCTCGGTGACAAACGATGAATAGTGACAATATCGGTGAGAAAAACTCACGCAAAACCGGCAGGCCGTTGCCGTTGGGCGGACTGCGCTGCTTCGAGGCCGCCGCGCGGCTGGAAAGTTTTACGCAGGCGGCGCAGGGGCTGAATTTGACGCATGGCGCCGTCAGCCGGGCGGTGCGGGCGCTGGAAGAGGAACTGGGCGTGGCGTTGTTTGAGCGCCGCCATCGGCGGGTACTGCTCACGGCGGCGGGGCGCAAGCTGTTTCAGGCGACGCAGCAGGCCTTCGGCATTCTGGATCATACCGCGCTGGAACTGCGTCAGCAGGCGCTCGACGCGCCGCTGGTCTTGTCCTGTGAACCGACCTTATTGATGCGTTGGCTGATCCCACGTCTGCCGGCTTTTCAGCAGGCGCACCCGGACATCAACTTACAACTGGTGGCCGGTGGCGGGCCGTTTTCGTTCCATGACGGCATTACGGCGGCGATCAGGCGCAATGACTTCGATTGGGGAAAGCAGGTGCATAGCCTGGCGCTGTTCAGTGAAAAGGTTGGGCCGGTGTGCCAACCCGGGGCATTGGCAAGGATGACGACCGCTGAGGGCAGCCTGCTGAGTTTGCGGCCCGGCGCGAAGCTGCTGCATGCCGCCACCCGGCCGGATGCCTGGTGGCATTGGGCGCAGCAACAGGGGATGGCCTTGGTGGGGCATCCAGAGCAGCGCTTTGATCATTTCTATTTCAGCCTGCAGGCGGCGGTCGCCGGTCTTGGCATTGCGATGGGCCCGTGGCTGCAAGTGCGAGACGATCTGGCCGCCGGCTTGTTGAGCGCGCCGTTCGGTTTTATACCCGACGGCAGCGGCTATTACCTGCTGTCGCCGCAGCCGATCGTGCCCGGCAGCGCGCTGGCTCGGCTGGCCGAGTGGTTGAGGCTCACGGCAGACGCCTGAGTTTTTGCGCCAGCCGCTGTTCCTGCCAGCGGCTGAAGACGTTACGAAGCAGCAGAGTGCGCACCGCCCGCATGACCAGCGCGAGGCTCATGCCGCCGATCGCCCACAGCGACCAGAGATAGTGCGGATGGGTAAAGACGTTGACAGCGAGCAATATCGCACCGATGACGGCGAAACGCACCGCTATGCTCAGCAGTTTGCCTTCTGCCGCGACCTGGCGACGAAGACGTTGTTCGTCAGGCGTCTCCTCCCCCATTGTCGTCTGTTGCGGCTGTGCGTTGAGATCGCTGACCTGCACGCCCAGCGCGGCGGCGATCGCGGTCAAGGTTTCCAGGCTGGCCTGTTCGCCGTTTTCAATCCGCTGTACGGTGCGGGTGCTGAGGCCGGCGATGGTCGCCAACTGCTCCTGCGACCAGCCTTTTTCCAGACGTAATGGCCTGATGCGATACTTTTGCATGGTGCACCCCTGAGTTCGCTGTCACTGTCATTCAGTGTAGGGCGGGCGGGGTAGCTGCGCCACGACAGCGGCACGACAGCGACACGACACCCGCCGCCGGCGCGGGCTGGCGAGCAGTCAGAAGGCGACGTTGCGGATAAAGCGCAGCGGGAGATCGCCGTGGTTGGCGTAGGCGTAGCGTTGATCGCTGTTGAAGGTTTGTGCGGCGCCCGCGCTGAGCGTCAGCGTGCCTTGTTCCAACTCCAGCGTCAGGGTACCGGCAATCACGTAGATCATTTCATTCCAGCCTTCCGCGTCCGGCGCCGAGTCATAGCGCTCGCCCGGCATCAGCGTCCATTCCCACAGCTCGGCCCGTTGGCGCGCCGGCACGCTGGCGGCGAACAGCGCCTGGCTGCCCGGTTGCGCGCCTTGCCAGGCCAGTTCCCCCACCAGATGGTTGCCGCGCGCTTCCGGCGCCTGGATCAGATCGGTGAACGAAATCTTCAGGGCAGCGGCGATCTTGTCGAGCACCGCCAGGCTGACGTTGCGATCGCCGGCCTCGATGCCCGCCAGCATGCGGCGGCTGACGCCGGAAAGTTCGGCCAGCGCCATCTGGCTCAGGCCCGCCTGTTGGCGGTAGCCGCGCAGATTGCTGCTCAGGTACTGCAGCACCTTGGGGGGATCGGTTTTCGCGTTATGCGCCGTATTGCTCATCGCCGGACTTTATCTCATACTGGCAGGATCTGTGCATTATATTGCACTCAGCAGGAAGGGCAAGCCGGTGTCAGCAGCAAAAAAATCCTTTATTTCCGCCGTGGTTCCGCAAATCAGGTTGCCGGAAGCGGTGTTGATTTTCATCACCATGATCTGGGGCGGCACCTTTTTGGCGGTGCATCACGCGATGCAAGTCAGCGGGCCGTTCTTTTTCGTCGGTCTGCGTTTCGCCACCGCCACGCTGGCGTTGACGCTGTTTTCGCTGCGCGTTCTGCGCGGCCTGACCCTGTATGAACTGAAGGCGGGCGTACTGATCGGGCTGGCGATCATGTTTGGCTACAGCATGCAAACCGTCGGTCTGCAGACGATTACCAGCAGCCAATCGGCGTTCATCACCGCCATGTACGTGCCGATCGTGCCGCTATTGCAATGGCTGGTACTGGGGCGGTTCCCCGGCATCATGTCGTGGATCGGTATTCTGCTGGCCTTTACCGGCCTGATGCTGCTGGCGGCACCGAGCAGCACGGACATGACGCTGAGCCTTGGCGAAATGCTGACGCTGGCTGGCACGCTGGGCATGGCGGCAGAGATCATCCTGATCGGCGCCTTCGCCGGTAAGGTCAATATCCGCCGGGTGACCATTGTGCAGCTGGCGACCGCCTCGCTGGCCTCGTTTTTGATGATGGTGCCGACCGGCGAGTCGCCGCCGCCGTATTCGGATTACCTGCTGTACAGCGCCATTGGGCTGGGGCTGGCCAGCGCCTTGATTCAGCTGACTATGAACTGGGCGCAGCGCAGCGTTTCGCCGACGCGGGCCACGGTGATTTACGCCGGCGAACCGGTCTGGGCGGGCATTGTCGGGCGGCTCGCCGGTGAACGTTTACCGGGCGTGGCGTTGTTGGGGGGCGCGTTGATCGTGATTGGGGTGGTAGTCAGCGAGCTGCGCATACGGCGCAAGGGGAAAGCAGCGGTGGCGACGGAAGCGGATTAGCGCAGAGGCGTAGAAAGAAAGGGGCGGAGAGATCCGCCCCTTTTTGCATCACGCGGTTTTCTTCTTGCGCAGGAACACGTAAGACAGGCCGAGCACGATGAACCACAGCGGGGTGACGATCAGTGCCTGGCGGGTGTCTTCGCGCAGCGACAGCAGCACCAGCACGAACACGAAGAACGCCATGCATACCCAGCACATCAGCTTGCCGGCAGGCATCTTGTAGATCGATTTCTGGTGCAGCGCCGGGCGCTGTTTGCGGTAAACCAGATACGAGCACAGGATGATGGTCCAGACGAACATGAACAGAATCGCCGATACGGTGGTCACCAGGGTGAAGACCGTCATCACGTTCGGGATCAGGTAAATCAGCACCACGCCGCCCAGCAGGCAGATGCAGGAGAAGGTGAGGCCGTTGGCCGGCACCGCGCGCTTGGACAGGTTGGCGAACGATTTCGGCGCGTCGCCTTCCTGCGCCAGCCCGAACAGCATGCGGCTGGTGGAGAATACCCCACTGTTGGCGGAGGAGGCGGCGGAGGTTAGCACCACGAAGTTAATCACGCTGGCCGCGGCCGGCAGGCCAATCAGCACGAACAGTTCAACGAACGGGCTCTTGTCCGGCACCACGGAGTTCCACGGCGTCACCGACATGATGACGATCAGGGCGAACACGTAGAACATGATGATGCGGATCGGAATCGAGTTGATGGCGCGCGGCAATGACTTCTCCGGATCCTTGGTTTCCGCGGCGGTAGTGCCCACCAGCTCAATGCCGACGAAGGCGAATACTGCGATCTGGAAGCCGGCGAAGAAACCGCTGATGCCTTTCGGGAACATGCCGCCGTCATTCCACAGATGGGTGAATGAGGCCACGGTGCCGGTCGGCGATTGGAACTGCATGGCGATCATCACCAGCCCGGCGACGATCAGCCCGACGATGGCGACGATTTTGATCATCGCAAACCAAAACTCCATTTCGCCGAACATTTTCACCGTCGCCAGATTAAGGCCGAGCAGCAACAGCACGCACAGCAGTGAAGCAATCCACTGTGACAGTCCGGGGAACCAGAACTGGGCGTAGGCGGTGATCGCCACAACGTCGGCGATGCCGGTGACCACCCAGCAGAACCAGTAGGTCCAGCCGGTGAAGAAACCCGCCCACGGGCCGAGCAGATCCGCGGCGAAATCGCTGAACGATTTGTATTCCAGGTTAGACAGCAGCAGCTCACCCATGGCGCGCATCACGAAGAACAGCATAAAGCCGATGATCATGTACACGAAGATGATCGAAGGGCCGGCCAGGCTGATGGTTTTACCGGAGCCCATAAACAGACCGGTGCCGATGGCGCCGCCGATGGCGATCAGTTGAATATGTCGGTTAGTAAGGTTTCGCCGTAGATGATCTTCTGAAGCGGGCGTCGCGTCAGTCGCTATTTTAGAGTGATCTACCATCTGATGATGTCCTGTTTTACCTGTCATTAGTGAAGTCGTGAGCTCTGAAGTGGCTCTTTTTTATACATTTATCCGGTTGGTCCGGCTTTAGTAAGGTAGTGCAATAACGCCACCTTTGTGCAACATGTTTACAACATTTATACGTGGGATAAAAGTCGATCAATCTTTACACGGAGGAGGCAAATCGGACGTTCAGGGAGCGGAAGATTACTCTTCAAAAGGTGGGATTAACAGACCTTATGCGGCTTATCTCGTTGATTAAACAAAGAGTTGTAAAAATCGCATGAGAAAAAGTAATGAGTGGAAGCGTTTGACAGCGGCACTGGCGAGGAGGACAATTTATCGCGTTGGGTCGTTAGCTCAGTCGGTAGAGCAGTTGACTCTTAATCAATTGGTCACAGGTTCGAACCCTGTACGACCCACCAACCAAATCAGCGTGTTACGCACAGACTTTTCTCTGTTTTTTCCCTCATGGCGCCGTTTTAAGCGCGCATTCTGCAAAAAAATTCGCATTTTTCGACTGATGTTCAGAAAGGTGATCTGGCGCAAACTGCGATGTTGCACCGTACTTTATACGGCAAGGGAGGCTGTGCGCTGGCGCAACGTCGGCGCAGGGATGGGGTATTTGCCCAAGAATCTTTCAGGTCAAGAAGCGGGGAATAAATGCGCGGCCGACATCAAGAGGAGTGCCCAAACGGCGGCTGAAAGCGCGGCGGTGGCATAGACGTGCCTCGCCGGCAGTTGCAGCATGCCGGCCATCAGCGGCACGGTGTAGCGCATCACCGCCAGGAAACGCGAGGCGAACAGCAGCGGTAGCCCGCGCTTTTGCAAGGAACGTTGCGCTTTGTGCAGCGGAGTGTGAAAGCGTGCCGGCAGCCGGCGGCCAAGATCGTGGCGGCACAGCAGCGCGCCGCCGTGGAACGACAAGATCGATCCCAACGTGGCGCCGAGGGCGATGGCCGCCCAAACGGCACCGAGGGGCAGCGTGTGTTTGCCTGCAAGGATGCCTACCAGCAGCGTCACCGAGGCGGGCGGCAAGGCGGAAGACACCACGATCACGGATTTTCCCAGCGCGAACAGGCAAATCAGCAGCAGCAACATCTCCGGTTCCGGGCTGTATTTAGCGATAATGTGCGTCAATTCATCCATTTCATACCTGCGGGGGAGAGGGCTGAGTGCCAGTGTCCCATCCGCAGGTTCAATAATGGCTAAATAACGCGCCGCTATCCGGCAATCTCTGCGTCTTGCTTGCTCACGTCGGCGCGCCGGTTTCTGAGCGCCCACAACAGCGTGGCGCACAGCAGTGAAAAGGCGGCCAGCACCAGCGGCCCGGCATGCGGGCTGTGAAAACGCTGTTCCGCCTCCGTGCGGATCAGCGGGGCTAAGAAGCTGAATGCGGCGCCGAGCGTGGTGCAAAAACCGATGCCGGCCGCCAGCGCCGGGCCGGTGAGCACCTGCGCGGGAAACGTCCAGAAAATCGGCTGTACCGCCAGGAAACTGACTGCGCAGCAGCTCAGGGCGACGATAGCGAGCAGAGGGCCGGCATAGGAAGAAACGACCAACCCCAGCGCTGCCGCGACCATGCACCCCACGGCGATCGGTAATCTTCTGGCGGTTTTTCTGTCGGCATAGCGCGGCAGGAAATAGACGCCCAGCGCGGAGAACGCCCAGGGAATGGCGGCCACCAGCGAGGCCTTGAAACCGAGATGGGTGCCCATCAGCGAGGCGACCTGCGACGGCAGGAAAAACATCAGGCCGTACACGCCGATTTGCAGGGTGCCGTAGATCAACGCCAGATGCCAAACGGTGCCGCTTCTCATTGCCGCTTTGACGCTGCTGGTTTCAGTCTGCTGCTGTTCGTCAGCCAACTGTGTGACCAATGCCGTGCGTTCTTCCTCGGTCAAAAAGCGAGCCTGCCGAGGGTTATCGTCGAGATAGAAAAAGGCGAAGACGCCGAGGGCGACGGCCGGCAGCCCTTCCAGCACGAACATCCAGAACCAGCCGGGTTTACCCAACACGCCGTGCATCTCCAGCAATGCCCCCGACAGCGGTGAGCCGAGCGTCAGGGCCGCCGGCACGCCGAGCACGAAAATGCCAATGACCGAGGCGCGCACCTTATTGGGAAAATAGATCGACGCCAGCAACAGGATGCCAGGGTAAAAGCCGGCTTCGGCGATCCCCAGCAGAAACCGCAGGATGATAAATTGCTGTTCGTTGGTCACCAGCCCGGTACAGGCCGACAGCGCCCCCCACAGTGCGGTGGTGGCGCTAAGCCAGCGTTTGGCGCCCCAGCGGTTCATCAGCAGATTGGCCGGGATGCCGAACAGCGCATAGGCGGCAAAAAATATCCCGGCGCCCAATGCGAAGGCGGATTGCGACAGCGCGATGTCGATAGCCATCGCGTCCTTGGCAAAGCCGACGTTAACCCTGTCGATAAACGCGATGAAGTACATGGCGAACATCAAGGGCACCAGTCTGCGCCAGGTTTTGCGGATGGCGGCGTTGAGCGCTGGAACGGCATAGGTGGCGTGATTCACTGGCGATAACCTCTCTTCTGAGAATGACAAGCGTCGGTCATAAGGACCGTCCTGGCGCCGTTGCCCTCAACACGACGGTCACAGCGGATTTTCTTCGTGAGATATAAAGGTCTAAAGGACTAATGGTCAGGCCTTTAAGGGCGAAAAAAATGCCGCGTATCGGGTCGGCAGGTTGATGCAGACATCACCATAGTGAATGGTGTGTTGCTTTTTTGTTAATCAAACGTTCACACAGGGCTATGGCGCGTTCAAGCGTTTTGATCGAGATCTGTGTGCGTTATCACCGAATTGGCAACCCGGTGATAGACCTGGAGTAGGGCGCTTTCATCTCGGGAGTGAGGACGATAAGGTGAAGCACGGCAAAACAGAATGCAGGAGCGCAACATGCTGAAGGTCATCGCTGAAGATTTTATCCATCCGGAACACATTGACACCGTTATGCCATGGTATCGCGAGCTGGTGGCGAAAACCCGTCAAGAGCCGCTGTGCATCAGTTATGAACTGTGCATCGACCAGCAGGATCCCGGGCACTTTATTTTTATCGAAAGCTGGCCGGACCGCGCCGCCCTGGACGTGCATTGTCAGACCGAGCATTTCACCCGGCTGGTGCCGCAGATCAATCAGTATCAGCGCAAGCCTTGCACCTTCCTGTTTATGCAGGCGTTTCCTGAAACAGGCGATAAATAGGCGAAAAAATCCCCGCAGGGGGCGGGGTCAATGGCTTCTCACTACTATCTTGTTGTGATTAAAAAATAGGCTGATAATGATTTTCATTCTCTAAGAATGCTCTTAAATGAATCAGCTTGGTGAATGATTCACTACCCGCTTTTCGCTGGCGGTTTTAATGGCGCGCAGCATGCGGCGTCTTATCAACCCGCTCACCAGGCGAATAGCATACCAATACGGGGTAAACCGCCGCCGGCTGGCGTCGTCGGGGCAGAAGATGCGCGTTTCCGTCACCAGACGGCAGCGCCCACCCTCGAGGGGACTCACGACATACCCCAGCGCCAGTTTGGCGACGCCGGGCTGAGCGAAGGCCAGAAAGCCCGCTCCGTCAGCGACCTGCTCCAGACCGTACTCAGCCTGCCAAAAGCGGCCGATCAGGCCATAGACCAACGCGCTGTCATCCTGCTCAAGCAGGCAAAAATTATGCAGGCCAAACGGCGGCGGGCTGGGCTTATCGCGTGGCATCAGCCGCGCGGGCAATTCGCGCAGCGCTATCATGCTGCGGAAGAAACGATCATGCTTGGGATCGTAGGCGGCCACGGCCGCCAGGATCCGAGCCTGCGGCGCGGCGATGGCGATCGCATGCCGTTCCGAGAACTGGTATTGCCCAAGGTATTTATTCAGCAGCGTCATGCCTTGCATTCTCCCGCCATTCGCTTTGCAGCAGGGCAAAGCCGAATTCGTCGCCCCATGCGCCTTTGAAAAACACGTTTTGCCGCCAATAGGCCTCGCGGCGAAAACCCAACTTGCCGAACAGCGTGGCGGCGCCAAGATTACGCGTGTCCACCACCGCAGTAATACGGTGCTTCGCCAACGGCCCGAACAGCAGAGCGATGACGGCGCTCAGCGCCTCGCGCGCCAGCCCTTGCCGCTGGTGGCTGGGCGCGAAGGTCACGCCCAGTTCAGCCTGGCGCCCCTCATCGAAGAAATGCACCGCGACATCGCCGAGCAACGCGCCGTCCTCACGGCGCTCGACCGCCAGCTGGAACCAGCTGTCGTCACGGTTGAACGCGAGCTGCCGTTGCCGTTCGAAAAAGGCCTGCGCATCGGTGGCGCTGTAGTCGCTCCAGCTTTGATAGCGCGCCACGTCAGGGTGACTGCGGTAGGCGGTAAAGTGGGGCAGATCGTCGGCCGTGAACGGGCGCAGGATCAGTCTGGGGGTCTGCAGAGGCAAAAGGCGCATTATTTTTCCTTATCAGCGCATTAGGACTACCGGCAGTGTAACCCAGCGCCGAGAGGCGGGCTGCGTAAAATGAGCGGTGGAGGACAAACGGGAAATGCCGGTTCAGACGAACCGGCAGGGGCATTATCGGCGGGCGGCGGCCTGACGCAGGCGCTCGACCGGGCCTTGTTGAAAATCGAATGAGGGGGCTTCTTGCCGTGCCAGCCCCTGGCGCACGATGGCCTTCACCGCTTGGCTGGCAGCAAGATCTTTTCCGGCGATCTGTTCGGCGATGCGCAGCGCTTCTTCCCGGGCCGTCCCCTCGCTGATACGGGAAATGGCGCCGTGTGACAGCGCCTCCTGTGCGCCGACGGTTCTGCCGGTCAGCAGCCAGTCGAGCGCGACATAGGGGGAGATACGCGTCGGCAAGCGCGCGCACCCACCTTGTGCGGCGACTAACCCGAGCCCGGTTTCGGGGAAGCTGAAGCGTGCGTTCTGGCCGGCGACGAGCAGATCGCACGCCAGCGCCAGCTCAAATCCGCCTCCGTACGCGATGCCGTCAACGGCGGCGATGATCACCTTGGCAATCTGTGCATGGATCAGCCCGCCAAACCCCTCCGGCGTGACGATGGGCAGTTCACCCTGATGAAAGGCGTTGATATCCATGCCGGCGGAAAATACCGCCGGGTGGCCGGCCAGCACGATCGCTCGCACCGAGTCATCGTTATCCGCCCGCCGCAGGTAGGTGCGGATCAACTCGGCCATCTGCAGGTTGATGGCGTTCTTTTTTTCCGGCCGATTAAGGGTGATGACCGCAACCTGCGCGCCATGGCGCTCATAAAGCACCGGAAGAACTTCACTCATCGCTGGCTTCTCCCCGGAAAAACAACAGCGTCAGCAGCAGGGCGATGGCGCCGAGCGGCAGCGAAAACAGCGGCAGGTAATAGGCCGGCAGCGCGTAGAGCGTCAGGCCGCCCAGCATCCCGCCCGCCGCGATGCCGGCGTACAACACCGAGCTGTTGAGCGACACGGTCAGCGCGCCAAAGCGTTTCGATAGCGACAACAGGTGATGCTGGATCGGTACTAGGTACATCCAGCCGGTAATGCCCCAGACGAGGAAGATGGCCAGTACCCACCAGGGCGAGGTGACATAAAAGGCCAGCAAAAACAGAGACAGCGTCTGGATCGCCACGGAAAACAGCAGCACGAACTTGCTGCCGAGGGCATCGGTTAACGCGCCGGAGGCAAAATTGCCGATCACCGCGCCAATGCCGAACACCAGCAACGCGAGGGGCAGGATCGCCTCAGGGCCGAACTGGGTGTTTTTCAGCAACACGCTGACGTAGCTGTAGACGATGTGTTCCGAGCAAACGGCAAAAAAGGTGATCAGCAGCGTAGTCAGCACCGCCTTTTGCCGCAGCGGGGCGAGCCGCTCTTTCAGCGAATGCTTGCCCGATGGCGCAATGGCGCGCAGCGCCAACGACAGGCCCAGCAGCGCAATCGCCCCCAGCAGGGCGATGAACAGAAAGATTTCACGCCAGCCGATCAGTTTGGCGAGAAAGGTACCGAACGGAATGCCGAGCGCAATAGCCAACGTCATGCCGCCATAGACGATGGAAATAGCCAGGCCGCGGCGTTTTTCCGCCACCAGTCCCACCGCGGCGGCGGCGGCCTGCGGCGTGTAACAGGCCGCCCCCAATGCCGCCAGCACTCTGCCGAACGCGATCTGCAGATAGCTGGTGGCCCAGGCGCAGGCCAGGTTGCCGGCGATGAACAGCACCAGCGCCAACTGCAGGATATGCTTGCGGTTGACGTTGCCCAGCAGCCAGGCGGTGAGGGGGGCGAACAGCATATAGGCCAGCGCGAATACCGATATCAACTGCCCCGCTTGCGCGGGGCTGACGGCAAAGGTGTCGGAAATATCGCTGAGTACGCCGGCGACGATAAAAGCGTCGGTGCCGATGGCGAAGGTACCGGTCGCCATCAGGCAGAGCGTGATCAGATGGCCGTTATAATCCGCTAACTTCATCCTGCCCTCCGCAGATCGTTTGCTGCCCAGACCCGGCCTAGTGCCGCCAGGAAGGTCTCCACGTCGGCATGGGAATGTGCCGAGGTCGGCGTTACCCGTAGTCGCTCGCTGCCTGCAGGCACCGTCGGGGCATTGACCGGTTGCACGTAAATATCATGCTCATCGAGCAGCACTTTACTGATGTGTTTGTTGCGGTGCGGATCGCCGACCAGCAGCGGCAGGATATGGCTGTCTGCCGACACCAGCGGGATGCCGGCGGCGCGCAGGCCGGTTTTCAGGTGATCGACGATCGCCAGCAGGTGCTTGCGCTGGGTGTCATGCTCGAGGTTGTATTTAAAACTGGCCAACGCGGCGGCTACCACCGGCGCCGGTGACGAGGTGCTGAAGACGAATGCCGGGGCCCAACTGCGCACCGCTTCCACCACCGAGCGGGGCGCGGCGATATAGCCACCCGCCGCACCGTAAGACTTGCCGAATCCGCCTTGGATAATAGTGATTTTATCCAACAGGCCCAGCTGTTCGGCATAGCCCAATCCCCGTTCGCCATACACGCCGGCCGAATGAATTTCGTCGAGATAGGTCAGCGCCTGATACTGTTCCGCCAGCGCCACGATCTGCGCCAGGGGAGCAAAGTCACCGTCCATGGAATACAGCGATTCGAAGGCAATCAGCTTTGGCCGCGCCGGATCGGCGGCCTGCAGCAGCTCGGCGAGGTGTGCTACATCATTGTGGCGGAAGATTTTTTTCTCCGCTTTACTGTAGCGAATCCCGTAAATCATCGAGGCGTGATTCAGTTCGTCGGAGAACACGATCAGATCGGGAATGGCGTCGCACAGGGTGGATAAGGTGGCGTCGTTGGCGCCGAAACCGGTGGTGAACAGCAGCGCCGACTCTTTGCCGTAGGCGCTGGCCAGCAGCGTTTCCAGCTCGCTGTGGTAGACCGAGGTGCCGGAAATGCTGCGGGCGCCGCAGGTGCCCAGCCCGACCCGGTTAACCGCGTCGGTGGTGGCCAGCAGCACTTTGGGGTGGTGGCTCATTGCCAGATAGTCGTTCGAGCACCAGACGTTGAGACGGCGCTCGCCGTGGTGCCCGTGGCTGGTGGCCCAGGGTTTGTCCTGCACGCCGCGTTCAAGGTTGAGAAACTCGCGAAAACGCCCCTGTTTTTTGGTTTCCGCCAGCTTTTCTTCAAGAATGTTCAGTACGCTCATCGTATGTTCCTTGTGTTAAACGGCTTTAAGGTTTAATGACAGGCCCTGACCGACGCCGACGCACATCGTCACCAATGCGTTGCTTGCCTGTCGGTCGCGTAATTCCAGCGCCGCCGACAGCACCAGGCGCGCACCGGACATCCCCAGCGGATGACCGAGCGCGATGGCGCCGCCGTTCGGGTTGACCCGCGCGTCGTTGGCGTCGATGCGCCAGTGTTTCAGCGCCGCCAGAACCTGTGAGGCGAACGCTTCGTTAATCTCGATGATGTCGAAGTCGTTCAAGGTGAACCCGCCGCGCTGCAGTAAGCGCTCGGTGGAGGCGATCGGCCCCAGCCCCATCAGCGCCGGTTCAACGCCGGCGGCCGCGCTGTCGCCGATCTCCGCCAGCGGTTGCCAGCCCTGGCGTTTCACGTAGCGACCGGAAGCCAATAGCAGCGCGGCGGCGCCGTCGTTGATGCCGGAAGCATTGCCCGCCGTGACCGAACCGCCGGCGGAGAACGCCGGTTTCAGCGCCTGCAGCTGTTGCAACGTGCTGAGCCGGGGAAATTCATCCTGCGCGAATGTGCGGGTGTTTTTACGATCCGCCGGCACGTCCACGGGCGTGATTTCCCGCGCCAGCCGGCCGCTGTCGATCGCCCGGCGGGCCTTTTGCTGCGAGGCCAGCGCGAACAGATCCTGTTCCTCGCGTGAGATATGTTGCCGTTGGGCCACGTTTTCCGCCGTGATGCCCAGCGGGTCGCTGCCGTAGCGCTCCGCCAGCCGCGGATTGACGAAGCGCCATCCCAACGTGGTGTCATACAGCTTCACGCCTTTGTCGAACGGCGTTTCGCCCTTGCTCAGCACATAGGGTGCGCGGCTCATGCTTTCCACACCGCCGGCCAAAACCAGTTCGCTAAGACCGCTGCGGATTTTCGCCGCGGCGTAGATCACCGCATCCAACCCGGATGCGCAAAGGCGGTTGAGGGTGATGGCCGGCACCGACGGGTCCAACCCGGAAAGCAGCGTTGCCATGCGGGCGACGTTGCGGTTGTCTTCGCCGGACTGATTGGCGCAGCCCAGAACCACTTCGTCCAGATTCGCTTCCGCCGCCGGATGGCGCTGCAGCAGGCCGCGAATGATCGTCGCCGCCATGTCGTCGGGGCGGGTATGCGCCAGGCTGCCGCCATAGGCGCCGATCGCCGTGCGCGTGCCGTCGATCAGATAAACGCCGTCATCGTTAATGTTCATCATGGCTCCTCAAGGCGTGGTCGTCAGCGCCGGTTGCGCGGCGTGCAGAAGGGTGTAATGCGGCGCATAGCGCGCTGCGTGCAGCAGCTGCGCCAGATTGCTCAGCGTCGTCCTGACGTTTTTCTCCCCCAGTTTGCCGAGCCAGTCGAAAATGCCGCCGGCGTAGTTAACGCCCGCGACGGCGGCGACATCAATGTCTTCCCGGCTGCAGACGCCGCTTTCCACCATGATCACCGACTCATTGATCAGGCTGCTGAGGACGCGAGCGACGATCAGCGCCGGGGAATCTTTGATAAATTCAACCTGCGGGATCGCAGTGTGCAGCAGGCGTAAAAACAGCGCCTTATTGGCCGCAGAGGCATAGCGATTGTGCGCCGCAACCAGATACGCCGTGTCGGCGTAGTTCAGGGCGATGTCGACCACAAAAGCGTCAGCCGTCGTCTGCTCGGCTAACTGGCTCGCCGTGCGGCCATCGGTGATGCTGACGGTGAATGCGCCATTGATCTGGACGGCCGGCCCCAGGCTCGGTAAGGCCGGCCGTTGTTCCACGCGCAGCTGTGGCCACTGACGTGCGGCTCGCTGTTGCAACAGGGTAAAAAAAGGGTGTTCGCCGTAAACGCGCAGCGTCTCGACGTCTGCATCGATGGCGGCCGTCACTGGCGGGGCGGTTTCTTCGGCGGTAAAATAGGAGCGGCCGTTCTTTTTCCCCAACAGACCGGCATCGACCAGCGAACGCTGCAGATGGCCGGGGGTATAGCGCGGGTCGTATTGCATGTCCTGCCAGATTTGCCGGCTGACCTGATAGTTGATGTCCTGGCCGATAAAATCGGTCAGCTCGAGCGGCCCCATGCGGAAGTGTCCGCCGGCCTTGAGGGCACGGTCGATCTGCGGCGCGCGCGCCACGTGTTCTTCCAACAGGCGGAACCCTTCCAGGTAGTAGGGGCGGGCCATGCGGTTAACGATAAACCCCGGCGTGGCCTGGCAGACGACATCGCGTTTCCCCAACGCGGCCACCAGTTGACGGCAACGTTCCGTGGTGGCGTGTGCGGTAAAGTAGGCCGGGATGATTTCAATCAGTTTCATCAGCGGCGCAGGGTTGAAAAAGTGCAAACCGATAAACCGCTCGCTGTGCGTCACCGCGGTTGCCAGCTTGTTAAGCGACAGTGAGGAGGTATTGGTGGCGATCAGCGTATCGGGCTTGACCACCGCGGCGATGGCCGCCAACACCTCAAGTTTGGTTTGTTCATGCTCGGCGATGGTTTCTATCACCAACTCGCTGTCGGCGATAGCCACAAGCGCCGTCGAGAACACCAGATTGGCCAGCACTGAGCTTTTATCCTGCAGCGCGATCTTGCCCTGTTCGACTTTCTTGTTCAGGTCTTGCGCGATATATTCGCGAGCCTGATTGAGGGTATTGCCGTTGCGATTATAAAGCACCGTACGAATGCCTTTTTGCGCGAAAAGATAAGCGATGCCTCTGCCCATCGTTCCCGCGCCGATAATCGCAGCCGATTGAATTGCCGCATTACTTTCTGCCATAGAAAATCCCCGTCACTGTATGCCATGCGAAATTCGCAAATGCTTATTATCTCTTTGGATTTACGGCGGCACCGGGTGCCTGTTTGGAAAGTAATTGGCGGTGTCCTGGCTGTCTAACGGTAGAAATGACAGGTTTACGTCCTGAAGGGATTATGCTATTCGCGTAGTTTTCCTGTTCGGCGCAATAAAAAGGCTTATTTTGAGGGGAATAGCTGTTTTCGTTATAGCGTTGGTATTTTTTATTATATGAAACGGCTACTGGCGCCGGGCGGCGATATTCTATAGTGAGTCTGACCTATCGATAATCGGCATCGCTATATGGAGAACCTGCGTTATGGATACCCGCACTCAACGGCTCATGGCGGAGGTGATTGGCAGCCTGGCCGATCGCGAATGCTTTCTGACGCAACTGGGGCCCTGCGCCGAGGCGTTGGGGTTTGATTATTTCTCCTACATCGTGTTTTCCTGTTATCCGGCCAGCCGCCCCAAGATGCTGATCGAAGGTAATTTTTCAGCAGAGTATCTCGAAGATTATCGGCGGCAGCGGGTGTATTTGCAGGATCCGGTCATTGAGCGCGCTCACCATTCCACGCTGCAGTTCCAGTGGGACGAACGTTTTTATCACGATCGGCCGACGCTTTGGCGACGTATGGCGCAGTTTGGCCTGTGCGCCGGTTGGTCGCAGTCGGTCAAGGATTGCTATGGCAGGCTGGGGATCCTGACGTTTGCCGGCACAGCGCTACCGGAGCAAACGCCACAAGCGCGTGCGGCAAATGAAACCTTTTTCCTTTGGCTGGCGCAAACCGCCCATAAAACGCTGCGTGAAGCCTTGATATCGGTGAACGACGACGCGATAAAAGACGTGCTGACGCTGCGCGAAAAAGACATTTTACGCTGGTGCAGCGAAGGGAAAACGGCGGAAGAGATCGCGCTGTTGATGGGGGTGAGCGAGCGCACGATCAATTTCCACATAGGCAACTCGATTAAAAAACTTTCTGTCGCCAATAAGACCGCCGCCACCGCCAAAGCGGTTTATTTACAGCTGATTTAATCTCGAGAAATAAATAATTAATCGCCTATCCGTTATCGGTGTGATGTTTATATTTTGTTAAATTAAAAGCTATCCTTATCAGTATTTACCCCCCGATCACAAAAGCGTGATAAAGCGATTCACCGCGCCCGTACGCGGCAGTATTCTGTTGGCACCCGGTTTACATAGAAAGGATGTGATATGTACAAGACTATTTTAGTGCCGATCGATATTGAAGAGGATCTGTTGACCGAGCATGCGCTGAAGCATGTGGAATATTTGGCGAAGATGTCCGGCGCTAAAGTGCATTTCTTCCATGCGCTACCGGATGCCTCGGCTTTTGTTACTGCCTATTCGTTCGGTCTCAAGGAATTTGAGAATCAGGCGGAGGTGAAGGCGGTGGACAAACTGAAGAAAATCATGTCGGAAATCGATCTGCCGTTGGATCGCCTTAATTACACCGTCAGCTTCGGTTCTGCGCGCGATCAGGTGTTGGAACTGGCGGAAGAGATCGACGCCGACCTGATCATTATCGGTTCACGGCGCCCGAGCGTGAAAACCTATCTGCTGGGATCTAACGCCGCCGCCATCGTTCGCCATGCCAATATTTCGGTGATGGTGGTCAGATAATCCCTCTTAAGCCCACCGTTTTCGGGCGCGCTCTGCGGTTGCCGGTCTGCGGCAGAGCGTGCCTTGCGTTTTATTGCCATCTCAGTGTGAGCTGCTACGATTTTAGCTGACGTTTTTATGCCACCCGGGTCACCGGCCTTGCGCATATTCTTCATCTCAGCCAGAAGAGGGGCAGCTATGCCATTAGAAGTCGATGGGATCATTAGAGGCGATCGGGGCAGTGAACCGAGCCGTTGGCAACATGCGTCAACCAAACCGCTTATCACGCTGACCTGGCATCACACCATTCCTTGGAACTGTTTGCGTAATGTCTGGAATGGTCTGGTGGCGGGGCAGCATTGGAACGCGCTGGACGAGTTTATGAACCTGATCGGTGTGCCAAACCGTGCCGAGGTGATCACACAGATCAAGAATAAAAACCTGCAGGATCGCGATGGATTACACACTCTGGTGACCTGGCAAGGATGGAACATCGTCGAGGGGCCTGGTAATGAGTATCGTGCGCAGGGGGACGATCCCGGTGAAAACTTCGACGGTTGGTCGGGTAAGGGGATGAGCACTAATCAGCAAGCGACGCTGCAGCAGGTCAACGTGTTGTATCAGGTGATGGCGCCGCTGGGAAGCCGTGCGCTGGACGCCGCCAGACAGGCGCCGAACATTTCTGCGGAAGAAGCGAGCGTCTTGCAACGGACGATTAAACAGACCCGTCCAACGTTGCGAGGAAAGGAACCGATCCGGTGGCAAGAAGACATGTGGCATCAGGTGCAGCCGGGTAAAGAGGCGAAACACTTCGCCCGTTGGGACACCAAACCGGTGTGGCGCAAGCGCCTGCACAGCGATCTGGCTCAGGCTGGATAAGCCTTTCCCCGCGCCGGGTTGCCGGCGCGGGGCATCAATCCGGCGCTAATCGCACAGCGCCATTATTTCGTCGTACAATGTCCTGGGAATTTCCACGCCGTATTGCTCGCTCTGCCGCCGTTGTCGATAACGCCGCTCGCCGGGGATGCGTGCGCCTTGCGCCTGCATATCGGCAAACATCGCTTCTGCTCCGGCGAAATATTTCGCCTTATCCGCACCGAGAAAACGCTCGGGATCCAACGCGATGATCAACTCACCGCCGTAAGGCGACGAACCGGTGCCGTTGTCATAGGCCAGCGATTCCTTGCTGGTCATATCGCCGATCAGCGGCCCTGCCAGCAATTCAACCATCGCCGCCAGCGCCGAGCCCTTATGCCCACCGAAGGTCAGCATCGCGCCCTCCAACACGCTGGCGGCATCGGTGGACGGATTGCCTGCCTTATCAATGCCCCAGCCTTCAGGCAGCGGGGTGCCAGCGCGGTGGTGCAGTTCGATTTCGCCGCGCGCCGCCGCGCTGGTGGCCATATCGAATAAAAACGGCGGCCGATCCGGGCGTGGCCAGCCGAAGGCGATGGGGTTGGTGCCAAACAGCGGACGCGAACCGCCGGCCGGCGTCACCCACGCGTGGCTGGGTGTGCAGGCTAAGGCCACCAACCCCTGTTCGGTTAGCGGTTCTATGTCGGCCCACAGCGCGGAGAAATGCACGCAGCGGTTGATCGCCAGCGCGGCGATGCCATTGGCGCGCACCTTACCGATAAAGGCCGGCAGAGCGGTGCGGTAGGCCAGCAGGGAAAACGCGCCGCCGGCGTCGGCACGCAAGATGGCCGGCGCCTGGTCGAACAACTTGGGTACCGCATCGGCAGAGACCTTGCCTACCCGCAACGATCGCACGCAGCCCAACAGCCGGTATAAGCCGTGAGAAGCGCAGCCGTCGCGTTCGCCCTGGGTGACATTTTGCGCCACCGCTTCGGCATGTGCCTGATTGAAACCGTTGCTGCGCAGCGTACGCAGCGCCAGTTGATAAGCCTGTTCCAACGACAGAACGTGCATGGATGTCATCTCGATGTCCCCCCTGGGTTCATTCTTCTTCATCGCCGATAAAATTGGCCTGGGGTAAACAGGTATAGGCGCCCCAGTAGTAAATCGCCAGCGCAATCACCGCCATGGTGAAGGTGTCCCACGGATGGGCAATAGCGCCGATGCCGCCGAAGCTGCTGAGGTAGGAAAGCCCGATCACCAGCGCATAGAAGACGATCAGCCACAACGAGGACCAAATTTGCTGCCGAAGGCTAACGGCGTGGGTCGGCACCTGATTTTTGAACAGGATATAGATGAAGAACATCAGGATCTGCAAGCCGAGCAGCCAGGAGACGGTGTCCCAGCCGGACCAGAAGACGATCAACGCCGAAATGATAAACGACAGCGGGCCGAGCACGCAGAAAGCGCGCACCCGGAACGGACGCGGCATATCGGGCGCATTGCGCCGCAGCCCGGCGGCGGTGACCGGGGCGATGGCGTAGCTCAACACCAGTGCGGCGGACACCACGCCGATCAGCTTTTCCCAGGACGGGAATGGCAGCGTCCAGAATACCGAGAGAGCGAAGGTCAACCACAGCGCCGGACGCGGGATACCGGACTCGCTATCCACCCGGGTGAACAGTTTGAAGAAGGTGCCGGCGCGCGCCCAACCGTAGATCACGCGAGGCGTGGCGTTCATATAGATGTTGCCGGTGCCGCTCGGCGAAACGATCGCGTCGCTGACTACCAGAAACGCCAGCCATCCCATGCCCAGCGTGATGGCGATGTCGCGGAACGGCAGGGAGAACTGTTGGCTGATGCCGGCCCAGCCACCGCTTAGCATCTCGCTAGGGATACTGCCGAGAAACGCTATCTGCAGCAGCACATAGATGATGGTGGACAGCACCACCGACAGGATCAGCGCGATAGGAATGGTGCGCTGCGGCCTTTGCACCTCGCTGGCGACCGAAATGATCGGCGTCAGGCCGAGGTAGGCGAAGATGATGCCGCCGGCGGAAATGGCGGCCTCAACCCCGGCGGAACCGAAAGGGGCAAAGCCCTGGCTGTGCAGGTTTTCCGGTTTGAAAAAGCTGAACAACACCACGATCACCAGCAGGGGCACCAGAAACTTCAGCACGCTGATCAGGTTATTGGATTTGGCGAAGGTTTTGACGCTGTAGTAGTTGAGCGCGAAGAAAAAACACAGCAGCGCCAGCTGCACCAGCCAGCCGATCGCTGTTGGATCGCCGGACCCCGGCTGGCTGAGGAACGGGAACCAGGCGGCAGCGTACTGCCGGGCGGCGACGACTTCGATGGCGATCAGGCTGGAGAAGGCGATCAGCGTGATAAACCCCAGCAGGTAACCCATTAGTTCACCGTGCGAGAATACCGGATAGCGAATGATGCCGCCGGCGCGCGGCAGAGCGGCGCCCAACTCGCAGTAGACGATGCCGAGCAGCAGCACCGCCAGGCCACCGATCAGCCAGGAATAGATGCCGGCCGGGCCGGCGATAGAGGAGACGTGGCTGGCGGCGAACAGCCAACCGGAGCCGAAGATGGCGCCCAGACCGATGAACGTCAGATCGGTGAGCGTAAGCTGCTTCTTGAATTTGCCTTGGGTTGTCATGGTATTACCCTTTTGTTATTGAGTGGCAGGCAGATGCGGCCGGGCTAATGTTGGGCAGGTGAAACCAGGGGATCTCGGGTGTAAGCGCCGTTAACCAGTCGCAGCAGGTTGAGCGGGTTGGCGTCCTGCAGCGCCGGCGGCAACAGCGCAGCAGGGGTGTTTTGCAAACAAACTGGCCGCAGGAAGCGCTCGATCGCCAGCGTGCCTACCGAGGTGCCGCGTGCGTCGCTGGTCGCCGGGTAAGGGCCGCCGTGCACCATGGCGTCGCACACTTCCACCCCGGTCGGGTACCCGTTGAATAGCACCCGACCGGCTTTGCGCGCCAACAGTGCCGTTAGCCCGGCGGCCATATCGAGATCGTCGTCGTCCGCCAGCAGCGTGGCGGTCAACTGGCCTTGCAATGCCGTTAGCGCCGCATGCAGCTGCGCTTCGTTATCCATCGCCACCAGGATGCTGGCCGGGCCGAAGACCTCCTGTTGCAGCAGCGGGTCGGCCTGCAGCAACAGCGCCCCCTCCGCCTGATAAAGCTGCGCCGCCGCCCGAAAAGCAGGCGTTTCGCTTCGGCCTGCCAGCCGCCGCATACCCGGGTGGGCATCGAGGGCCGCCAGCCCGTGACGGTAGTGCTCCAGGGTGCCGGCATTCAGCATCGGCTGCGGCTCGGCGGCGTTGACCAGGGCGCTCATCGTTTCGGTTAACCGATCAAAGGCGGCGCCGCGCAGCGCGACGATCACGCCGGGCTTGGTGCAGAACTGACCGCAGCCGAGCGTGAAGGAAGAGACCAGTTCCTGCGCGATGTGCTGCCCGCGCCGCGCCAGCGCCTTGGGCAGGATCACTACCGGGTTGATGCTCGACATTTCGGCGAAGACCGGAATAGGTTGGGGACGTTGCATCGCCAGATCGAACAGCGCCCGGCCGCCTTGCAGCGAGCCGGTGAATCCCACCGCCTGAATCGCCGGGTGTTTTACCAAATCGGCCCCTACGCGGTTGCCGAAGATCATGTTGAAGACGCCGGCGGGCATCCCCGTGCGTTCCCGTGCGCGCTCGATCGCCTGAGCGGTTAGCTCGGCGGTAATCATATGGCCGCTGTGCGCTTTGAACACGACCGGGCAGCCGGCGGCGAGCGCGGCGGCGGTATCACCGCCCGCGGTGGAGAACGCCAGCGGGAAGTTGCTGGCGCCGAATACCGCCACCGGGCCGAGCGCCGTGCGGTATTGACGCAGATCGGGGCGCGGCAGGGGGGAACGCTGCGGCAGCGCGCAGTCGATGCGCACGCCTTCGACATCGCCGCGCCGCAGCAGCGTGGCGAACAGCCGCATCTGACCGCTGGTTCTGGCGCGTTCGCCGCTCAAGCGCGCCGCCGGCAGGGCCGTTTCCTGTGTGGCGAGGGCGAAGAAGGTTTCGTCCAAGGCCTCTAGCTCCTCGGCGATGGTGTCCAAAAAGTTCGCGCGTTGCTCGGAGCTGAGTTGCGAATAGGGCACAAAGGCCGCGGCGGCGGCTTCGGCGGCGGCGGCGGTTTCTGCTGCCGTGGCCTGGTGGAAGCGGTAGCCGGTCGGCTGACCGTCGTCGGCGCGCAGGCTGAGCAGCGCAGCTTCCCCTGCGGCGCGGCGCTGGCCGCCGATAAATTGTTGGCCGCTGATGGCGACGTGGCGTTCGTTGGGCATGGGTTCCCCCGGTAAATAAAGAGCGACGCCCGGCCTGGCCGGGCGGTGAAGGCGTTACAGGCCGACGTTCGGCAGCGCCGGACGAGTGGCCAGCGCTTTATCGATCACGGCATTGATCTCGGTGAGCGTTTCCCCCTGCAGCGCCAGGCGCGGTGGGCGAGTGACGGCGCTGCCGCGGCCAACCCGCTGTTCGCAGAGCTTGATGCATTGCACCAGATCGGGGCGGGCATCGAGGTGCAGCAGCGGCATGAACCAGCTGTACAGCGCCAATGCTTCCTCATAGCGCTTTTCCTTAGCCAGACGGAACAGGGTTTCCCCTTCGCGCGGGAAAGCATTGGACATGCCGGAGATCCAGCCTTGCGCGCCGACGGCGATGCTTTCCAGCACCACATCGTCCAACCCGGCGAACAGCACGAAGCGATCGCCGACTTCGTTGCGTAGGTCGATAAAGCGGCGCGTATCGCCCGAGGAGTCTTTGAAACACACGATGTTCTCGCAGTCGACCAGCGAGGTCAGGATGTCGGGTGTGACGTCATTTTTGTAAATGGGGGGGTTGTTGTAGACCATGATCGGCAGATCGGTCGCGCCGGCGACGCTGCGGAAGTGCGCGGCGGTTTCGTGCGGCTTGGCGGAATAAACCAGCGCCGGCATCACCATAATGCCATCGACACCGGCCTTTTGCGCTTCACGCGCCATGTTCTGCGCGAAGGCGGTGGTGAACTCGGCGATGCCGGCGATCACCGGCACTTTGCCGTCGGCGGCGTCTCTCGCCACTTCGATCACCGCCAGCTTTTCCTGCATCGTCATCGAGGTGTTTTCACCGACGGTGCCACACACCACCAGACCGGAGACGCCGTCGCGCACCAGGTTTTTGATCACCGTATGGGTGGCGTCGAGGTCCAGAGAGAAATCGTTGCGGAACTGGGTCGTCACCGCCGGGAATACGCCGCTCCAGCTTATGGCTTTATGGCTCATAGTGTTTGTCCTGTCGTCCGAAAGTGTTAATGAAAAGTGAATCTTTAGTAAGGCTCACCGACAGATTGACCGGTATTGCGCAGGGAGGCTTGACGCTTTTCGCCGATTGCCGCGACGAAATTGGCACAATGGCGGCGGAAAGCGGGCATGAAAAAACCAGGCGCCGGTGCGCCGTGAGGAGAGGGAGGTAACCAGGTAAATCAGCGCGTTAAGCGGAAAGCGTCAGGCGGAAATCGCGCGGCGTGGAGCCGGTCATCGCTTTGAACTGACGGCTGAAGGCGCTGTGATCGGTATAGCCGCACTGTAGCGCGATGTCGGTGATTGGCAGATCGCCGGCCAGCAGTTCCGTGGCCTTTTCCAGCCGCACTTTATGGATCATCTGGCGCGGGGTGAGGTGGAAGATACGTTTGCAGTAGCGTTCAATCTGCGCCACCGACAACCCGGTCAGCGCCGTCAGCTCTTCAAGCGCGATCGGTCGCGCGTAGTGGCGGCGGATATGCACGTCGATCGCCGCCAGCCGTTGGTAGGCCGGGTGATTGGCCCTGGCCTCCTGCAGGTCGTGAGAAATACCCGCCATACCGATGATTCTTCCCTGCGCGTCATACAGCGCCAGCTTTTGCGTCAGGCACCAGCCGGTTTCTCGGCCATTGTACAGGTGCATCTCCAGTTGATCCTGGATCAGCACGCCGTGGCGCAATACCCGCAGATCCTGCTCGGTGTAGCCGGATCCGAGCTGAGCGGGAAAAACGTCGGCGGAGGTCTTGCCCAGCAGCGGCGTGACGGTTTTGAAACCGCAGCGCTTGGCCAGCGTGAGGTTGGCCAGCAGGTAGCGAGCCTGGGCGTCTTTGATAAAGAACACCACGTTCGGGATCGCGTTCAGCAACGGCGCGATCAGCGCCAGTGTATTCAGCAGATCGCGCAGGTTGTTCGGGCGCTGTTGCGCCAGTCCGTCGCACAGACGCGACAGATGTTCGACGGCAAAAACGTCCTCCTGCTCCGGCAACCCAACAAGCGAAGGCGGCGAGAGAGAAACCGGAGGCTGATAGTCTGAAGTGGATCGCATAACAGTCCCTTTTCGGTCGTTAGCCGGAAAAACAGGCGGGCCAGGTTGGCACTTTCGCATCAATATTAACTTTTCTGTAACGAAGCAAGCGCTATTTCCGGCCGGCTGCTAAATATGCGGATTGCCGCATACTTTTGCCGGGCGGTGTTTGGCAGTTGCTTGAAAACTGCGGTGTTTCTCGCTACACAAAGGTTTAGCATGGAAATAACAATATGATAAATAAGTCATTATTATGGCATTCGTTAAGCGTATACCCGCGCCGCGTCAGACCTGACTTTTATCACTGTGCTGATTTCTTCATTCGCCGCGCCGAAACGCATCAAGCCGCCATGCCCACATTCGTTCAGGCTAATGCCATTGGTAACATCTCATTAACTCAGGAGACGCCGATGGCACTTTCTGCGCATATCACCGCTTTGCGGGCGATCGATTCTCATACCGGCGGAGAGCCGACACGTCTGATCGTGGAAGGGTTTCCCGATCTCGGCGAGGGCAGCATGGCGGAACGGCGGGCGCGTTTCGCGCAACATTATGACGATTGGCGCTGCGCGGTGATGCTCGAACCGCGCGGCAATGACGTGCTGGTGGGGGCGCTGCTGTGTCGCCCCTGCTCGCCGCAGGCCACCGCTGGGGTGATCTTCTTTAACAACAACGGCTATCTGGGTATGTGCGGGCACGGCACTATCGGGCTGATCGCTTCGCTGGCGCACCTGGGGCGGATCCACGCCGGGAGCCATCTCATCGAGACCCCGGTCGGCACGGTAAACGCCACGCTGCATGACGACGGCAGCGTCACGGTGGAGAACGTGGCGGCTTATCGTTACCGTCGCCAGGTGCGGCTTGAGGTTGGGGGATACGGGCCGGTGACGGGGGATATCGCCTGGGGCGGTAACTGGTTCTTCCTGATCGGCGAGTCGCCGTTACCTATCGATAGACAAAATCTGGAGGCATTGACCGCGTTCACCTGGGCGGTGCGGCAGACATTGGAACAGGCGGGCATCTGCGGTGAAGACGGCGGAGTGATAGACCATATCGAACTGTTCGGTGACGATCCGCAGGCCGACAGCCGAAGCTTCGTGTTGTGCCCCGGCAAAGCCTATGATCGTTCTCCGTGCGGTACCGGTACCAGCGCCAAACTGGCGTGTCTGGCGGCGGACGGCAAACTGCCACCGGAAACGCAGTGGCGGCAGGTCAGCGTGATCGGTAGCGAATTCCAGGCCTATTACCGCTGGAATGGCGAACGTATTACTCCTTTTATTCGCGGGCAGGCCTATGTGTGTGCCGATAGCCAACTGCTGCTCGACGAACGCGATCCCTTTGTCTGGGGAATACGCTGATGGGCACCGGACAGAAAGCAGATGTCATCGTGATCGGCGCCGGCATCATCGGCGCTGCCTGTGCCTGGCGGTTGGCGCGGGAAGGGTATCGTGTCTCGGTAGTGGACGATCGTCGCGCAGGTGCGACCGCCGCCGGCATGGGGCATCTGGTATGCATGGACGATAATCCGGCTGAGCTGGCGTTGAGCGCTTATTCGCTGCGGTTATGGCGTGAAGTGACGGGGCGGATGCCGCAAGCGTGTGCCTGGCGCGGCTGCGGAACGCTATGGCTGGCGGATAAAACGGATGAAATGGGCATTGCCGAACAAAAGCGGGCGCGGCTGGCGGAGCAGGGTGTGACTGCGGAACTGCTGACGGCGGAGCAGATCGCCGCCGTGGAGCCGATGCTGCGGCACGGCCTGGCCGGTGGGCTGCGGGTGCCGGCCGACGGCATTGTGTATGCGCCGCTCGTGGCTCGCTGGCTGTTGGACGACGGTAGTGCGGCGATCGAAGTGGTACATGGTGAAGCGACAGCACTGGAGGAAGGGGCAGTGAGGCTGGCGGATGGCAGGCGCCTGGCTGCGCCACTGGTAGTCCTGGCCTGTGGCCTTAGGGCCAATAGCCTATTGCCGCAGGCTTTGCTGCACGCCAAGAAGGGCCATCTGGCGATCACCGATCGCTACCCGCCGCGGGTGCGGCATCAACTGGTGGAGTTGGGATATGGCGCCAGCGCGCATGCCAGCGACGGTACGTCGGTGGCATTCAATGTGCAGGCACGGCCCACCGGACAATGGCTGATCGGCTCTTCCCGCCAGTTCGATGCCGTCGATTCGGCGTTGGACATGCCAGTGTTGGCGGCGATGCTCAAGCGTGCGCAGCATTTCTTGCCCGCACTGGCGCAGATGAACATCATTCGCTGCTGGGCCGGGCTGCGCGCTGCTTCTGCAGACGGGCTGCCGTTGTTGGGCGCACATCCGCGGCATTCCTGGCTGTGGTTGGCGCTGGGGCACGAGGGATTGGGTGTCACAACCGCCCTTGGTAGTGCCGCGCTGATTACTGCGCAGATCGGCCGGCAAACGCCGGAGATTGATGATTCCCCCTATTTGGCGGCGCGCGCGTTTGCCGTCGAGGAGCTGCCTGTATGAATGAAAGACAAAATACGCTCTCGTTGAGTATCGATGGAGAGCACCGGCGGGTGCCGGTTGGCCTCAGCGTTGCTGCGGCACTCAGCCTGTGCGGTGACGATCGTTGCCGGTTGTCGATTTCACACCAACCACGGGCCCCCTTTTGCGGCATGGGCATTTGTCAGGAGTGCCGGGTGACCATTAACGGTCTGCGTCGCCTGGCGTGCCAGACGCTGTGCCAAGCCGGCATGCGCATCGAGAGGAGCGATGATGAGTAACTTCGACTGTGAGGTGCTGATCGTCGGCGCTGGGCCGGCCGGCATGGCGGCGGCGCTGGCCGCTGCGGAAAGTGGTGGTCAGGTACGAATGATTGATGATAATCCACATCCAGGCGGACAAATCTGGCGCGATGGACCGCAGGTGGCATTGCCTGAAATGGCGAACCGCTATCGGCAGGCGGTGGTGACGAAGGAAAATATTGCGCTGCAGTCCGGCTGCAAGCTGGTGGCGCAGTGTGGCGCTAACCGATTGGCATATGAAGATGCCGAAGGCTGTGGCGTGATTCGCTATCAAAAGTTGATTTTATGCAATGGCGCTCGTGAACTCCTGTTGCCGTTTCCCGGCTGGACGCTGCCGGGGGTGACCGGCGCCGGTGGTCTACAGGCGCAAATCAAGCAAGGGCTGACAATCCGCGGTGAGCGAGTAGTGATAGCAGGCAGTGGTCCACTGCTGTTGGCGGTGGCGAACAGCGTAAAACAGGCCGGCGGCGAGGTGGTGCTGGTGGCTGAGCAGGCACCGCTTTGGCGGTTGGCGGCGTTTGCGGGCGGCTTGTGGCGCTGGCCAGCCAAGCTGCATCAGGCGTTTTCTCTGATGCCGCATCGTTATCGTGCCGGTAGCCGGGTGCTGGCGGCGTTGGGGCAAGACCGTTTAACCTCGGTGCACGTCAATAACGGTGGGCGGCAAAGAACGATCGCCTGCGACAGGTTAGCCTGCGGTTTTGGATTGGTGGCGAACATTGAGTTGGCCATGCTGCTGGGGTGTCGGATAGAACACGGTGCCGTAGCGGTGGATCATTGTCAGCAAACCAGCCAGGCGCAAATTTATGCCGCCGGGGAATGTACCGGCATCGGCGGCAGTGAATTGGCGCTCACCGAAGGCGCCATCGCCGGTTATGCCGCCACCGGCCAGAAGGAAAAAGCCGATTTTATGATGGCGCAGCGGCAGCGGTGGCGGCGTTTCGCCACGGCGACAGCGGCCGCTTTTACGCTCGATGAACGCATGAATTCTCTGGCCAAACCGCAGACGCTGCTGTGCCGCTGCGAAGACGTCGCGCTGGAACAGGTCCGCCATCAGCCGGATTGGAACACGGCTAAGCTAAGTAGCCGCTGTGGCATGGGGGCATGCCAGGGTAAAGTCTGCGCGGCGGCGGCGAGGCAGCTTTTGGGCTGGCCTTTGCCACCGCCGCGTGTGCCTTTAACGCCGGTCAGGGCGGAAACACTGGTTGCGCTGGGGCTGAACCGAAGTGATGACGACGGCTGAATGGATTAGCGGCATGTCACCCTAGGCAAACGCCGCCACATCACCATTGCGGCCAATAGTAGGTTTTCTCTCGCCAACCTTTGCTGTACATACAGGCTTCGATGGTGGCGTTTCGGGCGGACTGATTGCGGTCGGTCTGCACCGTCTTAATCGACGGCTCTTTGTCATAGCGGTATCCCGATGGGCAATCTTTCTTATTTTTCTCGCAAGGGATGTATTTGTTTTCGTAGCTGAACTCCACGTCCCGCACCACGTCCGGCGGAAAACGATCGTAGCCGCGGCTGCGGCATTCGGCATATTCGGCATCCCGGGTACTCTCGACCGCGCCGGGCCTTTCCCATTGGGTGCAGGCGGTCATCATCAAAAGCGGCAAAACAATCAAACAACGGTAATTCTTCATGGTGTCCCTAACTCTTTCTCTGTCCTGAGGCTCTCCGACTAGGAATGTTCCTAACTGGCGAGGTAGGAAAGTGTAATAAACTGGCGGAATAATTGGAAATGATAATGGTTATTGTTTAGGTATGATTGAGGAAGTGCCGCGTTGAGAGAGGATGTGGCACATTGGGGAAGTCTGTAGGGATCTGCGACCACACGACGAAGGTGGGTCGATGTGGTGCTGGTTTTATTCATTCTTTTTATGCCGTAATGATCCGAGCGCAATTGCATCGTTTTGATGAGTGAAATAATACGCATGCTAAGTATATTCTTATCTTGCCTGACTATTATTTTTATTTAGGATATTTACCCATGCCAAGGATTTAATACTCGGTATTAATACTCTATTTTTTTATTTCTGTTTTTTTATTGGGGTTTTATTTTCGGGTTTTTTCTGGGGAAGGCTTTTAGTTACAGGGAATTCATTTGCATTTTAAATTTGGATTTTTTAAATTCATTTTAGAGGAAGGGTAATCGTACGCGACAGCGTCAAAAAAGGAGTTTATTTTGTCTGGGATAAAGAAAACGCCTGAAAGTCATGACGGTTTACCTTCACCATCAGAGGATTATGATACTTTCAAGCACCTCTCCGATGTGGGGGCCGTGTTGGGATATGGGCGAACTCGCTTTTATCAGTGGTGCCGCGGACGCGGATTTCTAACCCCAATGAACGTTCCATCACATGAAATGATCAGCCTGGGATATATGGTGGCGGTGTTATCAGAGACCGGTCATACCCGAGTTTACGTCACACAGGATGGTTTCAGTTACGTCAGTGGTGCTTTTGCGGCAGATATCCAACGTGGCATGGTCAAGTTTTAAATCTGCAAGAATCGCCTTTATTTCAATAGCTTTAATGCAGAATCTTCTTATTCCTGCCGGTTTGTGGGTGAGTGGGAAGTTATCCGATTTTTTCGTCTCTGCAGTATGAATGCTACTGGAGACAGCTATTCTCTTGTTACGATAAGCATTATTTTCTTCAGGAGCCAAGGATGAAGCATTACGCCGCGTTGTTATTTGCCTCTGCACTGTTGACGGGATGTGCGACTCAAGTCGTACCGCCGCAACAGGCTGAATTGCCGCCCCCAAGCCGTCTGATGCTCTATCAGAATATCCCGGATACGCCTTACGCTACGGTAGTGGTGGTGCGCGACAGCGGAATGCTAGCGGGGAGCTGTCGCACCGGCGTCTATGTGAATGGGGAGTTCGCCGCTTCGCTGGGGTCGAAAGAGAAAGCAGAATTTCGCGTGCCGCCAGGCAATATTACGGTCAGTATCGGGCAAGATATGATCGAGAATAATCTGTGTATTTGGCGTGAGACCGGCGGCAGTGTACCGATGACGCTGCGCGCCGGTGAAAGCCGCTATCTGCGTATCGCGGGCGATCGGCAGAGAGGCTTCGTTTTGCAGGCAGGGCGGCCGTAACATTTCCGGCAAGGGCGTTAACGCCCTTGCCACCATCCCCACAGCGTAATGAGTAGCCACGCCGCTGCAATCCAGCACAGTACCGCCGCGCCCAGCGCTAACGACAGCCGCAGACTGTTAATCAGGAAATACAGCGAAATCAAATACACCAGGTAGGGCAACACCGCCCACATGCCGAAAATCAGCGTCGTTTTTAGCGCCGCTATTGAACGTTCGCTGCCGACAACATAATGCGCAATCAAAGCAAAAGTGGGGAAGAGCGGGACTAAACCGGCGATATAATAGTTGCGCGTTTTGGCCAACAGGCCAATCAGAACCACGACCAGCGCGCCGATCAGCGCTTTGACAAGGATGCCCATAACGGTCTCGGGTGTGGGGGAAAGTCAACACACTGCCCGAAAGTCTGTGCAAGATCAATGGCGTGTTGCGTAGCGCGGGGAAAAACAGACCCGCATGAAACGCGGGTCTGAGAGGCAACGTTTACTGGCGGTAAGCGTGCTTGATTTGCTGAATGCTGTTCTTGAAGATTTCCGCCTGAGTCGGATCTTCAATCTGGGCAATGAAACGTTCCATGTTGATGATGACTTTCCCGGCGTCGGCCTGGCCGATCGACTTCAGGATCAGCGTCAGCGTAGCTTTGAGGCAGGCAACCTCGGTCGCCAAGATTTCCGGGTTTGCAGACGTAGTGAAATCAACGTT
Organism: Serratia sp. CY43202; assembly: GCF_052168755.1. NCBI lineage: Bacteria > Pseudomonadati > Pseudomonadota > Gammaproteobacteria > Enterobacterales > Yersiniaceae > Serratia > Serratia sp. CY43202. Next base: position 285,138 of record NZ_JBJNMB010000004.1, read on the forward strand.
GCTCATTTTCTCTCCTGATTTTTTGAGGCCGTAGCCTGATACAAGCTGCTTTGGCGCACCGCGCGTGGGCTAAACAGTTGTCGCGCGCGGTGGCGAATTTAACTGGGCGCGGAGTATAGCATAGCATGCGTCCATCATCTGCACCGGGCTTGCTCCGGTCACTCGGGTGGGCAACGTTCGCTCATTGCTTGTCCGAATCATCCTCTATCGGCAAGTTATTTCGAGGTGGTTAACAAGTATTTGTCCGGCACGTTATTGTTGAACGATGGGGTTATTATAATTATTTGGAGCGTAGTACACCGATTTTAGCGGCGTTTGCCGGGAATAATAGTTTCGACCGTGGGTTGCCAGACCCGCGTTGGCAGCGGATTTTGCTACGCCTTTAAATATCAAATGATTACAAATAGCCAATAGCCGTGTTAATATTATTCATGTCGTGATTGCTTACACAGATTTCTCACTCGCAGCATGATTGTCGCGCTATCCTGTGTCTGGTACAGCGCCGCGGAATTATTTTCGTCGCCTGATGTTTTCCGACGTGACGATTTATCGGCGGCATAGACGGCTAAAATTGAAAAATCAGCTCTGCTCCGCAAAGTTATTCGAAAGTATGTATTAATCTGTGTTCATTCTTGTCTGAAAAACAAGTAATATCTCTGGCGAAAACAGAGGCCGATTGCGTTACTCCCTTTTTTTGGAGATTTTTCCTTGATTAGCGTTCTTCTTGTTGATGACCACGAACTGGTGCGCGCAGGGATACGACGCATTCTTGAAGATATCAAAGGTATAAAAGTTGTCGGTGAGGCCCAGTGCGGTGAAGACGCCGTAAAATGGTGCCGTGGCAACGCTGTCGATATCGTGCTGATGGACATGAATATGCCGGGCATTGGCGGGCTGGAAGCCACGCGCAAGATTGTGCGTTATGCGCCCGACGTCAAAGTCATCATGTTGACCATCCATACTGAAAATCCTTTGCCCGCGAAGGTGATGCAGGCGGGGGCCGCCGGTTACCTGAGCAAGGGCGCCGCGCCGCAAGAAGTGATTAACGCCTTGCGTTCCGTGCATGCGGGGCAGCGCTATATCGCGTCTGACATCGCTCAGCAGATGGCCTTGAGTCAGCTGGAGCCGCAGGCTGAAACGCCGTTCAGCTGCCTGTCTGAACGCGAGTTACAGATCATGTTGATGATAACCAAAGGCAAAAAAGTGAATGAGATCTCGGAGCAACTGAGTCTCAGCCCAAAAACGGTGAACAGCTACCGTTACCGCATGTTCAGCAAACTGAATATCAGCGGCGACGTCGAATTGACTCACCTGGCCATCCGACATGGATTGTTCAATGCGGAGACGTTGTTAAGCAGTGAATGATCGTTTTGATGCCAAAGCCTTCCTGAGTACCGTCACCAGCCAACCCGGCGTCTATCGTATGTACGACGCCACGGGGACGGTGATCTACGTCGGTAAAGCCAAAGACCTGAAAAAGCGTCTCGCCAGCTACTTTCGGCAGCAGGTCAGCAGCCGTAAGACCGAGACGCTGGTTAAAAATATCGCGCAAATAGACGTAACGGTTACCCATACCGAAACGGAAGCGCTGTTGTTGGAACATAACTACATTAAATTGTACCAACCGCGATATAATGTTCTTTTGCGAGACGATAAATCTTATCCGCTGATTTTTCTCAGCGCGGATACCCATCCCCGTTTGGCGGTGCATCGCGGCGCCAAACACGCCAAGGGCGAATATTTCGGGCCTTTTCCCAACTCTTACGCCGTACGCGAAACGCTGGCGCTGCTGCAGAAGCTGTTCCCGATCCGCCAGTGCGAAAACAGCGTGTATCGCAACCGTTCACGTCCGTGTCTGCAGTATCAGATCGGCCGCTGTCTGGGGCCTTGCGTCGCCGGCCTGGTGAGTGAAGAAGAATATCGGCAGCAGGTGGACTACGTGCGGCTGTTCCTTTCAGGCAAAGATCAACAGGTATTGCACCAGCTGATTGCGCGCATGGAAGAAGCCAGCAAACTGCTTAATTTCGAAGAGGCGGCGCGCATTCGCGATCAAATTCAGGCCGTACGCCGCGTCACGGAGCGGCAGTTCGTGTCGGGCGACAGCGACGATCTGGACGTGATTGGCGTGGCGTTCGATGCCGGTATGGCGTGCCTGCACGTGCTGTTCATCCGACAGGGCAAGGTGCTGGGCAGCCGCAGCTATTTCCCTAAAGTGCCGGGTGGTACGGAGATGAGCGAGGTGGTGCAGACCTTTGTTGGCCAGTTCTATCTGCAAGGCAGCCAGGCGCGCACGCTGCCCGGCGAGATCTTACTGGATTTCAGCCTGCCGGAAAAAGACCTGCTTGCGGAATCGCTCTCCGAGTTGGCGGGGCGCAAGATCCAAATTCAAAGCAAACCGCGCGGCGATCGCGCCCGTTATCTGAAGCTGGCGCGCACCAACGCGGCAACGGCGTTGACGACCAAGCTGTCGCAGCAGTCGACTATTCATCAGCGGCTGGCGGAATTGGCCAAGGTGCTGAACCTGACGGAAATCAACCGCATGGAGTGCTTCGATATCAGCCATACCATGGGCGAGCAGACCGTGGCTTCGTGCGTGGTGTTCGACGGTAACGGCCCCGTGCGAGCGGAGTATCGGCGCTATAATATCAGCGGCATCACGCCTGGCGATGACTACGCGGCGATGACGCAGGTGCTGAAGCGCCGTTACGGCAAGGCGCTGGAAGAGAAAAAGATCCCGGATGTCATCTTCATCGACGGCGGTAAAGGGCAACTCGGCATGGCGATCGAGGTATTCAAATCGCTGAACGTCACCTGGGACAAGAATAAGCCATTGCTGATCGGCATTGCCAAAGGCGCCGACCGCAAGGCCGGGTTAGAAACGTTGTTCTTCGTCCCGGAAGGCGAGGGAATTTCTCTGCCGCCGGATTCGCCGGCGCTGCATGTGATCCAACACATCCGCGACGATTCGCACAATCATGCGATTACCGGTCACCGGCAGAGAAGGGCGAAAGTCAGAAATACCAGCGCATTGGAGCTGATTGAAGGCGTAGGGCCGAAACGGCGCCAGGTGCTGTTGAAGTATATGGGCGGACTGCAACCTTTGTTGAACGCCAGCGTGGAGGAAATTGCAAAAGTGCCGGGTATTTCACAAGCATTGGCAGAAAAGATCTACAATGCATTGAAACACTGAGGGCAATGTAGCAACATACTCTTAATTTCCACTCTAGCCAGATAGTTACCGTAGCATTATGCAATTGAATATACCGACTTGGCTTACCCTGTTTCGCGTAGTTCTGATCCCATTCTTTGTGCTGGCGTTTTATCTGCCGTTCAACTGGGCTCCGATGGTTTGCGCCGTTATCTTTGTGTTTGCCGCCGTCACCGACTGGTTTGACGGCTTCTTGGCACGCCGCTGGAAACAAACAACGCGCTTCGGGGCGTTTTTGGATCCGGTCGCGGACAAAGTGATGGTGGCGGTGGCGCTGGTGCTGGTGGCGGAGCACTACCACAGCTGGTGGATCACGCTGCCGGCGGCCACCATGATCGCCCGTGAAATCATCATTTCGTCGCTGCGTGAGTGGATGGCGGAAATTGGCAAACGCAGCAGCGTGGCGGTGTCCTGGATTGGCAAAGTGAAAACCATGGCGCAGATGATGTCGCTGGTGGGCTTGCTGTGGCGGCCGGATCGCTCCGTAGAGTATGTGGCGATTGGTTTGCTGTATATCGCGGCGGTGCTGACTTTCTGGTCGATGTTCCAATATTTGAACGCGGCACGCAACGATCTGCTGGAACCGTGATCGATACGCTGCAAAAATCGGCAAACGATCGTGATGCGCCAACAATTTTATTGACTCATCACGTCAGGTAAGTAGAATGCATCGCATCAGACGACAACGATGAATTGCCGAAAGATAGCAAAGAAATCAGTCAGTTCTGGTAATGCGGGAATAGCTCAGTTGGTAGAGCGCAACCTTGCCAAGGTTGAGGTCGCGAGTTCGAGCCTCGTTTCCCGCTCCAAACATTGGCCTGTTGAATCCTCGTGATTCGGCAGGTATGAGAAAGGGGCTTCGGCCCCTTTTTTGCACTCTAAATCCACTCGCTTGGATCCAGTCCCAGCCAACACTTTTAGTCTATCGATGCGAGCGCGAAGCCTGTGCTGCCGTTTTTACTGTCCGGCGATACCCAGAAGCAGGCTGTTGATGGTGACGATGTTGGCTCGGGGCGGCCTCTGGAAGTGGCCGAAATCCCTATTCAGCAGGGTTTGCAGACCTATGTCGACCTGTGTGAACGTTGGCCGCCGATCGTTCTCAATATCCTTGTCTCGAACACAGAAGATCACTTGCGCAACCATGGTGTCTTCTGGCTCCGGGGAGCGGGTGGCGGCTGTCTGAAGCTTACAATATGAACCCTGTGCCTTTCGTCAATGGTATGAAGCTCAGTATTACTGATGCAGACAACGCTTTGGATCTTGAGTTGGTTCGTGAAGTCGCTCATTATTTCCGATCGAGGTCTGCGGACGCCAATGAGATTATCGCGAACTTTCATGGCGGTGTCGGCCGATGGAGAACGATTGCTGATGCGCTGAGGCTCCCTGCTTGCGGAGGACTGAGTGCGTAACCGATTTGACTTCTTGGTCATTTCGCAATGGGTCCATGAACGGCCACATTATGTCTCAGCAAGCTCTGGGATCAATATTCCTCCTGCTACGGTGAGTTTGGAGGTGACCGTCATTTTATCGCGCCGCTGTATTTAATAAAACGGCGGTGCGATAACCTTCTTCCCTCCAACTTGTCAACGAACGAGGTCAGACTGCGGTTTGAGACGCGGCGGGTACAGCAACCGCATCGATTTCGACCAGCACATCTTGTCGGAACAGAGTTTCTACGCCGATCAAGGCGCTGGCGGATTCATGCCCTTTGAGCCAACGATCGCGGATCTTGCGAATTGTGGCCAACTGATCGGGACGATAATTGCGCACGTACAGCGTCATTCTGACAATATTTTCGGGTGAACTGCCCGCATGCTGCAGTGTGTCGTTCAAATTCTTGAATGCCAATTCCAATTGCTTCTCCAGCCCTAAAGGGACTTTGTTGTCAGCAGTTACTGGGACATGGCCACTGAGAAACAGCAGGCCACTCTGTGTTTGCACAGCGCCGGAGACGCCGGGGATTTTCTGGCCTGGGGCCGTCAGCAGACGTAGCGATTGGACTCTTTCCGGTGCGGGCGCCGGGGCAGTGGTGGAGCTCGCTTTCAGTGCTGTCTGATCGCCGAAAGACAGAGTTTCGATAAACGCTTGTGTCATCATGGCCCAGCCAAAATGATGCACTACGTCGTTCAGAACGTGTTGCTGTTGCTGAGTGGTGAAAGCGGCCGTCGCGTCGCTGAGGATCACTGGCTCATAGCCCAGATCGTGTGCGGCGCGTAATGTGGACTCGATGCAGACGTGGGTGGCGTAACCGGCCAGGTACAGCCGGGTAATGCCTTGCCCGCGCAGATAGTTGTCCAAATCGGAGGCGGCGAATGCGCTGGCACCCGCACGCCCGCTGATGACAAACTCATTTGATCGCGGAGCGAATGGTGGATAGAACAGCCAGCCTTTATCCTGTTTTTGCCAGGTGCCGGCTTTGGGGATGGCGCCGCGTAGCCCAAATGGTTTGCGCCCGACTTCACGGTAGTCTGGCGACAGTTGCAGCGTAGCGTGAATGACCGGCATCCCCGCCTGGCGAGCAGCCTCCAGGGCGCGTTTGCCCGCTTCCTGGGAACGGGCGAGCGATCGCTTGTCCTGGATCAAACCATGCAACTTACCTTGCGGATCCAGCCACTCATTGACGAACTCGATCATGACCAGCGCCGCACGCTCTTCTCTCGGCTGCTGTTGCGGTATTAAGTGTTGCGCTGTGGTAGCCACAGCTGCTGCGGCTTGGCTTGCCGTTACAGCCATAGTAGAAAGCAAACATAGTCGCGAAAACAGACCGTTGGTAAATTTCAACATGTTGTATCCCTCATCAGTTAGTGGAGGAATAACTATATGGATGATGAACAGGAATGATAATGCCTTTATAATCAAAGTTACTGTGAATTAAGGGAATAATAAGAATGGATCCATTCAGTGATATCAGCACCTTTGTCAGAGCCGCCGAAGCCGGTAACTTCACGCGCGCTGCACGTGTGCTGCGTATTACGCCTTCTGCGGTGAGCAAGTCGGTGGCGCGTCTGGAAGCAGAACTTGGCGTGAAATTATTCCACCGCTCACCGCGGCAGATCACATTGACCGGCGATGGCGAAGTTTTCTTCGACGTTTGCAGGCAAGGCATGACGGCCATTGAAGACGGACGCAGTCTGCTGGGTGGTAGCGCCCAACCGTGGCGCGGAAAACTGCGGATTTGTGTACCGGTGAGTTTTGGTCAATGCGTGGTTGCGCCGGCACTCAGCGAGTGGCTGGTTGCCCATCCGGGACTAGATATCGAGCTGACATTGACCGACCGACATGTTGACATGACGGCCGAACGTTTCGATCTGGCTGTTATGTTGGGCGAAGTGCCGGATTCTCGTCTGGTTGCGCGCGCTTTGCCGCCACATCGTTTCCTGACCGTTGCGGCACCGGCTTATCTGCAGCGGCATGGTGCACCCAGTTTCCCCAGCGATCTTGGCGAACATGCTTGCCTACGCTATATCATGGCCAATAGCGGCCAGTTTCGTACCTGGACATTCTCCCGATCCGGGGAAGCATATCGCCACTTTCCTATCGGACCACTGGCCAGCGATCACGTCGCCGTGCTGCTGGCATTGGCCGAAGGTGGGCAGGGCATTCTCCAGGCGCCGCATTACGTTGTGGCACCGGCGTTAGCTGCAGGTAGGCTTGTCACCGTGCTGAACGAGTTTGACAGCGTCGGCGCGCCGTTGTCTGTAGTGTATGAAAAGGCGCGTCATGCTTCTGCCCGAAACAGACTGGCTGTCGATTTCTTACTCGAACTCGGTAGCCGGCTTTAGCCGACTTGATGTATCTGTCGAACGATGCGGCAATCGCTGTCAGGGGCGAGGAATTGCGGTCAGGGAAAGCAGAAGGTGTGACGGGCAGATAGTCTGTCTCACTGTTGCCGGCGACTCTATGCGTGTGGGCCGAAGATTGCGCGATGTCCCCATGATGATGTTTTGCACGCTACCCTATGATCATAAGCAAATGAAAAGCCGGGGAGGGCGCGGGTAAGCGATTCCTGTAGAGAAAAAAAGATCCGATTTGCCCGTGAATTCCCGAGCCGACGCATATAAAATCAACATTCCGCTTGCCTTTCCGTCGGCATTGTGAACAGTGCGCCCACAAAATAAGCAGTTGAAAGCGTTAGAGAACTTTTTGCTATTTCGGGGGGTTGCCAAGGTGGGGGGTTTAGTCCATAATGCAGTCCATCGATTCGGCGGTAACGAAATAAATTACTTAAGAATCAGATGATTAGGATAAGCGATTTCAACATCGCCAACCAAAAGAACAAAACGAAGTGGGTGAATCACCGGCTTTGGCCTGAAAAGGCAAACAGAATAAAGGCGCGTTAACAAAGCGGTTATGTAGCGGATTGCAAATCCGTCCAGTCCGGTTCGACTCCGGAACGCGCCTCCAACTTTCCCGAGCCCGGGTGGTGAAATCGGTAGACACAAGGGATTTAAAATCCCTCGGCTTATGGCTGTGCGGGTTCAAGTCCCGCCCCGGGTACCAGGGAATAAAAATACCGAATAATCAAAGCAATAAGTAGTAATGTCGTAGACCGCCGAGAGGCGGTTTTTTTGTTTCTGGAATTCGTATTACACCTGCATTTTTCCTTTCTTATCATACCCATCCCCTTGGATTGTCATCCTGCTTGCAGGGAGCCCAGCAGGGCTCCGAAGTACAACTCATAAGAAACCGAACGCCGCGGCGAGGATCCAACCGAAGACGCAGGAGACGCTGACGCCGATCAGGCCGGGCAGAATAAAGCTGTGGTTGATCACGAAGCGGCCGATGCGGGTGGTGCCGGAGCGGTCGAACTGGATCGCCGCCAGATCGCTGGGGTAGGTTGGCAAAATATAGTAGCCATAGCAGGCCGGCGCCGAAGCGACGATATAGGCCGGGTTGACGCCGATTGCCAACGCCACCGGCACCAACGCCGCCAGTGCGGCGGCCTGCGAATTGACGAATTTCGACACCAGCAGCAGGATCAGCGCATAGGCCCAAGGGTACTCTTTCACCAGCACGCCCAGCGTGGCTTCTATCTGCGCCAGGTGCGCGCCGAACATGGTTTCCGCCATCCAGGCGACGCCATACACCGCCACGATGGCGATCATGCCGGAACGGAACACCTCGTTTTTAGAGATAGACGCCGGGTTGGTGCGGGTAATGATGACGATCAGCGCCCCGGCCATCAGCATACACATCTGGATCACCAGGACCATGGAGAGCGGCTTGCCACCGAAGCTGGGCCGCAGGTCGGAAAAGGCTCCCAGCACCGCCACCAGGGCGATAGTGGCGAGGAAAATCCACATGGCGATCCAGTTGCTGCGCGGTAATACCCGGTCCAGCAGGGTGGCGGCGTCGCCATAAACGTAGCGATGGTTCTCCGGCACCGAGATGAATTTCTGGAACTCGGGATCTTTGTCCAGGTCTTTGCCGCGGAACCAACTGAAGATGCCGATCGCCAGAATGCCGCACAGGGTGGAAGGTATGGTGATAGACAGCAGATCGAGGAATTCCAGATGGCGGCCATTGAAGGTGTAGCTACTGAGCATCGCCACCAGTGAAACGACCGCCACTGAGACTGGGCTGGCGATAATGCCCATCTGCGCGCCGATCGAGCTGGCCGCCATCGGCCGTTCCGGGCGGATGTTATTTTTGATCGCCACGTCATAGATGATTGGCAAGATGGTGTAGACCACATGGCCGGTGCCACACAGGATCGTGAGAATGCAGGTGACGAACGGTGCGATGATCGAGACATAACGCGGGTTGCGCCGCAGCATCCGCTCGGCGATCTGCAGCATGACGTCCAACCCGCCTGAGGCCTGCAGGGTGGCGGAGGCCGCCACCACCGCGATGATCACCAGCATCACGTCTACCGGCGGTTTGCCGGGCTGCAGGTGAAAGCCGAACACCAGGATCATCAAACCGATACCGCCCAGTAACCCCAGCGCAATGCCGCCCTTACGCGCCCCATACAGCAAGCATGCCAATATAACCGCTAATTGCAGAAAGAAATCCATGATAGATACGCCTTAATAATGTTGAACTTAACTGCGTTCAGTTTCCGGCGGCGTTTACAGCAGAAAGTTGTTTTAAATCTAAAGGCGCTAAAAAATTGTGGTTATTAACTCTAAAGAGTGATGGCGGTCACGTTCAGAGAATCTGAAGAGCAGGCGGCTGACGACATCAGCACGAAAAAGCAAGTCAAGAGGTCAGACCTCTCCTATATAACCGGTTCACCACCAGAGGAGAGAGCAATGGATCCGACAAAAATGACGGGGTTGGCGTTATTACAGGCTGCGATGGCCGGCAAAATTCCACCGGCTTCAATCGCTGAAACGGTGCCCATGAAACCGGACGCGGTTGAAGAGGGGTATATCCGTATTGTGGCGCGAGCAGACGGGCGCCATCTGAATCCGTTGGGGGGCGTACATGGCGGTTTCGCCGCTACGGTATTGGACTCGGTGACCGGTTGCGCGGTGCACAGTACGCTGGGCGCAGGGATTGGTTATGGCACCGTCGATCTGCAGGTTAAAATGTTGCGCCCGGTGCCAAAGGAGAGTGATCTGATCGCCGAGGGGCGTCTGGTCTATGCGTCGAAAAATGTCGCTTTCGCCGAAGGCACGCTCAAAACGGCTGAAGGGAAGCTGCTGGCCTCGGCAACCGCCACGTGTTTTATCATTCGTCCTACCGATCAAGCCCCGCAATAACCTGCCTTTATCGGGCTTCGGGCTATCAACCCGGGGCCTGATGCATTTCTCTTCGGCTGCATACCTTGCTGCGCTACGATGACAGGCGCGATACGCCATTGTGGTCTAGTATTCTTGGGTAAAAATTTATCGGGGTGGTTATGCAGCCGTATAAAGAGGTTGAGTTTGATCATGAGCTTTGTCTGGCGATCGGCAAAGCCGTATTAGACGTGGTGGCGCAGGGGGAAGAAACCAGCGCTCCGGCGGTGATGAACGCGATTGAGCGCTCGGTGGAACAGGGGCTGAATGACGACGAAACCGCCATCGCCGACGACGCTCTGGATTTGATGGCTCGTCTCATCCACGGCTTCAGGTTCATTAATCTAGAGGGTGAAGAGGACAGTCCCCATGCATTGGTTGAATTTCAAGCGCTACAAGAGTGACGTTGCCAAACAGGCCGTGCCGCCGCATTTGAATGCGGCCGAATTTGCACGGCATTACGCCGATAAGCCGCAAACCGATACGGAAGAGTATCTTTCGCTCAGCGGGGAGATGTGCTGGGATGCGGTGGTGCTTTGTGCTCACCGTTCTGGCGCGCTCAGCAAGGCGAAATACAAGCAGTTGTGGCAGACGGTGTTCGATAAGCAATACAAACATTTCGTTAGCCCGGATGATACCGAGATCCGCACTATGGCCGATATGCTGCGCGCGCCGCAGGGATGTTTTATCGGCATATTCTCCCTGCGCGACGCGGCTGCGCCCCGTTTGCTGCATGCCATGATCGGTACCGGTGCGGGATTTGCCGCAGGCAATAAAAATCTTTGCATCGGCGTGGGGGGCGCGGTCGGCTGGGAAAATCTCAATCTGGCGCGCGATCTGCGCTGGCAGCCGGAAGGCGGTTTTTTACGCCAGGGTGATAACGAAGTGCTGCGCATTTTTTATCGGCCTTTCCCCGCCTGAGCCGGTCCGGGTGCTTTTAGAGTAAAAAAACCGCCGTCTGGCGGTTTTTTGTTGGCGCGTATCCCCCTTATTTAAACCCGCCGTTGCGAATGAATTCAAGGCCGGCGGCGGTGATCCGCGTTTGATGCGGGTCGATATCATAGTTGTTCTCGTCGATGTCGCTCATCACATAGGCCTGTATCAGCCCCTTGGTTTTGAGATAGGCGAAGGGATCGGCGAAGGCGTGCGGGCTGGTGGCGTCCTGCTTCCACAGTTCGTAGGTTTTCTCATCCAGCGTGCCGGGGTGATTGGCGGCCAGCCGGGTCAGGATTTGATTGTAGAATCCATAGTCGGTCATGATGCGGTCCTCTTTATCGCGCGCGACAGTCTCGGAAAATGACGTAACGTCTTTCAATCATAGCCGATGTTTGCTCGCTGCCTGCGTTATCGCGAACCCAGGTTATCAACGTTGGCTTTCGAACCAGTGAAACAGGCGCGAAATGGTGAGGCTGAGATCGCCGATGTTGAAGAGCGCGCCGAGCCATAGGGTTAGCATAACCAGGATGCCGATGATGACGGGAAGATCCATTTTTCCCATGAGAATGTTTTGCAGAGGTGACGGTGGCCACGAGGGTAACATCGTTTCCCGGCAGGATAAAATGTGCCGCCGTTATTTCGATTGTGCCGCTGCGGAATGGCGAAGGCCGGCCATCAGGATGACCGGCCGGGTTTCAACAGCCTATCTTGCCGCCAAACGGTCAGGCGTAGTGTCGGGCGATATGCTCGGCGGTGGCGATCGTCGTCACATTAGTGGCGACGGAGGGAACGTCGGGGAAGATGGATGCGTCGACGACCCGAAGCCCGTATACGCCGTGTACGCGGCCCTGAAGGTCAACGACCGCCTTCGGTTCGCCGGCATTTCCCATCGGCGCGGAAGAGGTCGGGTGATGATAGGTATCCAACGTCGCCACCATCGAGGCAAGAATGGCCTCGTCGCTGTCTGCAGCGGGCGCAAGCTCGCTGTGGATAAGCGTAGACAGCGGAGCGGTTTGCCCTATTTTTCGCGCCAGTTTAACCCCCTCCAGCAAGCGAACGCGGTCGCTCTCTTGCGCCAGGAAGTTAAGGTCAATGTGAGGGGCTGCCGCTGGATCGCGGCTTTCCAGCCAGACTCGTCCGGTGGATTGTGGCCGAGTCAGCGCCACCGCCAAGACAAAACCGACGCCGGTAGGGCTTTGGTCATGAGGAAACAGATGCGTCGCGGTAATGTGCAGATCGAGCTCTCCCGGTTCCGCCTGGCTGCTGTGGGTCCACAGCTTGGCACCGATAACCGGCGATTGGCTGCCGATGACATCGGGGCGGGCGGCGTAGGCATTGTAATAAAAGGGGTGATCGACCAGGTTTTCGCCGACGGGGAGATCGGCGACGACGGGGATCCCCAGACGCTTCGACTGTTGCGCAGGCGCGATGCCGGATCGCATCAAAACGGCGGCGCTACCGTAGGTTCCCGCGCTCAGGATCACTTCAGCGGCATGGATTTCTTCGCCGCTGGCCAGGCGGACGCCGATCGCGTGCTGCCCGTCAAATATCACGCGGTCGACCAGCGTATCTGCACGGAGGGTAAGATTGTCTCTGGCGCGGGTTTTCTCATCCAGATAGGCCATGCCGGTGTTAACGCGTACGCCGTTGACGATATTCATCGGGTAGGGGCCGACGCCATTGGCTGAAGGGCCATCAAAATCGTCAATCGCGTCATAGCCGTTGGCGCGCGTGGCGGCGACGAAAGCGCGTTGCATTGGCGTGATGTCATCCAATGTGAGTTGCACGACGGGAAAAGGGCCGCTATCGCCATGGATTGCGCGGTCGTGCAGGCCATGACGAGTCTCCAGTTTTTTGAAGGCGGGCAGCAGGTCCTGATAGCCCCATCCCGGCAGATCCCAGCGGTTGAAATCTTCCGGACGGGCGCGGATCGCCACGGCACCGTTGACGCCTGAACTGCCACCCAAGACTTTACCGCGGATAGCGCCGATCGCGTGGCTGACATAGCCGGGTTCTGTCCGGTATCCCCATTCGAACTCCGGGTTGCCATTGGCGCCGAGGACGTCGCTGTCCGCGATGAGGCGCGGATAATCGTAGGGCGCGTAACTGTGCCCGGCTTCTAACAGCAGGACCCGGCGCGCAGGGTTTTCGCTGAGGCGAGCCGCCATCACCGCGCCGGCGGAACCGCCGCCGACGATGACTACGTCGAAAGTAGGGGATGTCTCTCTGGTCCGTTGGGCCGGTTGTGATTGCGCCGATAATGCGGAAACCGATGTGGAAGCGCCGAGCGTGGCGGCGGCTGAAGCGACAAGCGTTTTTGATATCAGCTGACGGCGTGATAAGTCTTTCATGGCAGAGTCTCCAGAGCGGGCAGAAAGTGTGTGTTCTGCAGACTAAAACCCTGAAGCACAAGCAACAAGCAGGCGAAATTCGAACCTCGGGTTCGCGTTCTGCGAACCTTTCAGGTTGACGTCAGGAAAGAGGAGAGTGCGGTTTCCCAACTGGGCGTATGGCCAATGTGTTCACTCAGAAAGTCCACCAGCGCCTTGATCTTGGGGGATGCGCGTTTTGAACGGCGATAGACGGCGGAAATGTCGCCGCCGTCGGGTGAATAGGCGGCCAACACAATGCGCAGTTCCCCCGCGCGTATCGCGTCGGCGGCGATAAATGCGGGCAGGATGGCGAGGCCCAAACCGGCTTTAGCCGCCGCCAACAGGTGAAAAGCGTTATCGGTGCGCAGCCGTTTACCGATACGAAACGACCGGATTTCGCCCTCGATGGGGAGCTGCAGCATGCCGGTCGGTTCGCGCTGAATATACAGCAACCCCTGGTGCTGTTGCAGGTGTTGCGGGTGCATCGGCGTGCCTTTCTGGGCAAGATAGGCTGGGCTGGCGCAAATCAAATGGCGGTTGGCGCAGATGCGCTGCGCGATCAGGTCGGAATCCGCCAAGGGGCCGATACGGATGGCGACATCGAAATTCTCCTGATTCAGATTGGCCAGGCGATCGCTGTACTCCACGTCCAGATTGAGGCTCGGGTACTGTGCCATAAAGGTGGATAACAGCGGTGCCAGATAGCGGATGCTGAACGCCATCGGCGCGGTTAACCGCAGCGGGCCCTGCAGTTGGCCGTGCAGTGTTCGCACCGACTCTTCGGCATCGCTCACTTCGCTTAATATGAGAACGGCGCGCTGATAGAACAGGTGGCCGGCGTCGGTCAGCCCAAGCGTTTTCCCGCGTTCGAACAGCACAGTCCCAAGGCGCGTCTCCAACTGCTGGATGCGTCTGCTGACCACCGACTTGGTGGTGCCCAAGCGGCGGGCGGCGGCGCTGATGTTGGCGGCCTCGACCACGGCGATATAGGTCGCCATCTCCTGAAACTGATTCATTCATCTCTCCTTCGGCATCCGCCGGGTCAAGTTACCACTCTCTGCACGGCAGGCAAAAAAACCACCCGGATGGGTGGTTTTTTGCTTGTCAGAGCGAATCAGTCCAGTTTGGGGTGCTGGTCGATCAGGATCTGTTTTTTCTTTTCCAGTTCGGCGATCTGCGCGTTGATGTCCTCGACTTTCTGTTCGATGTTGTCGTAGGTTTCCTGCAGCAGCTCTTTTGCCTCGGAGCGGTCAGAGGCGGCCGGCGTCGCGCCGCGCAGCGGCTTGTTGGCGGTTTCTTTCATGTACAGACCGGTGATAAGACCGATCACTGCAACGACCATCAGGTAGTAGGCCGGCATGTACAGGTTGCCGGTCGCTTCCACCAGCCAGGCGGCAACGGTCGGCGTCGCACCGGCGATCAGTACCGAAATGTTGAACGAAATCGCCAGCGCGCTGTAACGGATGTGCGTCGGGAACATCGCCGGCAGGATGGAGGCCATCACCCCAGTGAAGGAGTTGAGCAGCACCGCCAGCACCAGCAGGCCGACGAAAATCAGGCCGATGACGTTGCTGTTGATCAGAATGAAGCACGGGATCGCCAACGCCAACAGGCCGATGCTGCCACCGATAATGAACGGCTTACGGCCGATGCGGTCACTGGTCAGGCCGATCACCGGTTGCACGAACAGCATGCCGATCATGATGGCGATGATGATCAGAACGCCGTGATCTTCCGAGTAGTGCAGGTTATGCGACAGGTAGCTCGGCATGTAAGTCAGCAGCATGTAATAGGTCACGTTGGTGGAAATCACGATACCGACACACACCAGCAAACTTTTCCAGTGTTTGGCCGCGATCTCTTTGAACGAGGTCTTTGGCGGATTTTCGATGGCGTTGCGATCCTCTTTCTCCATCTTGTCCACGTGCTGCTGGAACGCCGGGGTTTCTTCCAGCGCATGGCGCAGGTAGAGGCCGATCAGGCCGAGCGGCGCGGCGATGAAGAACGGGATACGCCAGCCCCAGTCGAGGAAGTTGGCTTCGCCGACGATGCTGGAGATCAGCACCACTACACCTGCGCCCATCACAAAGCCGGCGATGGAGCCGAAGTCCAGCCAGCTACCCATAAAGCCGCGTTTGCGGTCCGGCGAGTATTCGGCGACGAAGATCGCCGCACCGGAATATTCACCGCCGACGGAGAAGCCCTGCGCCAGTTTGGCCAGCAGCAGCAGGATCGGGGCCCAGATGCCGATCGATGCATAGGACGGGATCAGGCCGATACAGAAGGTGCTGACCGCCATAATGATAATGGTGACCGAGAGAACCTTCTGGCGACCGAACTTATCGCCCATGGCACCAAAGAACAGACCGCCGAGTGGACGCACCAGGAAGGGCACGGAGAAGGTTGCCAGTGCGGCGATCATTTGCACGCCGGGAGAGGCGCCGGGGAAGAAGACCTGGCCAAGCGCATAGGCGACAAAGCCGTATACGCCGAAGTCGAACCACTCCATCGCGTTACCCAGGGCCGCCGCGGTGATCGCCTTCTTGAGTTTGCTGTCATCGATGATGGTGATGTCGTTAATGTGCATCGGTTTATGTCGTTTTTTTCTTAACTTCATATAATCATCCCTTAATGAATTATTCGTTGTTCGTGAAAGCGTAATCTCCGTTCACTGTTGTTTTCGAGTTATCAAATCGGCTAATCGAATCGCGGTTCAAGACGATTCATTATCCACATTTAAGTTGGGATGTGGATCACAAAATACCGTCGTTTATGCCGAGGTTATGTCATTTAGGTGACTAATTATTTTGCATCTATAGCTTAACGTTATATCTTGCGGCGATCAAATCCAGCAGTTTAACTTAAGTGTTTGCACCGATTTGGTGCGAGAATGGTCTAATAAATGTGCGATTTGACGATTTTTCGTCTAATTGCTCATGTTTTAAGTATAGAGAGTACGGGAGATAAAACAGGAAAAATTGATGTGTTTGCCGTCAAAAAAACGCCTGACCCACTGGCCAGGCAGTTTGGATTAAGGTACCGATGAACCGCCGAATTCGAGATAGATTTTCGCCAGATTCTGGTACTGCGCGAAGCGGTTTTCATCCACCGACAGTTCCGCCTGACGGCGTTGTTCCTGAGCATTCAGCCAGTCGGTAATGGTGACGGCGCCCTGTCGGTAACGCACCTCGTTCAGCCGTTCCGATTTACGCGCCAACGCCAATGAGGCGCGCAACTGCGTCTCCTGCGCCAGCAGCTGCGTGCGCAGTGACAGCGCGTTGTTCACATCGCCCATCGCTTTGTACAGCGCCTGCTTGAAGGCCAGAACTTGCTGTTCATAATCGTTGCGGGCGATCTTGATCTCCACGCCCATTTGCCGCCACTGCAGGAACGGCAGCGTCAGGCCGGCGCCGAGGCTGCCCGTCGGGTTGCGCAGGAATTCCAGCAGCGCGCTGCTGCTGGCGCCCAGTGAACCGGTCAGGCTGAACGCAGGATAGTATTGCAGACGTTTTTCATCGACGTTGGCCAGGGCGGCGCGCAACCGCAGCTCTTGAGCGCTGAGATCCGGGCGACGGCTCAGGACGCTAGCGGGAATGCCGGTGTTGATCTGCGGCATCGCCGTCGTCGGCAGGCGCACGGGCGCGATGGTGGCCTGGCCTGATGGCGCGCCCAGCAGCACCGCCTGCTCGTTCAGCGCCTGTTGACGATCGTGTTGTAACGCCAGCAGGCTGCGTTCCTGCGCCAGCAAGTTTTGTTCCGCGTTCACTACGTCCAGCGCCGAGATGCTGCCGGCCTGATAACGGGCGTTGGCCAGCCGCAGCGTCGTTTTGGCATAGGCGATGCTCGCCTGGCTGACGCTGATTTGTTGATTGAGAAAACCGATGCGCCAGTAGTTGGTGGCGGCGTCGGCCAACAGTTTCAGGCGCGCCGCCTGCAGATCCTGCACGGAAGCCTGGCTGCTCCACTCGGCGGCGTCGCGCTGGCGCGCCAGCTTGCCCCACAGATCGACTTCATAGCTGGTGGTGAGCGACGCGTTGCTGGTTTTATTCCACGCGGAGGACTCGGACAGCGGGCGATTGATACCGCTGCCTAATGAGGCGCTGATGCCGGGCGCGGTGCTGATGCCGACGCGTTCCGCCTCGAGCTGCGCGCGGTAAACGCGCAGTACGGCGGCGGCCAGATCGTTATTGCTCGCCATCACCTGTTGCAGCCAGCGATCGAGCTCAGGATCGTGGAAATCGCGCCAGTCGAACGGCGTGGGCGCGGCGTTGTGGGCGTCGTGCTGCCAGCTCGTCGGATAGTTGACCTGCGGCGCCCGGTAGTCGCTTTTCAGGGCGTTGCCGCAGCCGGCGGTGAGCAAGGCGACGAGGCTTAGCGCCAGGGGAGATAAAATTTTCATGGGTTACTCGCTGGCCAATGAAACGACCGGATCCATCCTTGCCGCTTTACGGGCGGGGAGATAACCGAAGATCATGCCGATTAAAGTTGAACAGAAAAACGCCGTCGCGGCAGCTTGCCAGGAATAGATGGCGGTGAACATACCGCCCGCCAGCGAGGTGAACAGCGACCCGGCGGCGAACGACAGCGCGATGCCCAATGCGCCGCCGATCAGACAGACCAGCACCGCCTCTATCATGAACTGTTGCATGATGTCGCTGCGCCGCGCGCCGACCGCCATGCGCACGCCGATTTCGTGGGTGCGTTCGGTCACCGAGACCAGCATGATGTTCATCACCCCCAGGCTGCCGATCACCAGCGCGATTGATGCCACCATCAGGATCAGCAGGCTAAAAGTCATTGACGTGCGTTCGATGGACTTTCGGATTTTATCGAAGTTGTACAAACGGAAATCTTTTACGCCGTGGCGCTGGGTCAACAGCTGTGTGATAGCGGTGACGGCCGATTCGCTGGCGACATTGTCCTTTAGGCGAACGGTGATGCCGCTGAGCGTCGGTTTGCCTACCATGCGATACATGACAGTGCTGTAGGGCATCCATACAGTGATGCGATTGGGCGCGTAATTGCGATTGCTTTTAGCCACACCGATCACCCGGGCCGGCACCGAGCCGAGAAACACGATCTGGCCGAGCGGCTCGACGCCGAAATCGCCGAACAGCGCCTGGCGCGCATTGTCGTCGATGATCACTTCCTGCAGCGCATTACGATCGTCGCGGAAAGTCACGCCTTGTAACAGCTCGACGCCGTTAACGCGGAAATAGTCGCGCCCGACGCCGGTGATCGAGGCAGTGGCGGACTTGCTGCGAAAACGGATGCTGTCGGAGGCGTCTACTTCCGGGCTGACGCTGTCGACGAAGCTTTGCTGTGCCAGCGCGTCGGCATCGGCCGGCACCAGGGTGCGGATGCTGTCGATGGCGTCGTCGAAGAAATCGCGGCCCGGATAGATGCTTACCACATTCGTGCCGAGATCTTTGAGGTTTTCCAGCGTGCGCTGTTTGGCGCCTTCGCCCAGCGCCACTACCGTGACCACGGCGGCGATGCCGAAGATGATGCCGGTCATGGTCAGCGCGGTGCGCAGACGATGAGCGTTCATCGCCTTCAACGCCATGTGCAGCGATTCGCGAGTGCGGTCGATCAGGCGTTGCCAGCCGCTTTGCCGGCTGCGGTTCGGCGGCGGCAGCGATGCGCCGGGCGCCGACTTGCGGCCACTGTCAGCGATGATCTTGCCGTCTTGCAGTTCGATGACGCGCTGCGCATGTTGCGCCACTTTCATATCGTGGGTGACGATCACCACGGTGTGGCCGCGCTGATTCAGTTCGCTCAGGATCGCCAGCACTTCCTGGCCGGATTGGGTGTCCAGCGCGCCGGTCGGTTCGTCCGCCAGGATGATCTCACCGCCGTTGATCAGCGAACGGGCGATGCTGACGCGCTGCTGCTGGCCGCCGGAAAGCTGGCCGGGTTTGTGGTCTTCGCGTCCCTCAAGCCCCAACCGCGCCAGCAATTGCGCCGCCCGCTGCCGCCGCTGATCGCGCCGGGCGTTGGCGTAGATAGCCGGGATTTCGACATTGCCCAGCGCGCTGAGATCGGGCATCAGGTGGTAACGCTGGAAAATAAAGCCGATATGCTCGCGGCGCAGGCGGGCCAGTTCGTCCGGCGACAGGTGGGCGGCGTTCTGGCCGCTGATGTAGTAGTCGCCGCGATCCGGCACGTCGAGGCAGCCCATGATGTTCATCAGCGTCGATTTGCCGGAACCGGAGGCGCCGATGATCGCCACCAGCTCGCCGGCGGCGATGGTCAGATCGATGTCTTTCAATACCGTCAGCGCCTGGCCGCCGTTGGTGTAGGTTCGGCTGATGCCTTTTAGTTCGATGATCGCGTTCACAGGAAGATGCCATCCTCAGCCGATTTGGCGGCGGGCTGCGACAGCACCACGGTTTCACCGGCTTTCAGGCCGCTGAGGATCTGAATGTCGACGTTGTTGGTGATGCCGGTGGTCACTTTGCGCGTTTCCAGCCGCTGGTCTTGGGTCAGCACCTGCACCTGCTGCTCTTGGCCATCGATTTTATGCACCGCCTGGATCGGCACCAGCAGGGTGTTCTTCGCGTCGCCGAGCAGCAAGGACACCTGCGCGGTCATGGCGATGCGCAGGCGGTTTTCCGGGTTGGGCACGTCCAGCAGCGCGTTGTAATAGACCGAGGCGTTCGAGGTGCCGGAGCCGGAAGCAGAGCTGGTCCCGGCGAGCGAGTCGTCTTTCATCACCGATTCCGGTGCCAGCTCGATGGTGCGCAGCGTGGCGTCGTACCGCTTATCCGGATCGGAGAAAATAGTGAAGTACGCCTTTTGTCCCGGCGAAATGCGGGTGATGTCGGCTTCGGAGATCTGCGCCTTGATGGTCATCATATCCAGCCGCGCCAGCTTGACGATGGTCGGTGCACTTTGGCTGGAGTTGACCGTTTGTCCCTGCTGCGTGACCACGGCGATAACAATGCCGTCCATCGGCGCAACCACGCGGGTATAGCCCAGATCGATTTTTTTCTTTTCGACTTCGATCTGCGATTGCACCAACTGCGCATTGAGCGCCTGCAGATCGGCGCGAGTGGTGGCGAGCGAGGCTTCGGCGGTCTCGAAGTCTTCCCGCGAACTGGCTTCGTCGTTCAGCATGCGGCGCTGGCGTTTAAAACGCGACTCCGCCTGTTTCAGCAAGGCCTGTTTGGCTAACATATTGGCTTTGACTACGTTCAGCGCTGCCTCGGCGTTGCGCAGATCGTTGCGCTGTTGCAGATCGTCGATGTCGGCGATCGGTTGCCCTTTAGTGACGCGATCGCCCAGCTTGACCTTCAGCGATTTGACTTCGCCGGAGACGCGGGCGCCGACGTTGACGCGTTCGATGGCATCCAGCCGCCCGGTGGCCAGCACGGCGTTTTCGATATCGCCCAGGCGGGCCGGCGCGGTAACGTAATCCTGTTGAGGCGGGCGTTGCCAAAAAATGGCCAGCGCGACGGCGACGGCGATGAAAACGATGGCGGCGATCAACGCCAGACGGCGGGAGGGGAGTTTCAGTGATGACATACCCAGGTTTTCCATAACGATAAAAGCGGCGGTTCTAGTCTGCCATCATGGCAGCGCCAGCTTGAACTGGCGCTAAACGTGAGGCGCTTTCCCGCTGGAAAGGGGATAGTAAAGGCTTTCCCGCTAAAGATCACGGCGAGTTATTATCCACCACGTGTGCAACCGGCTGCGTTGGGCGTTATACTGGGTAAAAAACCAGTATTCATTCATCAGCAGGATAACACCACCGCCATGATGCCAAACCGCCTCGAGCCAGAACTCGACATTTACCAATACCCGGAGCACCTGCGCGCCTGCCTGGCGCCGTTGCCCAAAGGGCCGGGTGTGTATGTGTTTCACGGTCAAAGCGAGAGCCTGCCGCTTTACATCGGTAAAAGCGTCAATATACGCAGCCGGGTGATGGCGCACTTCCGCGCGCAGGACGAGGCTAAAATGCTGCGCCAAACCCGGCGCATCAGCTTTATCGAGACCGCAGGCGAGTTGGGGGCATTGCTGCTGGAGGCGCAATTGATCAAACAGCAACAGCCGCTGTTCAACAAACGTCTGCGGCGTTCGAAACAGCTGTGCGCGCTGCGCTTGCAGGCAGATGCGGTGACGATTGCTCACGCCAAAGAGATCGACTTCGCCGTCACGCCCCACCTCTACGGGCTGTTTGCCAATCGCCACGCCGCGCTGGAAAAGCTGCGCGCCATCGCCGATGAGCATCGTTTATGTTACGGCAAGCTGGGGATCGACAAGCTGCCGGCAGGGCGAGCCTGTTTCCGCTACAGCCTGCGCAAGTGCGCGGGCGCCTGCTGTGGCGTGGAGTCGGCGCAGGAGCATGCGCTGCGGCTCGGCGCGGCGCTTGAGCAGTTGCGCATCGCCTGTTGGCCGTTCGCCGGGCGCGTGGCGCTGGAGGAGCAGGGCGAGACGCTGCGTCAGTACCATGTGATCCACAATTGGTTTTATCTGGGCTCGGTCGGCGATCTGGCGCAGGCGGAGCAGCTACAGAGCGCGGCCAGCCATTTCGACAGCGATGGCTACAAGATTTTGTGCAAGCCGCTCATCGCTGGCGATTACCCGATTATTGAGCTGCCGTAAGGCCATCATGCTGGTGATAACCTAAGATTTATCCGTAAAGTCAGGGCATTATGCTAAAAAAACTTGAATCCATAATGTTGTTATGGATAATGGCGCCCCGAAGCGAAGGAACGCGCTATTAACTCAGTTGGCAGAGTGATTGGTTTTATAATGGCTTGTTTTGGCTTGAAAATTGATAGACGCGGGTTCGAGTCCTGCATAGCGCGCCAGCTTTCTTTCTTCGTCTCATCGCGCTTACCGTAAAGCGCACCCGGGTTGATTTGCACTATCGGCTCCTCGTTGGGATTTTCGGGTGTGCTTTACCGTAACCGCTGGCTTTCCTTCCTCTTTCTCTTTCGATCCTTTGCTAAACTGTAATCAGGCAGGCTTGCTGCCCGGCAACAGGAGGTCGATATGTCTCACTCCGATCAACTGCAGGAACTCTTGCAACGCGTCGCCGCCCTCGAGGCGAGAGAGAAAGCGCTGACCGCCGCGTCCAACGCTTATCAGGCGATTATCACTACCATGTTAGGCAATATGGAGAAGACCGAACGTGATCGGATCATCGCGATGATCGATCAGGCCCATGAAATCGCCTACGCCCGCGCCATTCAACGCAGCAACGAACCGCAAAAGCAGAAAATCAAGCAGGCCGACGATGTGGCCCAGCGCATGTTCATGTTTGCGCAAGGCAAGGCCGCTCAGCCGCGCTGAAGCCGAACTATAACAGTTGCCGTCATTAAGTTGGCTAACTGATCTACCCGGCAAAACTGTACTTGTGTTACTTTTAGCAGCGAGATTTGATGGCAATGCTGTTTCCAGCATAAGGTTGTAACGATGGACGCGATTAAAAGCATCTTGGTTAAAGAGATTGAGCAGATCAATCGGCGCGAAGGGCGTGACGGCAAGCCGCGCTTCAACAGCGAATTCGCCCGTACTCACCGCTATTTGTGCCTTGCCATGTTCGCCGGTTACTTCGCGGTGATCGCCGTGATGTATCAGGTGCCGTACATGGGGGTGTATGCCTTCCTGGGCTTCACCGCCTTCGTGCTGTTCATGTTCGCCATGCTGCTGATCGAGATCCGGCCGGTGTACCGTTTCGAGGACATCGGGGTGCTGGATCTGCGGGTTTGCTACAATGGCGAATGGTACTTCACCCGCGCGCTGTCGCCTTATGCGGTGCAGCAATTGCTGGATGAGCCCTCCATCGGCGCCGCGCTGAAACAGAAGATGCGAGTCATCATCGGCAACAAGGGCGAAATCGACTTCTACGACGTGTACGATATGGCATACGGAAAAAAGCCGCAGGATGAGCCACCGCAGCTGGCGGCGGCAAACTGAAAGGTTTCCGGCCGGCGGCTTGTCGATTATACTCAGCGTTTGAACATGAAGCAGAATAAGGACCAAGCGATGAGTGATGATATTTTCGATTTTGATATCGATGCCGAACTGGCGAAAGCCGAAGAAAAAGCGGCGCAGAAGGTAAAAGAGGTCCCTGAAATCCTCGAAGACGAAGCGGACTGCGAAGGTTGCAAGATCTGATCGCCTGACCCATAAAAAAAACCGCCGCGGCGGTTTTTTTTATGTCTGAGCGTCGCGTGGCATCAATCCAGCACGAATCCCCAGATCAGGAACGCCGCCACCAGAATCAGGCAAAGCGCGGACACCGTCACCAGTATTTTCCCCAGAATGTCTTTTTCTTGTTCCTGCTGCGTCACGTTAAAATTATCCAATTAAAAGTCTATGGACCAAACCGGCGATGCTGAGATCGGCTGCCGCTACACCCAGCGCCATGAGCATCATCACCGAAAGAAATCGAGTCTTGCCGTTCACACCCTTAATCCCTGTGGGCGCCGCTGTTAAGTTTTTATATCAAAGGGATATAATTCAGCGGCACCGAATCGCATACATCGTGATAGTGATTAAGAACGTTCTTAAGGCCAGAAGTTCCCTCATCTGATAGCGCCGCTGTGCGGCAGCGTCAGTCGGTCACGATCCTGACGCCTATCTTGCTGACTTGATTGCCGTCCATTTCTGCAATGGTCCAGGTCAGGCCGTCCCACTCCACCTGGTCGCCGATCACCGGTTCGCCGCCGATCAGCTGAATGACGAACTGCCCCAGCGTCTGCTGCTCGTCCACGTCGTCTTGCAGGTTGAGGCCATAAACCTGTGAGATGTCGCTCAAACGGGCGTCGGATTGCAGGATAAAGTCGCCGAAGAAGCGCTCGTCGAGCGTCACTGCCGGTGCCTGGCTAAAGAGCTTGCCGAGGATCGGCAGGTCGTGCTCATGGCCGATGACGCACAAAATATCGTTCTCGCGCAGCCGGGTACTGCCGCTAGGGTGCAACAGCTCTTTGCCGCGGAACAGGGCGGCGATGCGGGTATTAGGCGGCATTTTCAGTTCACGCAGCGCAGCACCGACGCACCAGTTTTCCGCCGAAAGCTGATAAACGAATTGTTCCCACTGGTTTTCCGGGTGTACGTCCAGCCCAACGCGGGAGATCGGCGTCAGCGCCGGCGGCACGATCACCTTGGCCTTTTTGGCGGCGAATGACAGCGTGGTGCCTTGCAGTAGCAGGGAAACCAGCACCACGAAGAACGCCACGTTAAAGAACAGTTGGGCGTTGGGCAGCCCGGCCATCATCGGGAACACCGCCAGGATCACCGGCACCGCGCCGCGCAGGCCAACCCAGGAAATAAAGCCGCGTTCGCGCAGGGTAAAGCTGCGGAACGGCAGCAAACCGATAAACACCGACAGCGGGCGCGCGAACAGGATCATCCACAGCGACAGCAGCAGGGCAGGGATGGCGATCGGCAGCAGCTCATGCGGGTTGAGCAGCAGACCGAGCACCAGGAACATGCCGATCTGGCTGAGCCAGGCCAGGCCATCGAAGGTTTGCACGATGCCGTGACGGTTGCGGATTGGACGGTTGCCCAGCAGCAGACCGCACAGGTACACCGCCAGAATGCCGCTGCCGTCCAGCGCGGTAGTCAGCGCGAAAATAAGAATGCCGCCGCTCACCGCCAGCAGCGGGTAGAGACCGTCCGCCAGCTTGATGTGGTTGATCAGCGTCAGCAGCAGCCAGCCGCCGCCGAGACCGAAGACGATGCCCATGCCGAACTGCTGCATCAGATGCAGCGGGAAGGTCCAGCTTAGCGCGGTTTCCCCGGCGGCGATCATCGCAATCAGCGTGATGGTGAGAAATACCGCCATCGGATCGTTGCTGCCGGATTCGATCTCCAGCGTAGCGCTGACGCGTTCGTTCAACCCTTTGCCGCCCAGCAACGAGAAGACTGCGGCGGCGTCGGTGGAACCGATGATGGCACCGATCAGCAAGCCCTGCAGCAGATCGAGGTTGAACAGCCAGGCGGCGGCCATGCCGGTTAGGCCGGCGGTGATCACCACGCCGACGGTGGCGAGAGACAGTGCTGGCCACAGTGCCACGCGGAACGAACTGACCCGGGTGCGCATGCCGCCGTCGAGCAGGATCACCGCCAACGCGAGGTTACTGACCAGATAAGCGACCGGATAATTGCTGAAGACGATGCCGCCGGGGCCGTCGACGCCGGCCAACATGCCGATCGCCAGGAAGATCACCAGGATCGGAATGCCGAGCCGGGAAGAAAATGAGCTGAGCAGAATGCTTGCCCCCACCAGCACGGCACCGATGACGAACAAACTGTTAATGGTGCTGGCATCCAAAATATCGTTCTCCTGAGGCTGGGGGATAGGGGGCACTGCGCGTGTGTCGATGATAGCGTGTTTAGTGGGTAAAACGCCAAGGCTGATTGCGAAAACAACCGATCAATTATTGCCCTTTGGTGTGATTAACCGAAGAAAGTGAGGAGAAGAGAGAGAATCCTGCCTTTTATCCAACATTATCAGGCTGCTGTATTTCGGCTTTGGCAACAATGGCCGATCGTGGCTGAGGGAAAAACCATTAAGCCCGCGCAGGCAGGCTTAATGGTTTGCAGGCGCGGTAGGGTTAGTGGTCGAGCGATTCCAGCGCCCGTTTGATCAGCTCGCTGGCCAACTTGCTTTCCGTTTCGGAAATGCCGTCGAGATTGAAGTTGGAGAGTTCAGTGACCAAAATGCTGCGTTCTTTGCCGCTGATTGAGGCGTCCAGCGCGGACAGCAGCCTGCCGAGGATCTTCAGCAGGGTGGCGTTTTCCACTTCGGCTTCCTGAGCCGGGGTCTTCTTATCAGTCATTCAAAATCCTCTCTGTCGTGACGGAAGGGAGATGCAGCTAACGCCATCGAATGAATTAAACGATCGCGCAGCCCTTCGGGGGTGTTGAGCCCAATCACTACCGTAAGGCAGGGATCCGGATTTCTACTTATGCATCGCAGTTATAACGATTAGGGTATGTATTCAGCCGTATCACTTTGCCCTAACGGACGGCGCCAGGCTGAGCAATGTGTGCTTTGCATGCAAACCACCAGTATAGGCTTTTTGCACGACGGCAAGATGACAGGAAACCCCTGCAAACGATCGGGTTTGCAGGGGCGCAAGGTTATTGCGGCTTACCGGAGAACAAGAAGCGCAGCACCGGAATACGTTTGTGCAGTTCATATAAAGCGAAGGCCAGCGAGAACACAAACAGCAGGCCCAGCAAGAATCCCAACAGGTTGTTGCCGATATAAGGCGTCACGAAAGCGCCATATATCAGGGTCAACGGGTGGTGCACCAGATATATAAACAGTGAGGCATTGACCAGATAGGTGATGCGCGGCGAGTGATAATTCAGCAGGTTATGCCCGAAAGAGAACACCACGTTGGTCATCAGGATCCCCATTAGGGTTTTGATCACCACTTCCAGTTCGAACATATAGCTGCTGTGCGCCAACAGCTTTTGATTCAGCATATATGCGATAAACAGCAGCAGCGAGCCGAGCAGCGCCAGCGGCGAGCGACGCAGAAAAATCTCCTTAAGCCACACGTACTTAAACGCATAAGCGCCGAGGATGAAGAACGGCAGGTAGAACATCGTCTCCATCACCACGAAATTGAACAGGCCGTTGGATAATAGCTGCGGCGCGACAATTAAAATAATACGGTGCGCGGCCGAATAGCATACCGCATAAATAAAGAAACACAGTGAGATGTTTCCTAATCCGCGCAGTCTGTTTATTAACGCCGGAATATGCTCACGAGTTTGACGCTTG
Organism: Serratia sp. CY43202; assembly: GCF_052168755.1. NCBI lineage: Bacteria > Pseudomonadati > Pseudomonadota > Gammaproteobacteria > Enterobacterales > Yersiniaceae > Serratia > Serratia sp. CY43202. The sequence goes on from NZ_JBJNMB010000004.1 coordinate 312,132, forward strand.
ATTTTACGGAACAGATAAAAGCAGGCACAGGTTAACAACGACAGCGTCAATAAGAACCACAGATGAGAAACCAATTCCCAAACTGTTACATTTATTTTCTGATAGAGAGAAAATTCATCCCAGCCGTTTAATTTATCGGTGAAATATTTCAGCATGAAAAACTGCGGCACCGTAATTAGCGGGATGGAGCTTAACAGCGGGATCGCCACCCGCTCCAGCCTGACCTTCAGCCACTGGTGGCGCTCGTAGCGCTCGTAAAGCATGTAGGAGAAGTAGCCGGATATCACGAAGAACACCTGCATGCGGAAAGCGTGGATGAAGTCGTTCAGCACCGTGAGCGAGAAGGAGGGGGACGCGCTGTTCACCGCCCAGGCATGGCTGGAATAAATCAGGGAGAGGTGAAACGGAATCCCGAGCAACATCAAATAGGCTCGGATCGAATCGAGGAAAAACTCGCGCTGTTTGCTGCCTTTAGTCATAGATTACCGCTGGTGATTTAATCGGGTGCTCATTAACACGCTTAATAAGTCGTCAAACGTTAAATTGTTATCCGAAACCCTACTATAGCCCCCCGCATTTTTCCATAGCGTCTTGTTGCGCGGCTTGCTACGCTGGTGTTCCATCAGCTGCTTAAACAATGAGCCGTAAACATGAACCATCCATTTATCATGTTGTCGGAAAGCTGAGTAATCCATTAATATGGATTTAAATGATTTGAGCACACGAATAGGGGGGGATGTGCTAGTTAATATATTATCCGGACAACCACGCGCCGCGAGCGTTCGTTGGTTAGGTGCTACCGTATTGTTCACGCTGTTCAGTTCGCCGGCATGGGCCTTTTCTATTGATGATGTGGCCAAGCAGGCGCAGGATCTGGCCGCGAAAGGTTTCGAAGCCCCGAAGAGCAACCTTCCTTCTCAGTTCCGCGAGATGAAGTTCGCAGACTATCAGCAGATTCAGTTCAATCACGATAAAGCCTATTGGAGCAAGCTGAAAACCCCTTTCAAGCTTGAGTTTTATCATCAGGGGATGTACTTCGACACGCCGGTGAAAATCAATGAAGTCACCTCCACCAGCGTAAAACAGATCAAGTACAGCCCGGATTACTTCAACTTCGGTTCGGTCAAACACGACCCTGAATCGGTGAAAAACCTCGGCTTTGCCGGCTTCAAGGTGATCTACCCGATCAACAGCGCCGACAAAAACGATGAGATCATGAGCCTGCTGGGCGCGAGCTATTTCCGCGTGGTGGGTAAAGGGCAGGTTTACGGGCTTTCCGCTCGCGGCCTGGCTATCGATACCGCTTTGCCATCTGGCGAAGAGTTCCCGCGTTTCCGCGAATTCTGGGTTGAGCGTCCGAAGCAGGGCGACAAACACCTGGTGATCTACGCGTTGCTGGATTCCCCGCGCGCCACCGGCGCTTACCGTTTCACGGTGATCCCGGGCCGCGACACCACCGTGGACGTCGAGTCTAAAGTGTTCCTGCGCGACAAGGTGGGCAAACTGGGCCTGGCGCCGCTGACCAGCATGTACCTGTTCGGGCCGAACCAGCCATCGCCGACGCTGAACTATCGCCCGGCGTTGCACGACTCCAACGGTCTGTCTATCCATGCCGGCAACGGCGAGTGGATCTGGCGCCCGCTGAACAATCCTAAACACCTGTCCGTCAGCACCTATACCGTCGAGAACCCGAAAGGCTTCGGTCTGCTGCAGCGCGGCCGCAACTTCAAGGATTACGAAGATCTGGACGATCGTTACGATCTGCGCCCGAGCGCCTGGATCGAACCGAAGGGCGACTGGGGTAAAGGCAAGGTCGAGCTGGTGGAGATCCCGACGGCGGATGAAACCAACGACAATATCGTGGCGTTCTGGACACCGGATACGCTGCCGGAAGCCAAAAAGCCGCTGACGCTGAGCTACCGTCTGAACTTCACCCGCGACGAAGACAAACTGCATTCGCAAGACATCGCCTATGTGGCGCGGACCATGCGTTCGACCGGTGACGTGAAGCAGTCCAACCTGATTCGCGAGCCTGACGGCAGCGTGGCCTTCCTGGTCGACTTCGTCGGCCCGGTGCTGAAAGGGCTGGACGCCAACACTCCAGTCGCTTCTCAGATCAGCATCGGCGACAACGGTGAAATGGTAGAAAACAACGTCCGCTATAACCCAGTGACCAAAGGCTGGCGCCTGACGGTACGTCTGAAAGTAAAAGACGACAAGAAGCCGGTAGAAATGCGCGCAGCGCTGGTCAATGGCGATAAGACTCTGTCGGAAACCTGGAGCTATCAGCTACCTGCCAATGAATAAGCCTACTCAACCCGCCCAGGATTATCTTGCGGCGCTGCCTCTGACCGCCGAGCGGTCGGAGGCGCTCAACCCTCACACGGCGGATGACGCTCAGGCACTGGAGGCGCTCCATCGGCAGATGGGCGCCGCCGACGCCAACGTCAACAGCCTGTCGGCGGATGACGTGGCGTTGGCCTCGGTCAAACCGCGCATCGAAAGCGCCTGGCCGGATGCGGTCAGCGATGACGATTTCGACACCGACGCCGAAGGGCGCGCCATTCTGAAGGCGACGCCGCCGATCAAACGAACCACCATGTTCCCGGAAGCCTGGCGTACCAACCCGGTGGCGCGCTTCTGGGATTCTCTGCTGGGGCGTTCGCCGCACAATCGGCACGCCACCAAAGAGGAGGCCGAGGCCGAGAACCGCTGGCGCGTTGTCGGTTCCATGCGCCGCTATGTGCTGCTGGTGCTGATGCTGGTGCAGACCGGCATCGCCACCTGGTATATGAAAACCATCTTGCCTTATCAGGGCTGGGCGCTGATCGATCCTATCGCCATGCTGGATCAGGATCTGATGCAGTCGGTGCTGCAGCTGCTGCCTTATGTGCTGCAAACCGGCATTCTGATCCTGTTCGCCGTACTGTTCTGCTGGGTCTCGGCCGGTTTCTGGACCGCGCTGATGGGCTTCCTGCAGCTGCTGATCGGTAAAGACAAATACAGTATTTCCTCCACCATCAAGGGCGATGAGCCGATCAACCCGGCACACCGCACCGCGCTGATCATGCCGATCTGTAACGAAGACGTCGAACGCGTGTTCGCCGGCCTGCGTGCGACCTATGAGTCCGTTGCCGCCACCGGTCAGCTGGAACACTTCGATATCTACGTGCTGAGCGACAGCTACGATCCGGACATCTGCGTGGCGGAGCAAAAGGCGTGGATGGAGCTGTGCCGCGATGTCGACGGCCACGGCCGCATCTTCTATCGCCGCCGCCGTCGTCGCGTAAAACGCAAGAGCGGCAACATCGACGACTTCTGCCGTCGTTGGGGCGGTGAGTACAGCTACATGGTGATCCTGGACGCCGACAGCGTGATGAGCGGCGAATGCCTCACCGGGCTGGTGCGTTTGATGGAAGCCAACCCGAACGCCGGCATCATCCAGTCCGCGCCGAAGGCGTCCGGTATGGATACCCTGTATGCGCGCGTGCAGCAGTTCGCTACCCGCGTTTACGGGCCGCTGTTTACCGCCGGCCTGCATTTCTGGCAGCTGGGCGAGTCGCACTACTGGGGCCATAACGCCATCATCCGCGTGAAGCCGTTTATCGAGCACTGTGCGCTGGCGCCGCTGCCGGGCGAGGGTTCCTTCGCCGGTTCAATCTTGTCGCACGACTTCGTTGAAGCGGCGCTGATGCGCCGCGCCGGCTGGGGCGTGTGGATCGCTTACGATCTGCCGGGCAGTTACGAAGAGCTGCCGCCAAACCTGCTGGACGAGCTGAAACGCGACCGTCGCTGGTGCCACGGCAACCTGATGAACTTCCGCCTGTTCCTGGTGAAAGGCATGCACCCGGTGCACCGCGCGGTGTTCCTGACCGGCGTCATGTCCTACCTGTCGGCGCCGCTGTGGTTCATGTTCCTGGCGCTCTCCACCGCATTGCAGGTGGTGCACACCCTGATGGAGCCGCAATACTTCCTGCAGCCGCGGCAGCTGTTCCCGGTCTGGCCGCAGTGGCGGCCCGAGCTGGCGATAGCGCTGTTCTCCACCACGCTGGTGCTGCTGTTCCTGCCGAAGCTGCTCAGCATCGTGCTGATCTGGGCCAAGGGTGCGAAAGAGTACGGCGGGGCGTTCCGTCTGTTCATTTCGATGCTGATGGAAATGCTGTTCTCGGTGCTGCTGGCGCCGGTGCGCATGCTGTTCCATACCGTGTTCGTGGTGAGCGCCTTCCTCGGTTGGGAAGTGGTGTGGAATTCGCCGCAGCGTGACGATGACGATACGCCTTGGGGCGAAGCGTTCCGCCGCCATGGTTCGCAGATGTTGTTGGGCCTGGTGTGGGCCGGCGGCATGGCGTGGCTGGATCTGCGCTTCCTGTGGTGGTTGGCGCCGATCGTGTTCTCGCTGATCCTGTCGCCGTTCGTGTCGGTGCTGTCGAGCCGCGCGACGCTGGGCATGAAGAGCAAACGCGCCAAGCTGTTCCTGATCCCGGAAGAGTACAACCCGCCGCGCGAGTTGCTGGCGACGGAAGAGTACCTGCATCTCAACCGCAACCGCGCGCTGACCAACGGCTTTATGCATGCGGTGGTCAACCCGTCCTTCAACGCGCTGGCGACGGCGTTGGCGACGGCGCGTCACCATCTGCGCGCTACCCTCGATCGCAACCGCGAGGAGCGGGTGAACGAAGCGCTGCAGCTGGGGCCGGAGAAGCTGGTGAAGGGCAAACGTCTGGAGCTGCTGAGCGATCCGGTCACGCTGGCTCGTCTGCACCAGCGCGTCTGGCTGTTGCCGGAAGGCGCTGCCTGGCGTGAGCACTATCAGCAGTTGCCGCACAACCCGCTGGCACACCCAACGGGCCGACGTTAATCGCTGAACGGTAACGCTCAGACGGGGAATGCGCATGGCGCGTTCCCCGTTTTTTTTACCTTTTGCTTACGCGCGCCGGTACCGGTGGAGAAAGGGAACTGTGGTAGACTGCGGCCGATGCGTTGTTCACTCGCGAAACAACCCTTTGCTCAGAGTCAATGTCGTGAAGCTCTCTTCCTACCTTCGGCTGGCCTGCGTGGCGGCCGGCGTGATGGTCTTAACCGGTTGCGGCAGCATCATCAGCCGCACCGTGCCCGGTGCGGGGCATGGCCACCAGTACTATCCCGGCGTGCAGTGGGATTTGCGCGATACGTCCTGGCGTTATGTCACGGTGATAGATGTGCCGCTGTCGATGGTGGTGGACACCTTTATGCTACCGTTCGATGCGCAGCACGGCCCCTATGAATAAACCTGCTCAGCGGGTGGCGAACACCACCAGCTGATAGCCTTTCTGCCCACAATGGAAAGGCACCAGCGCCGTCATGCCCAACCCTTGCACATGAGCGGCCAACGAATGCGGATTGTCGTCGTCGATAAACAGCGCGCCCACGTCGTAGTCATGACTGGTGTGCGCTTTGACGGCGGCGTAGAGGCGTTTCAGCACGCCTTTGCCGCGCCAGGCGGCGTCGAGGCAAACCGGGCCGTAGAGAAACACCCGCTGCTCACTCAGCGCCCGCCCGGCGAAGGACTGCGTGGCGAGCGTCGCCAGCATCGCATCCACCACCGGCGGCCGCGGTTGCACGTCGGCGGGCATCAGGCAAACGAACCCGGCCAGTTGGTTCTCCTGTTCGGCCACTAGTATGCCGATGCCGCGGTTGATCGCCGTCAGCTGCGCCTCATTCATGCGCGATACGATAAATCCCTGCCGTTTGTGGCGCTCGTCGAGCGCTTCCGGCACGTTTTCCCCCTGCAGCTGTAAAATGGCGGGGTAGTCGGTAGGGCGGGCCCGGCGGATAATCATACTGCCTCCTTGGCGATAAAAACGTGGTGCGGGTTAACGTTCATCCCATTCATCGGCCGCGGTCTGGCCTTCTTCGGTATCCAGCGGCGGCTCGAGCTGGAAGTCGCCTTCTTCCCATTCGTACAGGGTATTTTCGTCTATCCACTCGGCGGTGATCTCCACCTCGTCGTAGTCACCGTCGAATATCGCCTGCGCCGCCGCACCGCTGCGCAGCGGCAGGCATTCCACCGTTTCGCCTTCTTCTTCGAAGAACTCGGCCTGCCACATCGTGTCGCCATCCTGCATCACGTACTTTTGCAGATTGAACTGCTGCGGCACCGGCGGTTCGTCATCGCCGCCGCCTTCGGCGGTGTCGATAAACTCTTCACGTGCGGCCTCGATGGCTTCTTCCAGGGTTGCATACAGGCTCATGTTCGCCTCCGTTGACAATGAGAGTAGAGCGCCCGGCGCATTGCCGGTGCGGTGGGATAAACGTCAAAACTAATTGTTGTCTCACTGGCGCAGGATGCAAATTTTTTTGTTGTCCGCTTTGCGACGACGGTTGTCCGCAAAGCGGGAGAAGAGGAGGCGATGGCGGGAAATAATGGCGCTATCGTTCACTCAGTTGCCAGGAGAAGCCCATGTTAATCGACCCTTCAAGCAAATACCGACCGTTCCCGCCGGTGACATTACCGGATCGTCAGTGGCCTTCGCGTACCCTGCGGCAGGCGCCGCGCTGGTGCTCCAGCGATCTGCGCGACGGCAACCAGGCGCTGGCGGAGCCGATGGATAACGCGCGCAAGCGCGAATTCTATCAATTGTTGTTGCAGTGCGGTTTCAAAGAGATTGAGGTGGCTTTCCCTTCGGCGTCGCAAACGGATTTCGATTTTGTGCGCACGCTGATCGACGAGCAACTGATCCCGCACGACGTCACGATTCAGGTGCTGACGCAGTCGCGAGACGATCTGATCGATCGTACCTTCGAGGCGCTGCTGGGGGCACCACGGGCAATCGTGCATCTGTACAACGCCACGGCGCCGATGTTTCGCGACATCGTGTTCCGTCAGGATAAGGCCGCAACCGTGGCGCTGGCGGTGAACGGCGCGCGGCGCATTCGCCGGCATTGCGAGGCTCAGCCCGATACCGCCTGGTGCTTCGAGTATTCGCCGGAAACCTTCTGTTTTACTGAATTAGAGTTCGCGCTGGAGATCTGCGAGGCGGTGGCGGAGGTGTGGCAACCGGGGCCGCAGCGGCCGATGATCATCAATCTGCCGGCGACGGTGGAGGTGAGTACGCCCAATGTGTATGCCGATCAGATTGAGTGGTTCTGCCGTCACTTCAGCCGTCGCGCCGATGTGGCGATCAGCGTACATCCGCATAACGATCGCGGTACCGGCGTGGCCTGCGCGGAGCTGGCGCTGCTGGCCGGTGCCGATCGGGTCGAAGGCTGCCTGTTCGGCAACGGAGAGCGTACCGGCAACGTCGATCTGGTCACGCTGGCGTTGAATTTCTATACCCAGGGCGTGGCGCCGGGCCTGGACTTCAGCCGCCTGAAACAGGTGGTGGAAGTGGTGGAGCAGTGCAATCAGCTGCCGGTGCATCCTCGCCATCCTTATGCCGGTGAGCTGGTGTTTACCGCCTTCTCCGGTTCGCATCAGGATGCGATCAAAAAAGGTTTCGCCGCGCAACGGCTGCGACAAGATGGCTGGTGGCAAGTGCCTTACCTGCCGCTCGATCCTGCCGATGTCGGCTGCAGCTATGAGGCGGTGATCCGGGTCAACAGCCAGTCCGGTAAAAGCGGGGCTGCCTGGCTACTGGAACAAAATCATGGGCTCGCGTTGCCGCGCGGTTTGCAGATTGATTTCAGCCAGGTGGTGCAGCGTGCGACCGACGGCAGCGGGAAGGAAATGAGCGGCGCACAGCTGTGGCGCTTATTCCGCGACACCTATGGGTTGGTGGAGCAGCCGTGCTTGCAGCTGTTGAGCTACCAGACGGAAAGTCATGGGGTAGAGGCCTACAGCTTCAACGCGCGAGTTGCCTGCGAGGGAGAGACACTGCGTCTGCAGGGGGCCGGCAACGGTCTGCTTTCCAGCGCGGTGGATGCGCTGCGTCAGCGCTTCGGCTTGCCGCTGGCGATCGAGGATTACCACGAGCACACGCTGGGGCATCAGAGTGATAGCCGAGCGGTGGCCTATATCCGCTGTGCGCTGCCGCAAGGTGAGGCGACCTACGGCGTTGGCATCGACGTTGACTCCGCCAGCGCCTCACTGCAGGCGCTGTTTAACGTTGCCGGGCGCTATCTGTCGTCGGCGCGGTCCGGCTGAAATAGTCGCTGGGCGCGACCCCCAATAACCGGCGGAACATGGCGCTGAACGCGCTGGGGCTGTCATAGCCAAGATCCAGCGCCACTTCCAACACCGAGCGGCCGGTCGCCAGCGCGTTCAACGCCGCCAGCAAACGGGCGCGCCGCACCCAATCACTAAAATGCAGCCCGGTTTCTCGCTGGAAGCGCCGCGACAGGGTGCGTCCGCTGACGCTGAGCTGAGCGGCCGCCTGTTCCAGCGTCCAGGGCTGCGCCAGCGTGGCCTGAATATGGCGGCACAAGGCAAGCAGTGAGGCCTCACGCGGTTCGGGCAGGTGCAGTGGCAGGATCGGCAGCATTCTCAACTCATCCAGGATCAGTTCCATCACGCGCTCATCGCGCCCGCCGCTTGGATAGCCGGGCGCAATCTCCATTGCACAGATAATCAACTCGCGCAACAGCGGCGAAACCTGCACCACCTGGCATTGGGCCGGCAGATCGGCGCGCGCCAACGGATCGACAAACAGCGTCCTGGCCGCCACCTGGCCGGTGATGCGCAGGCTGTGCATCATTTTCGCCGGTACCCAGACGCCGCGGCCGGGTGGCACCACCCAACTGCCGAGCCGGGTCGTGACCTGCACTACGCCGCTCAGGCTGTGAATCAGCTGCGCGCAGTTATGGTAGTGATCCGGCTCGCTGTCGCCGTGGCGATAATCCTTGGCCAACGGCCGGACGGGCTGATCGGCCGGCAGAACGTCATGAAACAGCAGCATCGTTAGCGGCCTCCGCGCGGCAAAAAGGGGGATGACAGCATGCCATGCGGCGCGGTTCCACACCAGCCTGTGGCACGCGGCAGATGAATAGTTTATAAAATGATATTATATAATTTTATAAACTGATTGGAGGGGGGATGGATATTGACGCGATGCGCAAGGCGGCGGCGCAGGCCGGCGCGATGCTGCGCACCTTGGGCAATGAAGATCGGCTGCTGCTGCTGTGCCGGCTCAGTCAGGGCGAGATGGCAGTGAGCGAGCTGGCGCAGGCGCTGGCTATCCGCCAGCCGACATTGTCCCAACAGCTTGGCGTGCTGCGCGAGGAGGGGCTGGTCTCCACCCGGCGAGCCGGCAAGCAAATTTACTATGCGGTGGCCGATGCCAAAGCGCTGGCGCTGCTAACGACCCTGTATCAACTGTATTGCCCACAGCCGGAGAACCGAGATGACCATTGACTGGCAACACTTCACGCCCTATTCCGCGCTCGCGGGCGGGGCCATTATCGGCGGTGCGGTAGCGCTGCTGCTGCTGTTCAACGGCCGCATCGCCGGCATCAGCGGCATTACCGGCGGCTTATTGAGCGCGGGCGGCCGGGAGCGGGGCTGGCGCGCCGCATTTCTTGGCGGGTTGCTGATTTCTCCCTGGCTGTATGCTGCTGCGGCGGCTTTGCCTCCTGGTGAGATCGCGGCCGGCAGCGGCTGGCTGGCGATCGCGGGGCTGTTGGTGGGGGTGGGTACCCGGTTGGGCAGCGGCTGCACCAGCGGGCACGGCGTGTGCGGCGTCGCGCGGTTGGCGCCGCGATCGTTGGCCGCCACGGCGGTGTTTATGCTGCTGGGCTTTACGACCGTGTGGCTGATGCGCCATCTGCTGGGAGGCTGAAGATGCTTAAGTCTCTGTTGGCGCTGCTGAGCGGCGTGATTTTCGGTCTGGGGTTAATTATCGCCGGCATGGCCAATCCGGCCAAAGTACTGGCGTTTCTCGATATTACCGGTCAGTGGGATCCTTCGCTGGCGTTGGTGATGGTTGGGGCGATTGCAGTGGCGGCGCCGGCCTTTATGTGGGCGCGCCGACGCCAGCGGAGCCTGTTGGGGGAACCGCTGCAGATCCCGGCCGCCGGGCGTGTGGATCGCCGTTTGCTGGTGGGCAGCGCGCTGTTCGGCATCGGTTGGGGCATGGCGGGCATTTGCCCTGGCCCGGCCTGGGTGTTGGCGGGGGCGGAAATACAACGGGTATGGCCGTTCCTGCTGGCGATGCTGGCGGGCATGGCGCTGTATGAGATTATCATGAGGTGGAGGCGTTCATGTCGATAGCCAAGGCGGTGCTGCGCATTGCGCGCCCGACCGATCGGTTGCAAGAGATTGCCACGCTGTATTGCCGCGGGTTGGGGTTTGAAAGGCTAGGCGAGTTTGTCGATCATCAGGGCTTTGACGGCATTATGATCGGGCATCCGCAGCATGCCTACCATCTGGAGTTCACGCAGCATCGCGGGGTGCGGGTCGGGCAGGCGCCGACGCAGGATCATCTGCTGGTGTTTTACCTGCCGGATGAGAACGAATGGCGAGCCGGGTGTGAGCGGATGCGGGCGGCGGGATTCTTGGCGGTCGTCGCCTATAACCCCTATTGGGATAGGGCGGGGCAAACCTTTGAAGATCCTGACGGCTACCGGGTGGTCCTGCAACATCAGGCCTGGCAAGCATAAAAAAACCGGCGCCTCGAGCGCCGGTTTGCGAGATAAAAACGGGTTATCCGTCAGGCGTTGGTCGCCGGTTTTTGCACGCTCTTGGACTGGGTATTTTCCAGCATGCGGCGAATCGGCACGATCAGCACGATCAGCACGGCGGCGCAGATCAGCAGCGCGACGGAGCAGCGAGCGAACAGATCCGGCAGCATATCCAGCTGGTCGGCCTTGACGTGGCCACCGATCAGGCCGGCGGCCAGGTTGCCCAGCGCGCTGGCGCAGAACCACAGCCCCATCATTTGCCCGCGCATTCTCTCCGGCGCCAGCAGCGTCATGGTGGCCAGCCCGATCGGGCTCAGGCACAGCTCACCCAGCGTCAGCATCAGGATACTGCCCACCAGCCACATCGGCGATACGCCGGCGCCGCCGTTGCTCAGTACATTCTGAGCGGCCAGCATCATCAGGCCGAAACCACCGGCGGCGCACAGGATACCGATCACGAACTTGGTGATGCTGCTCGGGCGCACGTTATTGCGTGCCAGCGCAGGCCAGGCCCAGCTGAACACCGGTGCCAGCAGGATGATGAACAGGGCGTTGATCGACTGGAACCACACCGCCGGGATCTCGAAACCGCCGACCATGCGATTGGTGTAATCGTTGGCGAACAGGTTGAACGAGGTCGGCTTCTGTTCAAACGCCGACCAGAAGAACGCGGCGGAGATCAGCAGGATGAAGCACACCAGCAGGCGTGCACGCTCTTTGCGGCTCAGGCCGGCAAAGGCGAAGAGGTAGATGAAATACAGGGTGACCGACGCGGCGATGACGTAAACCAGCACGCTGGCTACCTCGACCGGGTTGATGACGATGGTGCCCTGAGCGATCAGTACGATGACCGCAGCCAGGACCACCGCCAATGCCAGCAGCCAGGCGCCGACGCCTTTTTTCTTCGCGACCGGGCTGTTCCAGGTGGAATCCAGGCCCACTTCGCGGTCATAGCGTTTCATCGCCGGTACGGCGAACACCCGGAAAATCACCAGCGCCACCAGCATCCCGATACCGCCGATGCCGAAGCCCCAGTGCCAGCCGTGTGATTTGATCAGCCAGCCGGAGATCAACGGGGCGATGAACGAACCGATGTTGATGCCCATGTAGAACAGCGAGAAACCGCCGTCGCGGCGCGCATCGCCTTTCTTGTACAGCGTGCCGACCATCACCGAGATACAGGTCTTGAACAGGCCGGAACCGAGCACGATGAACATCAGGCCGATGAAGAACAGGTTGGTGCCCATCACCGCGGACAGGGCGATCGACAGGTGGCCGAGGGCGATCAGGATAGAACCGTACCAGACGGCCTTGCGTTGGCCGAGCCAATTGTCCGCCAGCCAGCCGCCCGGCAGTGCCGCCAGGTACATGCTGCCGGCGAAAATGCCGACGATCGCCGACGCGTTCTCACGCGCCAGACCCAGGCCGCCGTCGTACACGGTGGCGGCCATAAACAGGATCAGCAGCGGACGGATGCCGTAGAACGAAAAGCGTTCCCACATTTCGGTGAAGAACAGAGAACCCAGCGGATAGGGATGGCCGAAGAAGGTCCGGCTTTCTGACTTATTGACAGAGGATTGCATAACGATTTCCCAATAAAAAGGCGCTGCATGGCTGCAGCCCGTACTGTGGTTGTATGTGTATTTAATGAAGGCGATCCGCCCAATGCGGATTACCCGACAAAACCGCGGCTGCAACGCTGATAAACCGTGGAAAGCGTGCTGACCTTTTTTCACTTGGCCGATGGTTCACATCTGGCGTGATATTATTTAACCATTTGATAACTGGTCGTTGGTTTTGTCTAGTACCTGTATCCCATTTTTTAGACGAAAAGTCGACAAGCATCTCCTTTTCTGGTTTTTCTGTTGGTTGTGGCGGGAATATGATTGACAGCGGGTTTTATGCGCTGAAAGTTAATTAATTGTTGATAAACAAGATGTTGAGATAAGAATGTTCTGAGCGGGGCGAAAGTTCACAGGCCTGAAGGAAGCATTATTAAAAGTAGGGGAAACGCGCCGTTGATCTGACCAACGGCGGAAAGTGGCGATAAATGCAGCTATGACTCTTCCTGCAGCGTGTCTTCCCGCCTATAGCTCGGCCGTCGCCGCAGACACCACCAGGAATAACCGGCGTTGAACAGCACCACCAGCGCGGTGACCGCGAAGACCGCGCGAAAACCGTAGCCGGCGGAGATTGCGGCGCCGAGCAGCGGGCCGCTGACGTTGCCAACATCGCGGAACGACTGGTTGTAGCTGAAAATACGGCCGGCCACCTGATTGGTGCAGTTGTAAATCAACAACGTCTGTACCGCCGGCAGCAACGCGCCGTCGGCCGCCCCCAGCAGAAAACGCAGTACCCCGAGCTGCCACGGCGTCTGCACGAACGCCATCGGGATCAGTAACAGCACCGAGACGATCAGCATAAAGACCAGAATGCGTTCCGGGCCAATGCGATCGCCCAGCTTGCCCAGCCGCGGGGCGCTCATCAATGCCGCGACGCCGGGCACTGAGGCGATAAGCCCGCTGATAAACGCCAGATTGTGGGTGGCGCCGGCCAGATCGCGCACATACAGCGTCAGGATCGGCGCAATCGAGCCGGTGGCGATCTGGATGATCATGGTGGTGACAAACAGGCTGAGCACCAGTTTCGGGTTCTTCAGCGAGGCGAACACCTGTTTTGCGTGCAACATGTCGCGTTTTTGCACCGGGGTAAATTGTTCTTTGACATACAGCAGCGTCAGTACGAAGCAGACGAATAACACTGCGGCGGTGATATAAAACACCGGGCGCAGGCCGTACAGATCGGCCAGCAGACCGCCGATCAATGGGCCTATCAATGCACCGCCGACGCCGCCGGTGGACAGGGTGCCGAGCGCCCAGCCGCTGCGGTTGCGCGGCACCTGGGTGGCGATCAGCGCGTTGGCGTTGGGGATGAATCCGCCGAGCAGCCCCAGCACTGCGCGCAGCGCGAGAAACTGCCAGACCGTTTGCGCCATGCCCATCAGCGCCATGACGATCGCCATGCCTAGCGCCGAACGCAGCAGCATCAGTTTACGGCCGCGCCGATCGGCCAGGGCGCCCCAAAACGGCGCGGCGATGGCGGAAAACAGGAAGGTGATGCTGAACAGCAGACCGGACCACATGTTGAGTGCCTGATGGCCGGTAACGCCCAGCGTCTCTACGTACAGCGGCAGAAACGGCATCACCAGGCTGAAGGCGGCGCCGGTGAGAAAACATCCCAGCCAGGCGACGAAAAGGTTGCGTTTCCAGTTAACGGGTTCTGCTGCCGAAGCCATAAATGTCCACTGCCGAAAGGTGACGCGTTTTGCCAGCGGCAAGATGAAGGGGCAAAACGTGAAAGTTAGCCTGGTAAGTATGTGCCGCAAGCGCAGCGACGGCAAACGAGGGGACAAAGATTGGGCGAAAAATGAAATAAAGTTTTAAAAATGACGTTTAAACCTTATTCCGCGCTTAGCGCGCGGAATTTACAGCGTTTTATAGTCCGGTCAGCGCCTCGAAACCGGCGGCGGTGGTGGTGGCGCTAAAGTCGGTGACCTCGTAGTGGGCTACGGCGTTGAAGGGATCTTCGGCCAGGATGGCGTCTAACTGCGCACGGTCAATGCCCTTGGCCAGGATCACGCCGCCGGTGCGGGGATTCTTACGGCCGGAGGCGATGAAGGTACCGTCCTGAAAATATTTTTTAAGCCAGGCGATGTGGCCTTCAAGGTGGCTGTCTACGTCGGCGATTGGGCGATGGTAGGTCAGGCTGACAATGTACATAACGGCTCCAGGGTGGGCGGCAAAGGCTTTACCATCCCACCCTCGCCGTCGATTCTCAAGAGGCGCGCAATAAAAAACCCGCCGGTGGCGGGTTGGCTTGATCAGTAGAGCGAAGGCTCGCCTTCCGGGCGGGTCTTGAAGCGGCGATGCAGCCACATGTATTGGTCCGGCGCCATCAGGATCTCTTTCTCCACCACTTTGTTCATAAAGGCGGCGGCCTCGAGTTCGTTATCCAGCGGGAAGTTTTCCACCGCCGGTTGCATAATCAGCTCATACCCTTTGCCGTCCGGCAGGCGGCGCGGGGTGAACGGAACGATCGCCGGTTTACCCATCCGCACCAGCACGTAGCTGCCGGTGGTGGTGGCAGCCTTGTCCACCGCGAACAGCGGCACGAAAACGCTGCTGCGCGGGCCGTAGTCGTGATCCGGCGCATACCAGATGATATCACCCTGTTTCAGGGCGCGGATCATGCCTTTGATGTCTTTGCGGTCCAGCATCGATTTGTTGGAACGCATGCGGCCCCAGGTTTGCAGCCAGTCCATCAGCTTGTTGTCGTGCGGGCGGTAAACGCCGATGCCCGGGTTGTGAATGCCGAAGATGCGCGCGCCCAGCTCCAGCGTCAAAAAGTGCAGGCCAATCAGCAACACGCCCTGCTGGTTGTCGCGCGCTTGTTGGATGTGCTCCAGGCCACTGACCTTGAACCAGCGCTCGATGCGCCAGTTGGGCCAGAACCACGCCATGCCGGTTTCAAACAGCCCCATGCCGACCGATTCGAAATTCTTTACCACCAGCGCATCGCGTTCGGCCTGCGGCATGTCGGGAAAACAGAGCTCGAGGTTGCGTTGGGCGATAGCGACGCGTCGCTTGAGAAAGCGCATGGAAAATCGCCCAATCGAGGTGCCGAGCCAGTAGATGACGGGGTAAGGCAGCAACACCAGCAGGTACAGCAAGCCGATGCCGACCCAGGTCAGCCAATAGCGCGGATGCAATAAGGAACGATTGAAAGTAGGAACTTGAGTCATGGGTTCTCTGTTTGAATACGGTTGTTTAAGTGTAATGACAGAGTCATCGCATGGTCTGGCAGCCGGGTGAGCTCGGCGGCAAGGTTCGTTTCTGCCGTTTGTTTGCGACTATTGTGGCATTTTTCTGGCGATCCGGGAAAACACAACGCATTAAAATCCCTCTTTGGGCGTTAAATATGCATCGAATGCCGAATTTTTCCACAATCTTTCCTGCCAAAGATAATGGCGATATTATTACTGGTAATTATTCAGAGGGTAAATATTTTGGCACCATGGATCAGTGCGGGGCTGCTGGTTTTGGGCGCGACGGTCGGCAGCGTTGGCGCGCATCTGCAGGTGAACGCGATATTGGCGCTCGCCGGCGTGATGATGGCGCTCGGCATAGTGGCTTCTGCGTTTACCGAAGGCGACGGACACTGAACGGGGCGCTGGCGCCAGGGCTGCGCGGCGGCGGTTTTTCGGGTATGATATGCGCCGCGCGCGGGCCGGCAGGCGGCGCGCGATAATCAGTCACCTCCCGAAAGACAGGAAAGTACACCATGCCAGTGTTACATAACCGAATTTCTAATGAGGAACTGAAGGCGCGCATGCTGGCGGAAACCGAGCCGCGCACCACAGTTTCTTTTTACAAATACTTCTCCATCGACGATCCCAAAGCGTTTCGCGACAGCCTGTACGTTCAGTTCGAAAAACTGAAGGTGTTCGGCCGCATCTACGTGGCGAAAGAGGGCATCAACGCGCAGATCAGCGTGCCGCAGCATCACTTCGACGCGTTCAAAGCCGCGCTGTTCGCCTCGCACCCGGCGCTGGATCAGGTACGCCTGAATATTGCGCTCGAAGACGATGGCAAATCCTTCTGGGTACTACGCCTCAAGGTGCGTGAGCGCATCGTGGCCGACGGCATCGATGACGAGAGCTTCGACCCAAGCAACGTCGGCGAGTATCTGCAGGCCGATCGCGTCAATCAGATGATAGACGATCCGAATACGGTATTCGTCGATATGCGCAACCACTATGAGTACGAAGTCGGCCATTTCGAAAACGCCATTGAGGTGCCGTCGGATACTTTCCGCGATCAGCTGCCGATGGCGGTGGAGATGCTGCAGGACAGTAAAGACAAGAATATTGTCATGTATTGCACCGGCGGCATTCGCTGTGAAAAAGCCAGCGCCTATATGCTGCACAAAGGCTTTAAAAACATCTACCACGTGGAAGGCGGGATTATCGAGTACACCCGCAAAGCGAAAGAACAGGGGTTGCCGCTGAAGTTTATCGGCAAAAACTTCGTGTTCGATGAGCGTATGGGTGAGCGCATCTCCGACGATGTGATCGCCAACTGCCACCAGTGTGGAGCGCCGTGCGACACCCATACCAACTGCAAGAACGACGGTTGCCATCTGCTGTTCATTCAGTGCCCGAGCTGCGCCGCCAAATTTGAAGGGTGCTGTAGCGAGATTTGCCGCGAAGAGCTGAAGCTGCCGCGCGAAGAGCAACGCGCGCGCCGTGCCGGCCGTGAAAACGGCGTCAAGATCTTCAATAAGTCAAAAGGCTTGTTGCAGACTACGATGCACATTCCGGCACCGGAAGAAGAAGGCCCAGCCCGCTGAGCCTGAGGAAATGAGAAGCCCGGCCGCCAAACCGGGCTTTTTTTTATTTATTTCTCGCGTACGCCTTCTACGGAGATGATCAGCTCAACGTCTTGCGACGCCGGGCCCAGATCGGTGGTGATGCCGAAATCTTTCAGCTTGATCTTACCGTTGGCCTCAAAGCCGGCGCGGTAGCCGCCCCACGGATCGTTGCCCTGGCCAATCAGTTTGGCGTCCAGCGTAACGGGCTTGGTCACGCCGTTCAGCGTCAGGTTGCCGACCACCGCATAACCGTCGCCGCTTTTTTTCACTTCGGTGGATTCAAACTTGGCTTGCTTGTTCTTCTCCACGTTGAGGAACTCGGCGCTGCGCAGGTGCTTGTCGCGCTCGGCGTGGTTGGTGTCGACGCTGGCGGTATTGATGGTCACGTTGACCTTGTCCTTGGACGGATCTTTTTCGTCGAAGGTGAAGCCGCCGTCGAAGTCTTTAAAGCTGCCATACAGCCAGCTGTAGCCCAGGTGCTGGATGCGGAACTCGATAAAGGCGTGCTGGCCCTGTTTGTCGATCTTGTAGTCCGCCGCCAGTGCGGAACCGGCGCTCAGCAGCAGGGCGCCTGCGGTCAGGCCCAATACGGTCTTTTTCAACATAGCAATCTCCATAAATCCAAAGGTTAATCGGCGCTGCTACCCAGCATCCGTTTCAAAGTGACATCACGATCGATAAAGTGATGTTTAAGCGCGGCCAGCCCGTGCAGTACCGAAAGCACTACCACGGCCCAGGCCAGGTAAAGGTGTATGGCGCCGGCGGTGTCGGCCTGTTCCGCCATGCCGGTGACGGTGGCGGGCACGTCGAACCAGCCGAATACGCTGATCGGTTGGCCGTCGGCGGTCGAGATCAGATAGCCGCTGATCAGAATGCCGAACAGCACGGCATACAGCGCCAGATGCGCGAGAATAGCGCTGACGCGAGTGAGGCGACCATAGCTGGCCAGCGGCTTGGGTGGCGGCGAGACAAAGCGCCAGATCACGCGGATCACCATCACGATGAACAGCAGCGTGCCAATGCTTTTGTGGATCTCCGGCGCCTGATGGTACCAGACGTCGTAATAGCCCAGCGTAACCATCCACAGACCGAGTGCGAACATGCCGTACACCGTCAGCGCCACCAGCCAGTGGATTAACACTGACACATGGCCGAAACGATCGGCGGTATTTTTCCAGAGCATCCTGTTTCCTTCGATTACCGATTGGCTGGCTGCAATAATTAAACTTTAGGAAACATAAAATCAATAATAAATTTAACTATGTTACTTCTTAGAAATATTAGTCAGTGAATTTGTTTGAGATGTTCGGGCTTCATCAGATAAATCGTTGAAGATGATATTATTTCCCTCATGGGTGGTTGTGCTAGTTGTTGAAAATTAGGCTTATTATCTATTAATGTCAGCTTTTGTCATTTTACGTAAATCGTCCATGAGTTGCTCGGTGGAATTATTTGTTGGCAAACGTTATGACTATTTCTTGCGGCAAAGAGCAGGGCGGAAAGATTAATTTTTTCGAACGGTTAGGCGAAATCCTCTGCGGCGTGACGGTGGACTTTGCTACCATTAGCGCCAAGAGTCGGCTCTTGGTGGCCGGTTAACCCAGTGAAATAACAAGGAAACGTCATGGGCCGAACCCGTGTGACCGACAGTAGCCTGCGTCTGGCCGTCCTGCTGGCGATGTTGGTGATCATTTTGGCCGGGGTGAAAGCCGCCGCCGACATCGTGGTGCCGTTTTTGCTGGCGGTGTTCCTCGCCATGGTGCTGAACCCGCTGGTGGCGATGCTGGAACGCCGACGAGTGCCGCGTATCGTCGGTGTGACGCTGCTGGTGACGGCGGTGATCGTGGTCGTGATGCTGTTTATCGGCATGCTGGGTGCTTCGCTGAACGAGTTCGCCCGCTCGCTGCCCCAGTACCGCGGCATGATGATCGAGAAGCTGCGCGAGCTGCAGCATTACGCCGATCGCTTCAATATCAGTCTCTCCAGCGAAGCGATGCTGCAGTATGTCGATCCCAGCGCGGCGATGAATCTGGTCACCCGCATGCTGGGGCACCTGTCTGGCGCCATGACCAACGTCTTCCTGCTGCTGATGACCGTGGTGTTTATGCTGTTCGAAGTGCAACTGCTGCCGTATAAGCTGCAGCAGGCGCTGGATAAGCCGAACGAGGGGCTCGCCGCGGTGCGGCGGGCGCTGGACGGCGTGACGCGTTATCTGGTGATTAAAACCATCATCAGCCTGGCCACTGGGGTGATCGTCTGGATCTTCCTGGCGGCGGTCGGCGTGCGTTTTGCCTTTATCTGGGGGCTGCTGGCGTTTCTGCTTAACTACATTCCCAACATTGGCTCGGTATTGGCCGCCATTCCGCCGCTGATTCAGGCGCTGTTGTTCAACGGATTGGGTGATGCGCTGGTGGTGGCGGGTGGCTTTATCGCTGTCAACATGGTGATCGGCAATATCCTCGAGCCGCGCGTGATGGGGCGCGGGCTGGGGCTGTCGACGCTGGTGGTGTTCCTGTCGCTGATCTTCTGGGGCTGGCTGCTCGGCCCGGTGGGCATGCTGCTGTCGGTGCCGCTGACGATCGTGGCGCGCATCGCGCTGGAGACCACCGAAGACGGCTATCGGCTGGCGGTTATCCTGGGGGACGGTCGCCCGCCGCGCCAGCCTCCGGCGGCGCCGGAGTGAGGAATATTTTGCCATTCACGCCGGGCTGGGCGGCGTGGTGCAGCGCCGCTGCGTAGTGAGGCAAAGGATAAATCGCGGCGGGTGGGCGCAGCGCCAGCTGGCCGCGTCGCAACAGCTGGAATAACTGATAAAACGCCGTCTGCCATTGCGCCGGTGCCGCCTGTGCGTTCCATTTGCGCAAGTGGAACAGCGAAGCCCGCAGCTTTAACTCGTCCACCACGCGCCGCCAGTCTACCTGGCGGCCGCTAAGCAGGCCCAGCGCTACAAAATCGCCGCCGGTGCGGACCGCCCGCGCCAACTGCAATCCGTCTTCGCCGCCGATGCAGTCGATGGCCGCACGGGCGCCAAAATTCGTCATTTCCACCAGCTGCGACGCTTCGATAACGCGCCAGGTGCCGGCGGCCAGTAACGCCTGGCGATGAGCGGTGTTGCGCACCACGACCGCCAGACGAATGCCGCGCAGCGCCGTCATCTGCGCCAACAGCAGGCTAACGGCGGAACCGCCGCCGTTGAGCAGCAGTAAGTCGCCGGCGTTGAGCGGCAGCCATTGCGTCAACAGCACCCAGCAGGTGAGCGGGTTGATATAGATTTGCGCTGCGCAGGCGTCGTCGATGTCGTCCGGCACCCAGATCACCCGATCTTCAGGCAGCGTGACGAACGTTTGCCAACTGCCGTTACCCGCTACCGCCAGCGCGCGGCGGCCCGTTGAATGCCCATTCTGCGGGTTGACGACGACGCCCACGCCTTCATATCCCGGCACCTGAGGAAGGGCGATGCGGTGCGCGTATTGGCCGTGGATCGGGATCAGATCGGAAGGGTTGATCGGGGCATAGCGCATCTGCAATAACCGCTGTCCGGGGCGCAGCAGCGGTCTGCTCATCTGCTGCAATTCCAGCACCTGGGCGGGATCGCCGAAGCGGTTGAAGCTCAATCGGGGAAATAACGGCGGCATGGATTACATGACGAAGAAGAAATAGACATCCAACGCCAGCAGCACTAGCCACAGACACAGGTACAGCACCAGGTGCTCACGCACGTTGTTGACGATAGCCGCCAGTATTCGGTTTAACATTTCAGCTGCCTGAAGAAAGGGACCTTTGATTATAGTCCTTTTCTCGGCGTCTTTTACAGCGCGCCGCGCGTGAGTGCGGGAAGAGAGGCGATAAAAAAGCCTGCGTTATCGCAGGCTTGAGGTTACACGGCCAGCAGCGCCAGCGGCGTCGAATTTGTTGGCGTGCTCGGCGGGTAGAAATAGCGCAGCACGTTATACAGCGAGTAGAACTCCAGCCGGTTGCGCGCGTTGATCTTCTCCGTGATGTGACGCTTATGCACGTACACCGTATGCGAGCTGATTTGCAGCTTTTTCGCGATGCGGTAGTTGGGCATCTCCGCCATCCAATATTTCATCACCGTCAGTTCCTGCGGACTGAACAAGGAACGCTCTTCGCCGTCATCGGCCAGCGCCAGCGGATTTTCGCGCAGCGTGCGTAAAGTGAGTGGCAGAATGCTTTTATTGAACAGAAAGGCGTTATCGGCGATGCGCATTGGCGTTTCGCTGTAAGGGTAAGGCGTATCGAGATAGATAAACAGCAAGGCAGACTGGCTGGCTTCCATAAACGCCAGCAGCTGCGCGTCTGCTTCGTTATAACGGCACTGGTTGCTGAGGTTCACCAGAATGTGGCTCGGCTGAAAGCTGGCCAACAGCGGCGTAGCGTATTCAATGCTGTGGCAGCACTTGATCGTCGTAATCCCACTATCAGCAAAGTAGCTGGCTATACCGACCCGGGTGAAGCAGCATTCGTCCACGACAAGTAGTTTCATGGTGACGTCCTTGTTGAAAGCCGATGGAGCATATCTTCTGTAAAATAGGACTTACACTGCAAGTGTTCAATTCGGAAATTCAAATGCTGAATATAAGAAATTTCCGTTATCAGGATTTTTACTTGGTATTTAAAAGAGTTAGCAGGTTAATAAATTGTAACCGCTAAATTTTGCTGTCCAGGGCACGACGGCAACCTGGACAGAGAAATCCTTCGCTTAGCTAAATCGTTTCAGACCAAAGCTGGAGACGTCGACCGGCGGCGCTTTGTCCTGCGCGAACAGCGCGGCAATCTCACCCAACGCGCTGGCGAACTTGAAGCCGTGGCCGCTCAATCCGCTGATAACCATCAGGCGATCGCAATCCGGCAGCGTATCGATAATAAAGTCTTCGTCGGGGCTCATATCATAACTGCAGGCTTCGCCGTGTAAACATACGCCTACACCCGGTAAAAATTGCCGCAGGAAGGAGAAAACTTCCGTGCCGTCGCTGGCGTAGCTGCCGAAGGGTTTGCGCTGCTCGGGGGCATCCATCGGCTGGCCGCCGTCGTGCTTGCCTACTTTCAGGCCGTCGTTATCCGCCGGGAAACCGTAATAGTGCGTGCCGTCTTGCGCTTCGACGGTAAAGGCCGGGAAACGATTGTTCACGCTGTAGCGGCCATCTGCCTGATGCCAGGAGAAGACTTTGCGCAGTGGCGCGACGGGTAACTGCGGCAACAGCGCGTTGACCCAGGTACCGGCGGTGATCACCGCTTTTCGCGCCGTGAAACGCCCTTCGCCGGTGATGACCTCAACGCCGCCATCGATAGGCTCCACCGCGCTGACCGGGCAGTTGAACAACTGGCTGCAGCCGGCTTCTTTTGCTAGCTTGATCAGAGTGGCTATCGCCAGCTCAGCATGTAGGAAGCCGGCGTCGGGCTCGAACACGCCGACATAACCTTCCGGGGCCCGGAATTCCGGCCAGCGTTGAGCGATCTGTTCGGCGCTGAGGGTTTGCGCATTCAGACGGAATGTTTGCGCGCTCTGCTGAGCATTGCGAATGAAGTCGGAGTGCTGCGGCCCCAAATTGAGGACGCCGCACGACTGAAACAGTTCCTCGCCGGATTGTTGAATCAGCGCATTCCACAGCGCCTGGGCGCGTAGCACCAGCGGCACGTACTTTTCGCCTTCGCCGTAAGCGTGACGGATGATGCGGGTATCGCCGTGATGGCTGCCGTTGCGGTGCGGGGGAATGGCGCTGTCGATCATCAGCACTTTCAAGCCGGCCCGCGTGGCGTAATAGCCTGCCGCTGCGCCGACGGAACCGCTGCCCACCACAATCAAATCATATTCCACGTACCCACCCTCTCTGATAGCGATTTCTTATCGCCCCATGATAAAAGGTTGGCGGGCGCAATGCACTGATTGAACGATGAAAGGCAAAGAAAAAGGCGCCGGGAATGGTCACGGCGCCTTAGAGGTTAGGAGACGATAAATCAATGTTTTCTGCGATCAAGATCCTGGTAATCCGTAGCTTCAATCTTGGCGATGCCGGCTTCTAAGATATTGATTAATTGACGGGCGACATCTGTAGTCAGCCAAAGCGTTCGGTCTACTTGGGCTTCTTCGGGCGTTTGGTCTAGTGAAGACAGGTAATGAAGGCGTATCATCATGGCGTCGTAAACGTCGACAGTACTGATATCCCAACCGACAAGCGGGTGCGTCTGAATTACTTCATCATTTCTGTCCATAAAGACCCCTTATTGAGTAGTAACTACCGTGAGTGACTAACGAGGATCAATGCGGCTCATCATCATGAGAGCAATTACAGTATACGCATCCGCTTTCATCGGTGGAGGGGGTTGTCACCGAAATTTGCAAAATAAATATTTATTTGAACAATTATTCTACAAATTTGCAGGTGCAGCAGTGGACGAGTCAAGCGCAGCGCGTTATTCCGCGTCGGCAGGTGGCGATGCACCATGCAGACATTTTTCCAGCTCTTCGGCCAAATGGGCGAAATGCTTTTGCGTTTCGGCATCACGATTCTGGCTGTGCGATTCCAGCTTCAGGCTGTGGATCAGCCGTTGGTTGGCTTTGTCATCCAGGCTGAAGGCCAGATAAGAGAAAGCTACTTCCAGTACGTTCAAGCGCCTTTTCTGATCGGCAATCAGCGCCAGCAGTTCGCCAAACGTCATTGCGTCTTCGGATTTCACCTTGTCCGGGGCCATGCTTACTCCTTTGCGTTAAATACAGCGCTGAGGCAGATTTTGTTTCAGAGTAAGGGTAAGCGATGAATGGGCAGGGCGCCAGAAACAAAAAAGCCGGAGAGCGACCCCCGGCAAAAACAGCATTGCAGTGTTATTCTGCGCTAAACCATTCGTCCGCGCTTTCCCAGGTTTCCTGAAGGATTTCCTCGATCAGATCCCGATCGGTTTTGGCGCCCCCCAGCACGGAGAGCCCGTTGGCGCCGGCATAACGTACATGAACGACGGCGTCTGGAAACTGGCGATTGACCCGTTTGCCCAGTTCACCGGTCAGCGCCTCAATGGCGCCCGACGGCAGCGGCCGGGTTTTATCTATAGTGACTTCAACACGCATAATTGCCCCCGAAGCGATTTACTGTTTATTTATACAGTTAACCGAGTGCGAGGGCAAGAGGGCGATGCAAAAATATCAGTCTTTCAGCGACCAGTTCAGGGTTTCACCCGCCAGGAAGGGGATCACGTATTCATTGCCGAGGGTAATCTCTTCCGGTTGGGTGGTTGGCACGCGCTGCAGTTCGATGAAGTCTTCGTTGAGCGGCAGGCCATAGAAGCGTGGGCCGTTGAGCGAGCAGAAAGCCTCGAAGTGCTCCAGTGCGCCGAGCTGTTCGAAGACCGCTGCGTAAGCCGGGATGGCATTCGGCGCATTGAAGCAGCCGGCACAGCCGCAGCTGGACTCTTTGCGATGCTTGAGGTGCGGCGCGGAGTCGGTGCCGAGGAAGAAACGGTCCGAGCCGCTGGCAACCGCCTGACGCAGCGCTTCCTGATGGACGTTGCGCTTGAGGATCGGTAGGCAGAACAGGTGTGGGCGAATGCCGCCGACCAGCATGTGGTTGCGGTTGAACATCAGGTGTTGCGGCGTGATGGTGGCGCCGAGGAAACGGTTGCCTGCCTGCACGTACTGTGCCGCTTCTTTGGTGGTGATGTGCTCGAAGACGATTTTCAGCTCCGGGAAGTGACGGCGGATAGGCTCCATCACCTGTTCGATAAAGCGCGCCTCGCGGTCGAAAATATCGACGGCAGGATCGGTCACTTCACCGTGGATCAGCAGCGGCATGCCGATTTTTTGCATTTGCTCGAACAGTGGGTAAATGCCGGTCACGTCGCTGACGCCGTGGCTGGAGTTGGTGGTGGCGTTGGCCGGATACAGCTTGGCGGCGGTAAACACCCCTTGCTCGAAACCGCTGACCAGTTCACTGGCCGCCAGAGAGTTGGTCAGGTAACAGGTCATCAGCGGAGTGAAGTTGTGACCCTGCGGCACCGCCGCCAGAATCCGATCGCGGTAGGCGCGTGCGGCGGCCACGGTCGTCACGGGCGGAACCAGGTTCGGCATCACGATCGCCCGGCCAAATACCTGGCTGGTATAGGGCACCACCGTTTTCAGCATCTCATCGTCACGCAGGTGGATATGCCAGTCGTCTGGGCGGCGGATTTTCAGAACTTGAGGTTGTGCGGTCATCTAGCTAGGCTCCGGCGGTCAAATACGTCTAATGAAAAGCGAATAATGGGTTTATTCACGCCGGGGTGTAAGGATAAGCGGAAAGTGCCGCAGATGCATCTGTTTGTTGGCGACAAGTTGAAATCAACGGCGCAGCAGGCGCATAGTGACAAGGATTTCAACGATGCCGACGCCAATACCGTCGACTTTCATCAAGTGGAAAGGGAGAAAACAATGGAAGTACGCGTTATCGCCACCCTGCAAGCGAAAGCGGGATTTGAGGCCGCAGTCAGTGAAGCGGTGCACGACATTCTCGAGCCGAGCCGCCAGGAGCTGGGCAACCTGCAATATGATTTGCATCGCGATCTGGAAAAGCCGGGCACCTTCGTGTTCTTTGAGCGTTGGGCCAGCAGCGAAGCGCTGGATAAGCATAATGAGACGGCGCATTTTCAGCAGTTCGTCAGTCGACTTGACGGCAAGTTGGATGTTCTGGACATCAAGAAACTGAAAAAGATCGCCTGAGCTTTTTACAGGCAAGAAAAAACCCGCCGTCGGCGGGTTTTTTTAGGGGTGCAGATTAACTTATTCGTTAACCGGCTGCGGCTTTGTGGCAGGCGCGGTGGCCTGGCTCACTGCCGAGTGACCACCGGCTGAACCTTTGCCTTCAAAGTTGAAGGAAGGGCGCTGCCAGTTGCTGTGCTTGCGTTCTTCCGGCACGTAGGCTGGCGCAGGCGCTTTAGTCATCGGCGCAGTGGCGATGTGTTTGTACAGCGCGTCCTGCACGGCTTTCACCGGCGCCGGCTGCTGCGCAACTGCAGGTGCAGGTTCTGCGGCGGTTGGCGCTGGGGCTTTTTCGACCGGAGCAACTTCCACGGAGGTTGCCGCAGGTGCGGCTTCTACCACTGGCGTTTCTTCCGCTGGCGTGGCTTCTACCACTGGCGTTTCTTCCGCTGGCGTGGCTTCTACCACCGGTGCAACTTCGACCACAGGCTCGTCTTCCGTTGGCACAGGTTCAACCACTGGCTCTACAGCTATGGTTTCAGCTATCGGCTCGGCTTCCACTGCAGGGGCAGTCTCTTCCACTTTCGGCTGTTCAACTGCAACAGCTGCTGGGGCGGTTTCCACCGGCGCCGGGATTTCCTCGGCCGGAGTGGCTACAACCGGTGCTACGACTGCAGCTTCTTCCGTTACGGTAACGCTAGCAGTTTCAACGGCGGCTTCGGGTGCCGGTCCGTTGACGCTGGCCGCGGTCTGAGTGTCTTCCACGGTAACGCTGTGCTGTTCAACCGCTGCGGTGACAACCGGCGCCTGCTCTACGGCTTCGGTTTGCACTTCGGCTTCTTCAACCTGAGCGACCGGGTAGCTTACCCATACTTTGCCTGATGCCATTTCCGGCGAAGCGAACGCGCCCGCCAACGGCATTGGGGATTGCAGCGGGTAACGCTCATCGCGGTAACGACGGCGACGCTGGCCGCTGACGCGCAGGTGACGCGGTGAACGACGGGAACGACGCGGCATGCCTTCGCCGTTGCCGCGGCTTTCGCCCTGGGCATCGTCTTCCGGCTGTGCGGCAACGGTTTCCGGCAACAGCTTGACGCTATCGTCGGCGGTCGGCTGCGCGTCTTCGGCTTTCGCTACCGGCGCTTTCGGCGCCAACAGCTCTTCCGCTGCACGCTGCAGCTCTTCTTCCGCAGACAGGATACGCACTTTCTGCGACAGAGGGCGGCGCTGACGGCGCTGCATGTTCTGCTGCTGGCGCTCTTCCTGCTCTTCGTCGGTACTCTCGACTGCGTCAACGCTTTCCAGCGCTTTCACTTCCTGCTGAGCCTGACGTTTCTCTTCCTGACGACGACGCTGGCGTTCAGCACGCTGCTCACGGCGTTGCTGCTGATCTTCGCGCGGCGCTTTAGCACCTTCTTCCGAAGCGGTTTCCTCCGCTACCGGCGTGTTCTGCTGCTGGTTGCGGCGGTTACGGCGCTGTTCATCGCGGGATTCACGCGATTCACGGCCTTCACGGTTCTCACGCGGTTCACGGTTATCGCGCTCGCGATTGTCACGGCCTTCACCGCGCTCTTTACGCTCGCCGCGGTCCGGGCGATCGCCACGGTCGCTACGCTCACCGCGCTCTTTACGGCCGGTGCCTTGACGGCGCTGACCGCGACGATCCTGACGACGGTTCTCACCGTTGCCTTCCGCCTTCGGCGTTTCGGCCGGTTTGGCTTCTTCGACGGCAGGTTGTTCTTCACCGGCGAACAAGTTCTTCAGACCACCGAACAGGCGGCCCAGGAAGCCCGGTTTAGCGGCGGCCGGCGCTGCGGCTTTAGTCTTGGCGGCTGCAGCGACAGGTTTGGCAACGGCGACGGGTTCTTCAGCCGGCGGCGGCACATCGGCGGACAGGGAGAAGGAAGCCAGGGCCGGTTGCTCCGGACGCTTGCGTTCCATCGGCGCATCTTCCAGCGGACGCTCCATGTCTTCTTCGTGCAGTTTCGGCAGCAGGTAGCTGAGGGTAGAGGTTTCCTCGCCCTTGCGCACGCGCAGCACCGAGTAGTGCGGGGTTTGCATTTCATCGTTCGGCACGATGACGGCTTTCACGCCACCCTGACGTTTTTCGATCGCGCTGACGGATTCGCGCTTTTCGTTCAGCAGGTACGAAGCGACCTGAACCGGCACGATAGCGTGAACTTCTTTGGTGTTTTCCTTCAGCGCTTCTTCTTCGATCAGGCGCAGGATGGACAGCGCCAGCGATTCGTTGTCGCGGATGGTACCGGTGCCGTTACAGCGTGGGCACACGTGGTGGCTGGACTCACCCAGCGACGGGCTGAGGCGCTGGCGTGACATTTCCAGCAGGCCGAAGCGGGAGATGCGGCCGATTTGGATGCGCGCGCGGTCTTGACGCACGGCGTCGCGCAAGCGGTTTTC
The DNA here is from genome assembly GCF_052168755.1 of Serratia sp. CY43202. Lineage (NCBI taxonomy): Bacteria > Pseudomonadati > Pseudomonadota > Gammaproteobacteria > Enterobacterales > Yersiniaceae > Serratia > Serratia sp. CY43202. The sequence continues at coordinate 340,255 of NZ_JBJNMB010000004.1, forward strand.
CACTTCGCGCTGGTGGCGTACCGGCGTCATGTCGATGAAGTCGATGACGATCAGGCCGCCGAGGTCGCGCAGGCGCAGCTGGCGAGCGATCTCGTCCGCCGCTTCCAGGTTGGTGTTGAACGCCGTCTCTTCGATGTCGCCGCCGCGGGTTGCGCGTGCGGAGTTGATGTCGATGGCGGTCAGCGCTTCGGTGCTGTCGATGACGATCGAGCCGCCGGACGGCAGGCGCACTTCGCGCTGGAAGGCGGATTCGATCTGCGATTCGATCTGATAGTGGCTGAACAGAGGAATTTCACCGCTGTACAGTTTGATTTTGCTGCTGAAATCCGGGCGGCCCAGCGCAGCGATGTGCTCTTTGGCCAGATCGAGAATTTTCGGGTTGTCGATCAGGATTTCGCCGATGTCCGGGCGCAGATAATCGCGGAAGGCACGCACGATAACGTTGCTTTCCTGGTGGATCAGGAACGGTGCAGGGCGGCCTTCGGCGGCTTTTTTAATCGCTTCCCAGTGCTTCAGACGGAAGGAGAGATCCCACTGCAGCGCGTCGGCGGATTTGCCTACGCCCGCGGTGCGAACGATCAGGCCCATGCCGTCTGGCAGTTGCAGCGAAGAGAGCGCTTCTTTCAGCTCGGTACGATCGTCACCCTCGATGCGGCGAGAAATACCGCCGGCGCGCGGGTTGTTCGGCATCAGCACCAGATAGCTGCCCGCCAGGCTGATGAAGGTGGTCAAGGCGGCGCCTTTGTTGCCACGTTCTTCTTTGTCTACCTGAACGATGACTTCCTGGCCTTCGCGCAGCACATCTTTGATGTTCGGGCGGCCATGGGAAGAGTAATTGCTAGGGAAGTATTCGCGGGCGATTTCTTTAAGAGGGAGGAAACCATGTCGTTCTGCGCCGTAGTCCACGAACGCTGCTTCAAGACTTGGTTCAATGCGGGTGATTTTGCCTTTGTAAATATTCGCTTTTTTCTGCTCATGACCCGGACTTTCGATATCCAAATCATACAGCCGCTGTCCATCTACGAGGGCAACACGCAACTCTTCCTGCTGAGTTGCGTTAATCAACATTCTTTTCATCTTAACTTACTCGTTATTTTTACATTATCGACAAAGCTGCGGGCAAAATAACCTCATGGCCGGAGTTAAACCGAAAGCCCCGTGTCTTCTCGCAAAGCCGTCAACCTCACGGTTGTCGCCTGCATAGGGGCGCATTATCTCGGTAAGCCTGCTTTTCTTTGTGAAAGACAGCACTTTTACTAGGGGAATAGCCTCTGATTTACGTCGACAGATCTGATTCCATTTGCCGGCCAAGCTGCAACCCGCAGCCCGCTAATTGTTTGATTTCGCATTACGTCTTACGCCATTGCTGCGTTTTTGCGCAATCAGACAAATTTTATAATTCCACCGTTTTCCCTGTTTAACGAGAATCAACGCGGAAAGTGACTGCATTATTCCACTGCTGATGCCGTTATAGCAAGGTGACTTTTCCTTAACTGCGGAAGAAATCGCAAACGTTCAAATCGGCTTGCTGCCTTATTGTCCGCTGGTGTTTCGCCCGCCGTCAGAGAGACAGTTAAGCACAGAAAAAGATGTGGCGCTATTCACGCGCTCTATTTAGAATCCCGCACCATGAAAACGAACAATCCAGCAGTACAATTCATCACGATTTCCGACGACGAAGCCGGTCAGAGAATCGACAACTTTCTGCTCGCTCGCCTGAAAGGCGTGCCGAAGAGCATGATTTATCGCATCGTGCGTAAAGGCGAGGTGCGGGTTAATAAAGGGCGCATCAAGGTCGAATACAAATTGGCGGCCGGCGACGTGGTGCGCGTACCACCGGTGCGCGTAGCCGAGCGCGAAGAGGCGCCGGTGTCGGCGAAGCTGGATAAAGTGGCCGCATTGGCAGACTGCATCCTGTATGAAGACGATCATCTGTTGATCCTTAACAAACCTTCCGGCACCGCGGTGCACGGCGGCAGCGGCCTGAGCTTCGGCGTGATTGAAGGGCTGCGCGCGCTGCGCCCGGAAGCCCGCTTCCTGGAACTGGTGCATCGTCTGGATCGCGACACCTCCGGCGTGTTGTTGGTCGCCAAAAAACGTTCCGCGCTGCGTTCGCTGCATGAGCAACTGCGCCTGAAAGGCATGCAGAAAGATTATCTGGCGCTGGTGCGCGGCCAATGGCAGTCCCACTGCAAGGCCGTACAGGCGCCGCTGTTGAAAAATATTCTGCAAAGCGGCGAACGTATCGTGCGTGTCAACAGCGAAGGCAAGCCCTCGGAAACCCGCTTCAAGGTGGAAGAGCGTTACGAATTTGCCACCTTGGTGAAGGCCAGCCCGATCACCGGGCGAACTCACCAGATCCGCGTGCACACTCTGCATGCCGGGCACCCGATCGCCTTTGACGATCGCTATGGCGACCGCGAGTTCGATCGCCAACTGGCGGGTACCGGCCTGAAGCGACTGTTCCTGCACGCCGCGGCGCTGCGCTTCGAGCATCCGTCCACCGGCGAAACGATGCGCATCGAAGCGCCGATGGATGAAGAACTGCGTCACTGCCTGCAGGTGCTGCGCCGGCAGGCCGCCAAATAATCCGCGTCAGACCAGCGGGTTGATGCCTTCAGCCCGCAACATCTCCAACAGCGCGATCAACGGCAGGCCGATCAGGGCGTTCGGATCCCGGCCTTCCAGCCTGTCGAACAACGCGATCCCCAATCCCTCGCTCTTGAAACTGCCCGCGCAGTTCAGCGGTTGCTCTAGACGCACATAGGCGGCGATCTCCGCCTCGCTCAGCGCGCGAAAATGCACGTGGAAAGGCTCGCACAGGGCCTGCAGCTGCTTGCTGCGGCTGTTGTACAGCGCCAGGCCGGTATAGAAGGTCACGGCCTGGCCGCTGGCCTGGCGCAGCTGCGCCCGGGCGTTCACCTCGGTATGGGGCTTGCCGGTGATGCTGCCATCGATCACGCAGACCTGATCGGAACCGATGATCAGATGCTCGGGGTAGGCGAGGGCCAGCGCCTGAGCCTTCGCTGTCGCCAGGCGCAGCACCAACGCTTCGGCGCTTTCACCCGGCAGTGGGGTTTCATCCACCTGCGGCGCGGCGCAGTCGAACGGCAGTTGCAGCTTCTCCAGCAGCATTTTTCGATAGGGGGAGGTGGAGGCTAAAAGCAATCTCTGCATAATTTTTTTCGCAAACCGTAGCGTAAATGGGTACGGCATTTTAAACTGTCGGCCGCTGTGGAAGCGAATATTGGTGAAAGGAGCCGTTTTACGGCCTTTTTCTTTGACTCTATGTCGTTACAAAGTTAATATGCGCGCCCTATGCAAAAGGTAAAATTACCCTTGACCATTGATGCGGTACGTACCGCTCAGAAACGCCTGGACTATGCTGGTGTCTATGCGCCTGAGCAGGTTACTCGTGTTGCCGACTCCGTGGTCAGTGTGGACAGTGATGTTGAGGTGTCGTTGTCGTTTAATATCGACAATCAGCGCCTCGCGGTGATAACAGGGCATGCGGACGTCACGGTAACGTTGATGTGCCAACGCTGTGGAGTCCCGTTCGAACATCAGGTTCACACAACATATTGTTTTAGCCCGGTCGTCAATGATGAGCAGGCTGAGGCATTACCGGAAGCGTACGAACCGATCGAAGTTGACGAGTTTGGCGAAGTCGATCTGTTGGCAATGATTGAAGACGAAATTATTCTTTCACTGCCTGTCGTTCCGGTACATGAATCTGAACACTGTGAAGTGTCCGAAGCGGACATGGTATTTGGCCAACTGCCTCCCGAGGCGGAGAAACCGAATCCGTTTGCCGTATTAGCCAGTTTAAAGCGTAAGTAATTGAGGAGTAAGGTCCATGGCCGTACAACAGAATAAACCAACCCGTTCCAAGCGTGGCATGCGTCGTTCGCACGATGCTCTGACCACGACTACTCTGTCTGTAGACAAAGTATCCGGTGAAACTCACCGTCGTCACCACATCACTGCCGACGGTTTCTACCGCGGTCGCAAGGTTATCGGCTAAGTAGCGATACCTTGACTCGTCTAACCCTGGCGTTAGATGCAATGGGCGGGGACTTCGGTCCCTGCGTCACAGTGCCTGCTTCGTTGCAGGCACTGGCCTCTAATTTACAGCTTCATCTCCTGCTGGTCGGCAATCCCGACGTCATCTCCCCTTTGCTTGCCCATGCCGATCCGGTTCTTCTGGAGCGTCTGCAAGTCGTGCCCGCCGAGTCTGTGATCGCCGGCGACGCAAAACCTTCACAAGCGATACGCGCCAGCCGCGGCACGTCGATGCGCATTGCGCTCGAACAGCTCAGCAGCGGCAATGCGCAGGGCTGCGTCAGCGCCGGTAATACCGGTGCGCTGATGGGATTGGCGAAGCTGTTGGTCAAGCCGCTGGACGGCATCGAGCGCCCGGCGCTGATGACGGCGATCCCGAATCAGCAACGCAGTAAAACCGTGGTGCTGGATCTGGGCGCCAACGTCGAGTGTGACAGTACCATGCTGGTGCAGTTTGCCGTGATGGGCGCGGTGATGGCGGAAGAGGTGATCGGCATTGCGCAACCGCGGGTGGCGCTGCTGAATATTGGCGAAGAAGAGACCAAAGGCCTGGATAATATCCGCGAAGCGGCCGCTGTGCTAAAAAATACTCCGGCAATCAACTATATTGGTTACCTGGAAGGAAACGAACTGCTCACCGGCAAGACCGACGTGTTGGTCTGCGATGGCTTCGTGGGCAACGTCACCCTGAAAACCATGGAAGGGGTGGTCAGGGTATTCTTATCGCTGCTGAAATCGTCCGGCGACGGAAACAAGCAAGCGTGGTGGCTGAAATTGTTGGGCCGTTGGTTGCAAAAACGGGTGGTTAAGCGGTTCGGCCACCTGAACCCCGACCAGTATAATGGCGCATGTCTGTTAGGATTGCGCAGCACCGTAGTCAAGAGCCACGGCGCTGCGAACCCTCACGCGTTTGCAGTCGCAATCGAACAGGCTGTGCAGGCGGTGCAGCGGCAAGTCCCGGAAAGGATTGCTGCGCGCCTTGAGGCTGTATTACCTAAGAGTGACTGATCGTACATGTATACAAAGATTCTCGGTACGGGGAGTTATTTGCCCGTACAAGTGCGCACCAATGCTGATTTGGAAAAAATGGTGGATACCTCTGACGAGTGGATCGTCACGCGTACCGGTATCCGCGAACGTCGCATCGCTGCTGCGGATGAAACCGTCGCGACGATGAGCTTCCAGGCCGCTGAGAAAGCGCTGGAAATGGCAGGTGTGGCTAAAGAAGACATTGGGCTTATCGTCGTGGCGACCACCACAACGACTCACGCGTTCCCGAGCGCGGCGTGCCTGGTGCAGCAAATGCTGGGCATCAAAGACTGCGCGGCGTTCGATCTGGCTGCGGCCTGCGCCGGCTTTACTTATGCGCTCAGCGTGGCCGATCAGTACGTGAAAAACGGCGCGGTCAAACATGCGCTGGTTATCGGCGCGGACGTCTTGTCGCGCACGCTGGATCCTGAAGATCGCGGCACCATCATTCTGTTTGGCGATGGCGCGGGTGCGGTGGTGCTGGGGGCGTCTGAAGCGCCGGGCATTCTGTCTACCCATCTGCATGCCGACGGCAGCTACGGCAGCCTGCTGACGCTGCCGTACAAGGATCGTCAGAATCAGGACAAGCCGGCCTATGTCACCATGGCGGGCAACGAAGTCTTCAAGGTTGCGGTTACCGAACTGGCGCGCATCGTCGACGAGACGCTGCAGGCCAACAACATGGACCGCAGCGAGCTGGATTGGCTGGTGCCGCACCAGGCCAACCTGCGCATCATCAGCGCAACGGCGAAAAAGCTGGGCATGGGGATGGACAAAGTGGTGGTGACGCTCGATCGTCACGGCAACACGTCTGCCGCCTCGGTGCCTTCCGCACTGGACGAAGCGGTGCGTGACGGGCGAATTCAGCGTGGCCAACTGGTGCTGCTGGAAGCCTTTGGCGGCGGCTTTACCTGGGGCTCGGCGCTGGTTCGTTTCTGATTTGGACAGGAAGAAAAAATGACGCAATTTGCTTTTGTTTTCCCGGGCCAGGGGTCGCAGACCGTTGGCATGCTGGCCGAGTTGGCCGCACAGTTCCCGATCGTCGAAGAAACCTTCGGCGAGGCTTCCTCCGCCCTGGGTTACGACCTGTGGCAGCTGGTGCAGCAAGGCCCGGCGGAAGAACTGAACAAGACCTGGCAGACCCAACCGGCTCTGCTGGCTGCCTCGGTGGCGATTTTCCGCGTTTGGCAGCAGCAGGGCGGTAAAGCGCCTGCGCTGATGGCGGGTCACAGCCTGGGCGAATACTCGGCGCTGGTCTGCGCCGGCGTGCTGGACTTCAAGGCGGCGATCCGTCTGGTCGAGCTGCGCGGCAAGCTGATGCAGGAAGCAGTGCCGGAAGGTACCGGCGCGATGTACGCCATCATCGGTCTGGATAACGACGCGATCGCCAAGGCGTGCGAAGAGTCTGCGCAGGGGCAGGTGGTTTCTCCGGTCAACTTCAACTCGCCGGGCCAGGTGGTCATCGCCGGCAACAAAGAAGCGGTTGAACGCGCAGGCGCCGCCTGTAAAGCTGCCGGCGCCAAACGTGCGCTGCCGCTGCCGGTGAGCGTGCCTTCGCACTGTGCGCTGATGAAGCCGGCCGCCGACAAGCTGGCCGTGGCGCTGCAGGACATCACCTTCAACGCGCCGCAGGTGCCGGTGGTGAACAACGTCGACGTGCGCACCGAAAACGATCCGGAAGCGATCCGCAGCGCGCTGGTGCGTCAGCTGTACAGCCCGGTGCGTTGGACCGAAAGCGTAGAGTTTATCGCAGCACAGGGCGTGACGTCGCTGCTGGAAGTGGGGCCGGGCAAAGTGCTGACCGGTCTGACTAAACGTATTGTTGACACCCTGACGGCTGCGGCGGTGAACGACACCGCCAGCCTGTCGGCGGCGCTTGAACAATAAAGAGGAAAATGATGAGCTTCGAAGGTAAAATCGTTCTGGTCACCGGCGCAAGCCGCGGTATTGGCCGAGCTATTGCAGAAACGTTTGTGGCACGCGGCGCCAAAGTGATCGGTACCGCGACCAGCGAGAGCGGCGCTGAAGCGATCAGCAGCTACCTGGGTGCAAACGGCAAAGGGTTTATGTTGAACGTTGTTGATGCGCAATCTATCGACAGCGTGCTGGCATCGATTCGCGCCGAATTTGGCGAAATCGACATTTTAGTGAATAATGCCGGCATTACGCGTGATAACCTGCTGATGCGTATGAAGGATGACGAGTGGGAGGATATCCTCGACACCAACCTGACTTCCGTATTCCGCCTGTCAAAAGCGGTAATGCGCGCTATGATGAAAAAGCGGTTTGGCCGTATCATCACCATCGGTTCCGTCGTCGGCACCATGGGGAACGCAGGGCAGGCGAACTACGCGGCGGCTAAAGCCGGCCTGATTGGTTTTAGCAAATCTTTGGCACGTGAAGTTGCTTCACGTGGCATTACGGTCAACGTCGTGGCACCTGGCTTTATTGAGACGGACATGACACGGGCGTTGACAGATGATCAACGCGCAGGCATTTTGTCATCAGTTCCAGCCAACCGGCTGGGCGATGCTAAAGAAATCGCCAGCGCTGTTGCATTTTTGGCCTCTGATGAGGCCGGCTACATCACCGGTGAAACGTTACATGTCAATGGCGGCATGTACATGATTTAAAAAATGTGAAAACCATTTGCGTTATTTGAGGCAAAAACCGCAAAATAGCGTAAAATCGTGGTTTGACCAGCCGGGATTTAGTTGCATCTTTTTCAGCATTTTATACACTACGAAAACCATCGCGAAAGCGAGTTTTGATAGGAAATTTAAGAGTATGAGCACTATCGAAGAACGCGTTAAGAAAATCATTGTTGAGCAACTGGGTGTTAAACAGGAAGAAGTTTTGAACAACGCTTCTTTCGTTGAAGATCTGGGCGCTGATTCTCTTGACACCGTTGAGCTGGTAATGGCACTGGAAGAAGAATTCGACACCGAGATTCCAGACGAAGAAGCTGAGAAGATCACTACTGTTCAGGCAGCTATTGATTTCATCAACGCCAGCCAGCAGTAAGAGAACATATCTAGGCGGTCGTTCGACCGCCTAAGTTTTTTCTATCCCTAGTGTCATATTTTTCCCTCCCTGGAGGACAAACGTGTCTAAGCGTCGAGTAGTTGTGACCGGACTGGGCATGTTGTCTCCTGTCGGCAATACGGTAGAGTCCACGTGGAACGCTCTTCTTGCCGGTCAGAGTGGCATCAGCCTGATCGACCATTTCGATACCACTGCCTATGCGACCAAGTTTGCTGGCCTGGTAAAGAATTTTAATTCTGAGGATTTCATCTCCCGCAAAGATGCGCGCAAGATGGATGCCTTTATCCAGTACGGTATCGCTGCCGGCATGCAAGCCATGCAGGATGCAGGTCTGGACATCACCGAGGCTAACGCCAGCCGTATTGGAGCCGCGATTGGTTCCGGCATCGGCGGCCTGGGTTTGATCGAAGAAAACCACAGTTCACTGGTTAACGGTGGCCCACGGAAAATCAGCCCGTTCTTCGTGCCCTCCACCATCGTGAATATGATTGCAGGCCACCTGACAATCATGTACGGCATGCGTGGCCCAAGCATTTCCATCGCCACCGCCTGTACTTCAGGTGTGCACAACATCGGCCATGCAGCGCGTATCATTGCTTACAATGATGCTGACGTGATGCTGGCCGGTGGGGCAGAGAAAGCCAGCACCCCATTGGGCGTCGGCGGCTTTGGCGCAGCGCGCGCCCTGTCCACCCGTAATGACAACCCGCAGGCGGCGAGCCGTCCGTGGGATAAAGACCGCGACGGCTTCGTGCTGGGCGACGGCGCCGGCATGATGGTGCTGGAAGAGTACGAACACGCGAAAAAACGCGGCGCGAAAATCTATGCCGAAGTGGTTGGCTTTGGGATGAGCAGCGATGCTTATCACATGACGTCACCACCGGAAAACGGCGCAGGCGCTGCGCTGGCGATGGAAAATGCCTTGCTTGATGCCGGTGTGACCCCGTCACAAATCGGTTACATCAACGCGCACGGCACCTCTACGCCGGCGGGCGACCAGGCGGAAGCGCAGGCGGTGAAATCCGTCTTCGGCGCTGATGCCCAGCGCGTGCTGGTGAGCTCGACCAAATCGATGACCGGCCACCTGTTGGGTGCGGCGGGCGCGATCGAGTCTATCTTCACCGTGCTGGCGCTGCGCGATCAGGCGGTACCGCCAACCATCAACCTGGATAACCCGGATGAAGGTTGCGATCTGGACTTCGTGCCTCACGAAGCGCGCCAGGTCAGCGATATGGAGTTCACCCTGTGCAACTCCTTCGGCTTCGGCGGCACCAATGGCTCGCTGATCTTCCGCCGAGTGTAACTCGCGCGGTTGTTCGCTGATGAAAAGCCCGGTTTTTTAACCGGGCTTTTTTACGCCTGGCGTCCGGCCGTCAGCAGGGCTGCGTATTGCCTCGTCGCCTGCTATTCTGCGAGCGTAATGAAATCACCCGGCAACAGGAGGAAGCATGTACTGGATTAACGGACAACGCCACGATGCGCTGGCGCCGAGCGATCGTGGCCTGCAGTTCGGCGATGGCTGCTTTACTACCGCCCGGGTTATCGACGGTAAAATCGAGCTGTTGCCCTGGCACCTGGAGCGGCTGCAGCAAGCGGCACAGAGGCTGATGCTGCCCACTACCGATTGGGCCGCTTTCGAGCGCGAGATGGCTCAGGCGGCCGAATCAATTCCGCTCGGCGTGGTCAAAGCGATACTGACGCGCGGCAGCGGCGGGCGGGGCTACAGCCCGACGGGGTGCGAAAATCCAACGCGCATCGTCGCCCGCAGCAGCTACCCTGCGCACTATTTGCAGTGGCGCGAGCAGGGCATCACGCTTGCGCTCAGCCCGGTGGCGCTGGCGCGCAATCCGCTGCTGGCGGGGTTGAAGCATTTGAACCGCCTGGAGCAGGTGCTGATCCGCGCGCATCTTGACCAGACGGCCGCCGACGAGGCACTGGTGCTTGACACTGCCGGTATGCTGGTGGAATGCTGTGCGGCTAATTTGTTCTGGCGTAAGGGAAAAGCGGTGTTTACCCCGGACCTGAGCCAGGCGGGCGTCGCGGGCCTGATGCGGCGGCGGGTGATCGCGCTGCTGGCGGGCTCGGAATACCGTCTGCACTGCGTCAGCGAACCGCTGGAGACGCTGGCCGATGCCGACGAAGTCCTGGTGAGCAACGCGCTGATGCCGCTGCTGCCGGTAAACGTTGCTCAATCATGGCGTTATCATTCGCGCCAGCTGTATGATTTTTTGCGTCCACACTGTTAACCATGGCTGATTGATGAAGAAAAGAAAGCTGAAGGTCCTGTCTGTTATTGTTGTTCTGGTATTGGCGCTGCTGTTTTGGGGCTACCAGAAGATCGAACGCTTTGCCGATACGCCGCTGGCTATCCAGCAAGAAACCATCTTCAAACTGCCTGCCGGCACCGGCCGGGTGGCGCTGGAAGGGTTACTGGTGCGCGATAAACTGGTGCGCAGCGGCCGCTGGTTCCAGTGGCTGCTGAAACTGGAGCCGGAGCTGGCGGAGTTTAAAGCCGGTACCTACCGGTTCACGGCGGGCATGACGGTGCGCCAGATGCTGAAACTGTTGGCCAGCGGCAAAGAGGCGCAGTTCACCGCACGCTTTATCGAAGGCTCACGCCTGCGTGACTGGCAGCAGGTATTGCAGCAGTCCAAATACCTGAAACACACCCTGGCGGGCAAGAGCGAAGTGGAGATCGCTACAGCGCTCGGCATTCCTGCGGGAGAAACCCCGGAAGGGCATTTGTACCCGGATACCTATCAGTATACCGCCGGCATGAGCGATATCGCGCTGCTCAAACGCGCACATGTTCGTATGAACAAAGCGCTGCAGGCCGCCTGGGACGGCCGCGACACCAGCCTGCCGTATAAAACTCCGGAAGAGCTGCTGACTATGGCCTCGATCGTCGAGAAAGAGACCGCGGTGCCGGAAGAGCGTAGCAAGGTGGCGTCGGTGTTCGTCAACCGTTTGCGCATCGGCATGCGCCTGCAGACCGATCCGACGGTGATCTACGGCATGGGCGAAAGCTATAATGGCAACATCACGCGCAAGGATCTGGAGACGCCGACGCCTTACAACACCTATGTGATCGCCGGCCTGCCGCCAACGCCGATCGCCATGCCGGGCGAGGCCTCGCTCCAAGCGGCCGCCAATCCGGCCAAAACGCCATATCTTTATTTTGTCGCCGACGGCAAGGGTGGGCATACCTTCACCACCAATCTGGCGAGCCATAACCAGGCGGTGCGCGTGTACCGTCAGGCGTTAAAGGAAAAGAATGAAAAGTAAATTCGTTGTAATCGAAGGGCTGGAAGGCGCGGGCAAAACCACAGCGCGTGACACGGTAGTCAATGTGCTGCGCGAACATGGCATCAACGACATCGTTTTCACCCGCGAACCGGGCGGCACACCGCTGGCGGAGAAGCTGCGCGAACTGTTCAAACGCGGCATCGACGGCGAATTGCCGACCATCAAGGCCGAAGTCTTGATGCTGTACGCTGCGCGCGTGCAGCTGGTGGAAACCGTGATCAAACCCGCCCTCGCGCGTGGTGCCTGGGTGGTGGGCGACCGCCACGATCTCTCTTCACAGGCTTACCAGGGCGGCGGCCGCGGTGTGGACCCACAGCTGATGAGTTCGCTGCGCGACACCGTACTGGGGGATTTCCGCCCGGATTTGACGGTTTATCTCGATCTGCCTCCGCTGGTCGGCTTGCAACGCGCGCAGGCGCGCGGCCAGCTGGATCGCATCGAACAGGAGGCGCTGCCGTTCTTCGAACGCACCCGCGCTCGCTATCTTGAGCTGGCGGCGCAGGATGAAACGATCGTTACCGTTGACGCCGCCCAGCCGCTGGAACAGGTGACCGCGGCGATCCGCGACTGCGTCGGCCACTGGCTGCGGCAGCAGGAAGGCGCATAATGAACTGGTACCCGTGGCTGAATGGCCCTTATCGCCAGCTGATTGGGCAGTACGCCGACGGTCGCGGCCACCACGCGCTGCTGCTGCATGCGGCGGCGGGCAATGGTGACGATGCGCTGGCCTACGGCCTGAGCCGTTGGTTGATCTGCCAACAGCGCAACGGCGAAAAAAGCTGCGGCGAGTGCCACAGCTGCCGGCTGATGCTGGCGGGGAATCACCCGGATTATCACGTGCTGGCGCCGGAAAAGGGCAAGAGCAACCTGGGTATCGAACCGATCCGCCAGGTGATTGAAACGCTGTACGCCCACGCGCAGCAGGGCGGCGCCAAGGTGATTTGGCTGCCGCAGGCGGAACAGTTGACCGAGGCGGCGGCCAACGCACTGCTTAAAACGCTGGAAGAGCCGCCGGAGAAAACCTATTTTCTGCTGGGTTGCCGTGAGCCGTCGCGGCTGATGGCGACGCTGCGCAGCCGCTGTCTTTATTGGCATTTGGCCAGCCCGGATGAGCAGCTCAGCCTGCAGTGGCTGGGCCGGCAGGCGGCCGGTTCTCAGACAGACCGCCTCACGGCGCTGCGCCTGCACGACGGCGCGCCGCTGGCCGCCGAACAGCTGTTACAGCCGCAGCAGTGGCAACAGCGCAGCGCCCTGTGCACCGCGTTGAGCGCCGCGCTGCCGCAGCGCGATATGCTGTCGCTGTTGCCGGTGCTGAACCATGAAGATGTCGCCGAGCGCCTGCACTGGTTGTGCGCGCTGTTGGTGGACGCGATGAAGTGGCAGCAGGGCGCGCATCACTATGTATTGAATCAGGATCAGCAACCACTGGTGCATCAGCTGGCCAGCGTGCTGAGCAGCGCCTCGCTGCAGCAGATCGTGCAGCAGTGGCTGACCTGCCGCCATCAGCTGCTCAGCGTGGTGGGTGTCAATCGCGAGCTGCTGCTGACCGAACAGTTACTTCGCTGGGAACAGATGCTTGGCGCCGCCGGCTATTCCCACCCTCATTCGCTGTAAAGTAAAAGAGTTAAAAATTATGTTGTTAGTCGATTCTCATTGCCACCTTGACAGTCTGGATTATCAAACGCTGCATCAGAATGTGGACGATGCGCTGGCCAAAGCCAAAGCGCGCGACGTCGGCTATGTGCTGGCGGTCGCCACCACGCTGCCGGGCTACCGTTCCATGACCGAGCTGATCGGCGAGCGCAACGATGTGGCTTTCTCCTGCGGGGTGCATCCGCTCAATCTGGAAGAGGGGTATGATTACGCCGAGCTGCGTCGCCTGGCGGCGGCGGAGCAGGTGGTAGCGCTGGGAGAGACCGGGCTCGATTACTTCTACCAGAAAGACAATCTTGAGCTGCAGCAGGACTCTTTCCGCGAACATATCCGCATTGGCCGGGATCTGAACAAGCCGGTGATCGTCCACACCCGCGATGCGCGCGCGGACACGCTGGCGATCCTGCGTGAAGAGAACGCACAGGAGTGCGGCGGCGTGCTGCACTGCTTCACTGAAGATTTGACCACTGCCGAAGCTTTGCTGGATCTGGGCTTCTACATCTCCTTCTCCGGCATCGTCACCTTCCGCAATGCTGAACAACTGCGCGAAGTGGCACGCTACGTGCCGCTGGATCGCATCCTGGTGGAAACCGATTCGCCTTATCTGGCGCCGGTGCCGCATCGCGGCAAAGAAAACCAACCCGCCTATGTGCGTGATGTGGCTGAATACATGGCAGTATTGAAGGGCGTCAGCCTGGAACAACTGGCCGAAGCCACCACCGCCAACTTTTCACGCTTATTTCACCTCGATCTGTGATCTTTGACCTAGGCTATAGCGGTAGGTCATTGTCTGCGTAATTTTTTTTAAGCTCGTAATTAATCACTGAAACGGGTAAGGTTCCCTCCCGTTTCAGGGTGATTGGTGCGTGTTTTTTGGCCGGTTTTGCCAAAAAATGGCCGGTTTATGCAAAGTTACCGCGGCTCGATCATCGAAACGTGATTGTCATCAAACATTGCGCAGGCTATTTATTTTACTCTGCGTAATAAATTCAAGGGGTGCTCAGACACCCTGAATTGCAGGGGTTTTTCTCCCCCCCTTGCAGCGCGAATCATCGCGACAAGAAGTAGCAAAGCATTATTACTCAGGAGCACACTCAACTATGTTCAAGAACGCATTTGCAAACCTGCAAAAAGTAGGTAAATCGCTCATGCTGCCGGTGTCCGTGTTGCCTATCGCAGGTATCCTGCTGGGCGTCGGCTCCGCCAACTTTAGCTGGCTACCTGCGGTAGTCTCCCACGTGATGGCGGAAGCGGGCGGTTCGGTCTTCGCCAACATGCCGCTGATTTTCGCCATCGGCGTTGCTCTGGGCTTCACCAACAACGACGGCGTTTCCGCGCTGGCGGCGGTGGTGGCCTACGGCATCATGGTGAAAACCATGGCGGTGGTTGCGCCGCTGGTGCTGCACCTGCCGGCTGAAGAGATTGCGGCCAAACACCTGGCGGATACCGGTGTGCTCGGGGGGATTATCTCCGGCGCCATCGCGGCCTATATGTTCAACCGCTTCTTCCGCATTCAACTGCCGGAATACCTGGGCTTCTTTGCCGGTAAGCGCTTCGTGCCGATCATTTCCGGTCTGGCGGCGATCGTTCTGGGCGTAGTGCTGTCCTTCATCTGGCCGCCGATCGGTACGGCTATCCAGACCTTCTCGCAGTGGGCGGCTTATCAGAACCCGGTCGTGGCCTTCGGCATTTACGGCGTGGTTGAGCGTGCTCTGGTGCCGTTCGGTCTGCACCACATCTGGAACGTACCGTTCCAGATGCAAATTGGTGAGTTCACCAACGCGGCGGGCCAGGTATTCCACGGTGATATCCCTCGCTACATGGCGGGTGACCCAACCGCGGGTAAACTGTCCGGCGGCTTCCTGTTCAAAATGTACGGTCTGCCTGCTGCGGCCATCGCCATCTGGCACTCGGCCAAGCCGGAAAACCGCGCGAAAGTCGGCGGCATCATGATCTCCGCCGCGCTGACCTCGTTCCTGACCGGTATCACCGAGCCGATCGAGTTCTCCTTCATGTTCGTCGCGCCGATCCTGTACGTGATCCACGCTATCCTGGCCGGTCTGGCGTTCCCAATCTGCATCCTGTTGGGCATGCGTGACGGCACCAGCTTCTCGCATGGCCTGATCGACTTTATCGTACTGAGCGGCAACAGCAGCAAAATCTGGCTGTTCCCTATCGTCGGCATCATCTACGGTCTGGTGTACTACACCATCTTCCGCGTGCTGATCGCCAAACTGGATCTGAAAACCCCGGGCCGTGAAGACAGCGCTGCCGAGCAGACTGCGCAGGGCGGTTCCGAAATGTCCGCGGCGCTGGTTCAGGCCTTCGGCGGTAAAGAAAACATCACTAACCTGGATGCTTGCATCACTCGTCTGCGCGTCAGCGTGGCCGACGTGTCCAAAGTTGACCAGGCGGGCCTGAAGAAACTGGGCGCAGCCGGCGTAGTCGTCGCTGGCTCCGGCGTGCAGGCCATCTTCGGCACCAAGTCCGACAACCTGAAAACCGATATGGACGAATACATCCGTAATCACTGATTCAGGCAGGGGAGTTATCAAGGGAGGCGAAAGCCTCCCTTTTTTATTGCCTGTCGTCAGGCGCCAAGGCGCTGATTTAGTTCAGCGAGAGAAGGAAGGAACCAGATCTGTTCGCCGCGATTGGCTTCACGCACAAAATCTTGCAGCGCGCAGCTTTGCGCCAGCCAGGGGGTGATATCACCCAGCAGCGTCACGCGCAGGCGGTAGTTGATGAATTTCTGAAATACGGCGCCGGCCACGCCGCTTCTTAGCTGGAAGAAGGCGGCGTCGAGGCGGTTGACGGGGAGGGCAATCATCCCGGCCTCGTGTTCAAAAGCGGGCGCGATAAACAGGCTGACGTCGTTTTCGTCTTTCAACAGCGGCCCGGCTTCGGCGAAAACCACCAGGCGCAGGCCATGAACGTGCTGCACGGCGTAGCTCATCGGCGCCCCGGGAGTCAGGGTTTGACGTGTTGCTGCAAGTAATGCTCGAACACCGCCAGCGTTTCGTCCGAGATATGGTGTTCAATCCCTTCGCTGTCCAGCTCGGCAGTTTCGCTCGGCACCCCGAGGCACATCAGCAGATCGACCACAATGCGGTGACGGCGGCGCACCTTCTGCGCCAGCTGCTCGCCTTCCTCGGTTAAAAACACCCCGCGATAAGGGCGCGATTCCACCAGCCCGGCGCTTTTCAACCGCGCGATATTTTTGATCGCCGTCGGGTGAGAGACGCCGAAGCGGCGCGCGATATCGGTGGTTCTGGCTTCACGGGTGCTTTGCAGCAAATCGGCGATCAGCTCAACGTAATCTTCGATCAGCGCATTGGACTGCGCTTCGCGGGCGCGGCTAAAACGCAGGGCGTGCTCGGCCTCGTCCGGCATGTCGGTCTGGGCGGGGCGGTCGGCGTTATCTGGCGCGCGGGTAACCATAGCGTGGGGCGTCCTGTAAGCATAAAAATGGCGTCTCCCGGCAATGCGGGGAGGGTTGCCCTAAGTTAGTCCAAATAGCACACATTATCAATTCGATGCCACGCATTGTGGTAGTTAGAAATATCTCTACACAAAGCCCATTAATTTCGCCTGTTGCATAAAGTGTAGCCGATGCTACATTGTCAGCATGATCGGTGGAAAAATAACCAGAAAAAGATTAAGGGTACTTCATGCGAGACGCGGCAACTCCCTCATCGTTAACCGAACGGACCAACATTGCGATTGGTGCCGCCCTTGCCGGGCGCAAGCGCGGCGCTTTTACGCCGCTGCTGTTCGCCGGCCCGGCGGTGATTGCCTCTATTGCCTATATGGACCCCGGTAACTTCGCCACCAACATCCAGGCCGGGGCGAAATACGGCTACAGCCTGCTGTGGGTGGTGGTGATGGCCAACCTGATCGCCATGCTGTTCCAGGCGCTGTCGGCCAAGCTCGGCATCGTCACCAACCGCAATCTGGCGGAGATGTGCCGCGATCAGTTTTCGCGGCCGGTAGTGATCGGCATGTGGCTGCTTAGCGAAGTGGCGGCGATGGCCACCGATCTGGCGGAGTTTCTCGGCGGGGCGATCGCACTGGCGCTGCTGTTCCACATGCCGCTGCTGGCGGGGATGGGGGTGACGGCGGTGATCACCTATGCGCTGTTGATGGTGGAAAAGAAAGGTTTCCGCCCGGTCGAGCTGATGATCGGCGGCCTGGTAGGCATCATCGCGCTGTGCTACCTGGTGGAGATGTTCATTGTGCCGGTGGACTGGCAGGCGGCCGGGATCGGCATGGTGACGCCGCAACTGCCGGATGCCCAGGCGCTGACCATCGCCGTCGGCATTATCGGCGCCACCGTGATGCCGCACGCCATTTTCCTGCACTCGGGGCTGACCCAGCACCGCAGCCCGGCCAGCGACAACGGCGAGCGGCGCAAGCTGCTGCGTTTCTCCAATATTGAAGTGGTGATCGCGCTGGCGCTGGCAGGGCTGGTGAATATCGCGATGGTGATCATGGCCTCGAGCGCTTTCCACGCCGGTAACAGCGACGTGGCCGAAATTGGCACCGCCTACCATACGCTGACGCCGCTGTTCGGCGCGGCCGCCGCCGGTATCTTCCTGGCGTCGCTGATCGCCTCTGGCATTTCCAGTTCGGTGGTGGGCACCATGGCCGGGCAAATGATCATGCAGGGCTTCGTCGGTTTCCGCATTCCGGTGTGGGTGCGCCGCCTGGTCACCATGGTGCCGGCGTTTATCGTGGTGGCGATGGGCGTCAACGCCACCGACGCGCTGGTCTACAGCCAGGTGGTGCTGAGCCTGGCGCTGCCGGCGCCGATGATCGCGCTGGTGATGTTCACCCGTCGCCGTGACATCATGGGCGAGTTTGCCAACGGCCGCTGGACCAGCCTGGCGGCAGTGGTCGGCACGGTGGTGATCGTGCTGCTCAACGTGGTGCTGCTATTGCAGACCTTCGGCGTCGAGATCCCTGGGCTGGGGTGAGCCGCGCGATCAGGGCCTGGCGAATTTGTTGGCGAACAGCTCGCTGATGAAGTCGACGAAGACCCGAATTTTGTGGCTGCGATCCCGCAGGCGCGGATAGAGAATATTGATCGGCGCTCCCGTGGGCGCCCATTCCTGCAGTATCGGCTCCAATTCCCCTGTCTTCAGATAATTTTCCAGCGTGCAATCCAGCAAGTAAACCAGGCCGAAGTGATTCCTGGCAACCTCGCACAGCGATGGGGAATGGTTGAAGCTCAGCAGCGGGCTGGGCGCCAGAGAGTAGCGTTCGTCACCGCGAATGAACTGCCAGTCGTCCGCCGCCGCTGCGCCTGAACGGATAAATCCCAGCCGCTGATGCTGTTGCAGCTGTTTCGGGTGTTCCGGCCGGCCATGGCGCGCAAAATAATCGGGAGACGCACAGCACAAATAGCGTGGTTGCAGCAATTGGCGGTTGACCATCTCGGGGATGTCGCCGGCGCCGATGCGAATAAATACGTCGGCGCGATCTTCCGCCGGATTGACCAGGCGATCGCTAACCGACACGCTGAGCTGCAATTCCGGGTATTGCGCCAAAAAAGCCGGCAGCGCCGGGGCGATATGCATGCTGCTCAGCATTGAGGCTATCTCAACCCGCAGCGGTCCGCGCGGTTGTTCAAAGTCACCCGACATGTCGTTTTTCAGTTGGTCAAACTGCCGCAGTATCTCTTGCGCGGTGCGATAGCAACGCTCCCCGGCGCTGGTCAGCGAGAAGCGCCGGGTTGAACGCTTGAAGAGGGATTGCCCGAACTGTTTTTCAAGCTGATTGATGCTGTATGTGACGCTGGCCGGGGAGAGCCCCATTTTGGTTGCCGCCTGGCTGAACCCCTCCATTTCCACCACCTGGCAGAATACGCGCAGCGCGTGCAGTTCATTCATGTTAACGGCTTCCATTATTTAAATTATTAAAAGAGTATTTTTAAATATGCCGGCTGTCAATTTTACGCAGCATTGGATAATTTATTTTCAGCGTTTTTATTTATCTGAAATCGCATCCTGTATTGCCATAATGAAATAATGCCGAAGAGGATATTTATATGAAAAAATTAACTGCCGTATTGTTATTGGCGGGCGCGGGCTTGTGCGGCCAAACTTATGCCGCAAGCAGCGAGGCCGCATCGCAAAGTTACAGGGTTTCCGCAGAGGCGGGCGTCGCGGCCGAACAGAAGGCGGTGTATGAGCTGATAAACCGCTACCAGACAGCGCTTAACGCCGGCGATACGCAAACGATTTTGTCACTTTTTGCGCCAGAAAGTTACTCACAATGGAACGAAAAACCGACGGCGGACAGCAATGAAAAGCGCCGCCAACAATATGATGACTTATTTAAAAACGAGAAATTTGAAACCGAGTTTGCTTATGACAGCGTCAACGTGAACGGGAATATGGCCTATGTGCGCACGCACCATCATCGCGGCGCAACGGTTACCCGAATAAGCGACGGTGCTACCCTGATCGATTTAAACCGTGAAGTATTTGTATTGGAGAAACAGCAGGGCCAATGGAAGATCGTGGTCTACACCTTT
The DNA here is from genome assembly GCF_052168755.1 of Serratia sp. CY43202. NCBI lineage: Bacteria > Pseudomonadati > Pseudomonadota > Gammaproteobacteria > Enterobacterales > Yersiniaceae > Serratia > Serratia sp. CY43202. The sequence continues at coordinate 359,888 of NZ_JBJNMB010000004.1, forward strand.
AATACCAACCCGATTCAAGGGGTGAGCTGAGAGGGACAGATAAAGGCCGCGCAAGCGGCCTTCTTAGGGTGTCGCGCGCGGTTACAGGTTCCCCACGCCGCCATCCATCTGCAGCTCCGCGCCGACCATAAACGCCGACTCATCCGCCGCCAGAAACACCGCCGCTTTGGCCAGCTCCAGCGCGCTGCCCATGCGGCCGATCGGCACTAGCGCGCGGATATCGTCGCGCAATGCCCGTTCATCCGCTTCCGCCAGCCCCAGTTTTCCCAGCGCCGGGGTTTCGGTCGGGCCGGGGCTGAGGCCGTTGACGCGAATGCCGCGCGCGTGCAGCTCGCCGGAGAGCGTTCTGGCCAGAGATAACAAACCGGCTTTGCTGGCGGCGTAGGCGCTGCTTTGCGGCAGACCGATATGGGCGCTGACCGAACCGCACAGGATCACCGAGGAAGGGGTGGCCAGCAGCGGCAGCAGCGCCTGGATCAGAAAGAACGGCCCCTTCAGGTTGATGTCCATCAGCCGCTGGTAGCTCTGCTCATCCCACTCCTGCAGCGGGCGGTGCGTGACGTCGCCGGCGTTAACGTACAGCACGTCCAGCCGCGGCCACCGTTGCTCCAACTGCTGCGCCAGCGCACGTTGCTGTGGGATGTCGCCGGCGTCGCTCAGCAGCAACAGCGCGTTGCCCGCCAATGCCTGGCCCGCCGCGTCCAGGGCACGTTGGCTGCGGCCGGTGATCGCCACCGTTGCGCCCTCGGCGATGAATTGGCGGGCGGTTTCCAGCCCGATGCCGCTGGTGCCGCCGGTGATCAATGCGTATTTGCCTTGCAGTCGTGACATAACCGATTCCTCTTTAATGTCTGTTACGGCATTATTTGCGCTATAGTTCCTTTTGCATAGTAGGCACCTTTTGGATACTAAAGGACGAGGTGGGATGAAATGACGGCGCGCGCGCCCTTAGCGGCGAAAAATAATTTGTCGGCGTTGCCGACGGCGGGCGAATCCTGCCCGATGGTGGACTTCGTCAATCTGGTGTCGGGCAAATGGGCGATACCCATCCTGTACCGGCTGATTATGATCGATGGCCCGGTGCGATTCAGCGAGCTGCAGCGGGCGGTGGCGCCCATTGCGCAAAAAGAGCTGACGCGCCAGCTGCGGCTGTTCGAGCAGCGCGGTCTTGTGACGCGGCAGGTGTATCCCGAAGTGCCGCCGCGGGTGGAGTACCAGGTCACCACGCTCGGCAAATCGCTGCGGCCGACGCTGGACTCGCTGGCCGAGTGGATGCGCCGACATGCCCCGCAGCTGATCGGTAGCTAGTCGCCGATGCCCGGCGGGTTGATGGTTGAGCGCTCGACCTTTTCGTCGCCTTCGCCCCAGCGTTCCAGCACCTGCGCATATTCGCCGCTGACGATCGCGCCATTGATCGCGGCGTTGACGGCGTTCACCAACCCGTTGCCTTTTTTGGTGGTGACCGCGACGTAGGCCACGTTGGGGCCGATGCCGACCATTTTGGTTTTGCCGGTCAGCGCCGCCTTGTAGGCGCCGGTGGAGTGGGGGCCGAAGAACGCATCGGCGCGCCCGGACTGAATGCTGAGGTTGGTGGCGGCGTCGTCGGTCACGTAGATCGGCTGCACCGGCGGCAGCCCGGCGGCGCGATTCTGCTTATCCCATCCCAGCAGAATGTTTTCCTGATTGGTGCCGGATCCGACGATGATCCGCAGCCCGGCCACGTCCTGCGGGCGGTTGATCGAGGTGATGTGGCTGGTGGATTTGACGTAAAAGCCCAGCGTGTCCACCCGGTAAGTGGCGAAGTCGAATTTGGTTTTACGCTGTTTGGTGACGGCGATGTTGAAGATCGCCGCATCGTATTTGCCCGCGCTGATGCCCAAGGGCCAATCTTCCCAGGAGGTGGGCACCAGATTCAGCTCCAGCCCGAGGCTGTCGGCCACCAGGCGGGCGATGTCCGGATCGCTGCCGATCAGCGTTTTATTGTCTTCGGCGAACAGCGCCAGCGGCGGGGAGTTCTCGAATGCTACCGCCACCGTCAGCTTGCCGGGCACCGCGAAGTGAAAGTTCGCCGGGATCAGCGCGATAGCCGCCGGGTTTTTCTCCGTGCGTATCGGCTCTCGGTTAGCCTGCAGGTCGATACCGCCCGTCGTGGCCGCCTGCACGGCAGCGCTCAGCAACAGCGCGCACAGCGCCGCAATCTTCAGTGGCATAGTGCCCTCTATCCTTTGTTAATCATGGGGTTACTATTGGCGGCGGCGCGGGGCAAGTAAAGCAACAATAGTGAATAACCAAAGTGAAAAGATGCACAAGCGGGGCGACGGCCTGCGCGAATCTGCAGCACTCGACGTGGAAAGTGCGCAATCAGGTTGAAAGCAGTAGAATTTGTCACTCATACTGCGTACAGCTAATTGTGTAAAACAAGGAACGCCAGATGGCCGAAGAAACGATTTTCAGTAAAATTATCCGCCGCGAAATCCCTGCTGATGTGGTTTACCAGGATGAACTGGTCACCGCTTTCCGTGACATCTCCCCCCAGGCGCCTACCCATGTGCTGATCGTTCCCAACGTGCTGATCCCAACCGTCAACGACGTGACCGTCGAGCACGAAGCTGCGCTGGGCCGCATGATCACCGCCGCGGCGAAGATCGCCGAACAGGAAGGCATCGCCGAGGACGGCTACCGCCTGATCGTCAACTGTAACCGCCACGCCGGTCAGGAGGTCTATCATATTCATATGCACCTGGTCGGTGGCCGCTCGCTGGGGCCGCTGCTGTCACGTTAAGCGAGGAAATCATGCGCGGTAAAAAAACTCTGCGTTGTCTGATGGCGTTGGCGCTGCCCGCCGCGTTGCTGATGGGGTGCAGTTCGCCATCCGGCATCGCGGTTAACCGGGGGCAAACGGTGGTGATGGATCCTTCGGTGCTGACCGCCGGCATTTTTGCCGATACGCCCTCTGTCTCGAACGCTTCCGGCCGGGTGATGGCGACTTCGGTGCTCAATAACAGCCAACCGACGCCGGTCACCGTGCATTATCGTTTCTATTGGTACGACGCGCAGGGGCTGGATATTCGCCCCTTCGAGAAACCGCGTGAGATCGTCGTGGCGCCTAACTCGGACGCCAAAATCTACTCGATTAACGGTAATCTGGAAGCTAAAAGCGCGCGTCTGTATCTGTACCTGTAAGCGCTTGCCAGGTTTGGAGAAAAAGCATGAAAAAGTACGTCTTAGTGGCGCTGGCCGCATTCACCCTGAGCGGCTGTCTGTCGCGTCCGCCTGAGCCGGATCAGCCGTTGCCGCCGGTCACCGTCGAACCAGAACAGCCGACGCCGCCGGTCGAACAGCCGCAGCCGCCAACTACCGAGCCGGTGCCGCAGCCACCGAAAATCCAGCAGCTCGACTGGCTGGGCAGCGTTCAGCCGCTGGTAAATCAGATGTTGAAGGCCGATGGCGTCACGGCCGGCAGCGTGCTGCTGCTGGACAGCGTCAAGAACAACACCAACGGCTCGCTGCAGATGGGCAAAGCCACCGCGGCGCTGTATAAGGCGCTGGCGTCGAACTCCACCTTCAGCGTGGTGCCGGAAGCGAAGCTGACCAGCGCCAGACAAACATTGGGCCTGTCGGCGGATGACAGCTTCGGCTCGCGCAGCAAGGCGATTGGCCTGGCGCGCATCGTCGGTGCGCAGTACGTGCTGTACAGCGACGTCAGCGGCGACGTGAAGTCGCCGGCGTTGGATATGCAGCTGATGCTGGTGCAAACCGGCGAGATCGTCTGGTCGGGCAATGGCGCCGTTAAACGCTGAGGCCGCGCTGCGACGATTGATGGAAACCAGACTGCCGGCGGTGAATACCGCCGGTTGTCATTTCAGCCCGGTGCAGGGGCTGACCGGCGAGAGCTGGCGTATCGACGGTTCGGGCATCACGCTGCTGGCGCGGCAAAACAGCGCGGAGAAACGCACGCTGGGCGTGAGCAGGCGGCGGGAAGCGCAGGTCTTGCGTCGCTGCGCGCCGGGGCTGGGGCCACGGGTTTTCGCGCAGAATAATCAGTGGCTTGTCCTCGAATGGCTCGAAGGTGACGTCGTCACAGAAGCTGAGTTTGACAGGCTGAATCAGCGCGGCGAGCTGGCGGCGATGGCGGCGACGCTGCACCGGCGGCCGCTCAGTGGTTACCGGTTGGATCTGCGGCGGCAGTTCCGCCGCTACTGGCAGCAGCTGGATACGCGGCGTTTAACCCCCGCCTGGCTGAGTTGGCAGCGTCATTTCTTACGCTGCGCGCCGCCGCGGCCATTACGCCTGGCGCCGCTACACATGGACATCCATCCGGGCAATTTGCTCGCGACCGGCGAGGGGCTGCGGCTGATCGACTGGGAGTATGCCGCCGACGGCGATGTGGCGTTGGATATCGCCGCGCTGTTTCGCGGCAACGGCTGGGCGGCGGAGGCGCAGCAGCGCTTTTTGCAGCACTACGCGCGTCAGGGCTATCACGACGTCGCCCGGCTGCAGGCGCAGGTGCAGCGCTGGCTGCCGTGGGTGGATTATCTGATGCTGCTGTGGTTTGAAGTGCGCTGGCAGCAGAGCGGCGACGCCGAATTTTTGCGCTGGGGCGCGGCGCTGCGCCGGCGATTCTGTTTATCATCATCCGAATTCTGAACGAACAATAATGAAGTGAGGTGCCCGTGGGCCCAGTAATGCTAGATGTCGCCGGCTACGAGCTGGATGCAGAAGAACGCGAGATTTTGAAACATCCGCTGGTTGGTGGATTGATCTTGTTTACCCGCAACTTCCACGATGCGGAGCAGCTGCGTGAGCTGGTGCGCCAGATCCGCGCCGAATCGCACGATCGGCTGGTGGTGGCGGTAGATCAGGAAGGCGGGCGCGTGCAGCGCTTCCGCGAGGGCTTCACCCGTCTGCCGGCGGCGCAGTCGTTTGCCGCGTTGCACAATGCGCAGGAAGGCGGCCGTCTGGCGCAGGAGGCCGGCTGGCTGATGGCGGCGGAAATGATCGCGCAGGATATCGACATCAGCTTTGCGCCGGTGCTGGACATCGGCCACGGCAGCGCAGCGATCGGCGAACGTTCGTTCCACAGCGATCCGCAGCAGGCGTTGGCGATGGCGGAACGCTTCATCCTCGGCATGCACAGCGCCGGCATGAAAACCACCGGTAAACACTTCCCGGGGCACGGCGCCGTCAGCGCCGATTCGCACAAGGAAACGCCGCGCGATCCGCGGCCGCTGGCGCAGATCCGCGAGCACGACATGGCGATCTTCCGCGAGCTGATCAACCGTCAGCTGTTGGACGCCGTCATGCCGGCTCACGTCATCTATACTGAAGCGGACCCGCGTCCGGCCAGCGGCTCGCCTTACTGGCTGCAACAGATCCTGCGTCAGGAGCTGGGCTTCGACGGCGTGATTTTCTCCGACGATCTGTCGATGGAAGGTGCCGCCATCATGGGCAGCTATGCCGAACGCGGCCAGGCGGCGCTGGATGCCGGTTGCGACATGATCCTGGTGTGCAACCACCGCGAAGGCGCGGTCAGCGTGTTGGATAACCTGTCCCCGGTCAAAGCAGAGAAGGTGAAGCGGTTATATCATCGCGGTCAGTTCACCCGTCAGGAACTGCGCGACTCCGAGCGCTGGCAGCAGGCGCACAAGGCGCTCAGCGCGCTGAGCGAACGCTGGGAGGAGCACAAGCAGCGTTCGCAAGGGTGAATCCAGGCGCCGCACCGCGGCGCAGAGCGGAAATGATGAGGGCCGCGCCCGCGGCCCTTGGCTTGTTGCGAGGATCCACATGATTATCTATTTGCACGGCTTCGATTCCACCAGCCCCGGCAATCATGAAAAGGTGTTACAGCTGCAGTTTATCGATCCGGACGTGCGCTTTATCAGCTACAGCACGCTGCATCCGCGTCACGACATGCAGCATCTGTTGAAAGAGGTGGACAAGGCGGTGCAGCAGGGTGGCGACGCGCACCCGTTGATCTGCGGGGTCGGCCTCGGCGGCTTCTGGGCGGAGCGCATCGGCTTCCTGTGCGGCATTCGCCAGGCGATGTTCAATCCCAATCTGTACCCGGAAGAACACATGCACGGCAAGATAGACCGGCCGGAAGAGTATCGCGATATCGCCACCAAGTGCGTGGAGGATTTCCGCGAGAAAAATCGCGATCGCTGCCTGGTGGTGCTGTCGCGCCACGACGAGGTGCTGGATAACCGGCGCAGTGCCGAATTGCTGCATCACTACTACGAAATCGTCTGGGATGAACAGCAGACGCACAAGTTCAAAAACATCTCGCCGCATCTGCAGCGGCTCAAGGCGTTCAAGGCGCTGGGTTAACAGTTTCATAACGCTGCCGCGAGCCGCTCTCCCCCGCTTTTCACCGACGGAAAGTGCGGCTTTTTTGTGCGTCAAAGCCAGATTTTGCGTGGCAATCGGCAAAATTTAAAACTGTGACTCAGCGCTAACTATTTGAATCGCAATCCCCAAAAAATCCCCTCGTCCAGCCTTTAACCAAAAAAAATTGATGTACGTCAATTTTGGTATGACCAAATAACCTCACATGCTATTCTGGCTTCAGAGAGCCGATTTATTTTACGCGAACCCTATGTATTCTAAGGATATTATTTATTTACCCTGGGATAACAAATGGTTCACATTTAGGGGGTTATTTTGACAACGCCAAAGAAGAAAATCGTTATTGTTGGCGGCGGCGCCGGTGGTCTGGAGCTGGCGACCAGCCTGGGCCATAAACTTGGCCGCAAGAACAAAGCGGAGATCACGCTGGTGGATCGCAACCACAGCCATTTGTGGAAACCGCTGTTGCACGAAGTGGCAACCGGTTCCCTCGATGACGGCGTGGATGCGCTCAGCTACCTGGCGCACGCACGCAATCACCATTTCAGCTTCCAGCTGGGGTCGTTGACCAACATCAACCGCGAGACGCAAACGCTGCAGCTGGCGCAGATCTGCGACGAGCAGGGCGGCGAGTTGGTGCCGGCGCGCGAATTGCCGTACGACATCCTGGTGATGGCGCTGGGCAGCACCTCGAACGATTTCGGTACGCCGGGCGTGAAAGAGCACTGCATCTTCCTGGATAACCCACATCAGGCACGTCGTTTCCACAACGAAATGCTCAACCTGTTCCTGAAGTTCTCGGCGCAGCCGGGGCAAAAAGAGCGAGTCAACATCGCTATCGTCGGCGGCGGCGCCACCGGCGTTGAGCTGTCCGCCGAACTGCACAACGCGGTGAAGCAGCTGCACAGCTACGGTTTCGAAGGCCTGGACAACAGCGCGCTCAACGTGACGCTGGTGGAAGCCGGCGAGCGCATCCTGCCGGCGCTGCCGCCGCGCATTTCCGCCGCCGCGCACCAGGAACTGATCAAACTGGGCGTGCGCGTGCTGACCAACACCATGGTGACCAGCGCAGATGCCAAAGGCCTGAACACCAAGGGCGGCGAGTTCATCGACGCCGATCTGATGGTGTGGGCGGCCGGCATCAAAGCGCCGGACTTTATGAAAGACATCGGCGGCCTGGAAACCAACCGCATCAACCAGCTGGTGGTGGAGCCGACGCTGCAGACCACGCGCGATCCGAACATCTTCGCCATCGGCGACTGCGCCTCCTGCCCGAAAGAGGGCGGCGGTTTCGTGCCGCCGCGCGCCCAGTCGGCGCACCAGATGGCCTCGCGCTGCGCCACCAATATTTTGGCGCTGATGAACGGCCAGACGCTGAAGCCATACGTATATAAAGACCACGGCTCGCTGGTGTCGCTGTCGCGCTTCAGCACCGTCGGCAGCCTGATGGGCAACCTGATGCGCGGCTCGATGATGGTGGAAGGGCGCATCGCGCGCTTCGTTTACATCTCGCTGTACCGCATGCACCAGGTAGCGCTGCACGGCTACATCAAAACCGGCCTGATGATGCTGGTAGGCGGTATCAACCGGGTGATCCGCCCGCGCCTGAAAATGCACTGATCCTGCCTTTGTCGACCAACCCGCGCCGGTTCGCCCGCGCGGGTTTTTTTATGGCGGCGCGAGGCGATCGGCGGCGGTTGTTTGATTCTTCAGCATAAGCTGTCGTCGGCATGGGTAAAATTCTTAAGATTCCTCCTAAACAGCGGCGAAACGACCGTTTTCCCGCATTTTTGGTCCCCTTGTCTTATTGCGGGTCCTCAGATCATTGTGCAGACTTTACCTCGTTTACAGACGGCGCGTCGCGCACGCCGTAAACCGGGATACCGCAAGCCGCCCATGCGCAAAATAATAAGCGCGGTGCAGCCGGTCACAGACCCCGGACAAAATGCGTGGTAACACTTTCAGGAGGTTTCCTGTGAACAAGTCAATGTTAGCCGGTGTTGGGATTGGTATCGCTGCCGCTCTGGGGATTGCCGCGGTAGCCAGCCTGGACGTCTTTTCTGCCGGTCCGCAGTACGCGCAGGTGCTCGCCGCAACGCCGATTAAAGAAACCGTCAAAACGCCGCGTCAGGAATGCCGCAACGTCACCGTGACGCACCGTGCACCGGTGCAGGATGAAAACCGTATCGCCGGTTCTGTGCTGGGCGCAGTGGCGGGCGGTGTGATCGGCCACCAGTTCGGCGGCGGTCGTGGGCGCGACGTGGCGACCGTAGTCGGCGCGCTGGGCGGCGGCTATGCCGGCAACCAGGTGCAAGGGGCGATGCAGAACAACGACGTCAGCACCAGCGTTCAGCAGCGTTGCAAAACGGTCTATGACAAGTCTCAGAAAATGCTGGGTTATGACGTGACCTACAAGATCGGCAATCAGCAGGGCAAGATCCGCATGGATCACGATCCGGGTACGCAAATCCCGTTGGATAAAAACGGCCAACTGGTGCTGAACAGAGCCTGATCGCCACATTCGAATTAAGCCCGCGGGCAGTGTTAGTTCTGATCGTTTAACCCGGTTAAGCGAGCGGCGTTAACATTGACGCGGGTTTCTGTTTTTTGTCCGCCGGAGAATTCTGCGATCGTTCTAATGTCTGCGTGCGATATCACTGGGCAAAACTTCAAAAAAGCCCCCGCGTTTGTTATATTATTGTGCAATTAAGCGGTGTGTTCGGCGCCAATCGCCACACCGGCCAAACCCGAGTATTTCGTCTCGCAGAGATAACGACATGTTAGATTTTCGCTTTCCGACAGCGTTGCAAATGGTCCTTAGCGTCGCCGTAGCTGAGAAGCAGGGCATGCGTTCGACAAGCGCCACCCTCGCCGCCGCTCTGGAAGCCAACCCCAGCTTTATCCGCAAACTGATGGTCCCGCTGACCAAAGACGGCATCATCGTTTCCACCCTGGGCCGAAACGGCTCTATCCACCTTGGCCGCCCGGCGGAAGAGATTACTCTGCGCGATATCTATCTGGCGGTGATCGACGACAAGCGCATCTGGGCCTCACGCCCTGAAGTGCCGGCCCGTTGCCTGGTGAGCGCCAACGCCTGCTGGTATTTCAAATCGGTGGTGAACGAGGCCGAACAGGCTTCGCTTGCGGTGCTGGCGCGCCACACCGTGGCCGATTCGCTGGCCGAACTGGAGCGGGGCGACAAGCGCGCCTGTGCGGAGTACGCCGCTGCGCAAGAGGCTGAAACCGCCGATAAATAATCGCGGTTCGCATGCATAAAAAAAGGTCGGGCAATGCCCGACCTTTTTGCATGTTAAGACGATGATTACGCTTTCTGCGGCTGTGCCTTGCGTGCCACCAGGCGGCGCAGGGTGACGTAGAACACCGGCGTCAGGAACAGCCCGAACAGCGTGACCCCCAGCATGCCGGAGAACACCGTGATGCCGGTGACGCCGCGCACTTCGGCGCCGGCGCCGTGGCCGAGGATCAGCGGGATGGTGCCGGCGATGAAGGCGATGGAGGTCATCACGATCGGGCGCAACCGCAGGCGGCAGGCTTCCAACGCCGCTTCGACGATGCCTTTGCCCTGCATTTCCAGCTCGCGGGCGAACTCGACGATAAGAATGGCGTTCTTACAGGCCAGCCCCATCAGAACGACCAACCCGACCTGCACGAACACGTTGTTGTCGCCGCCGGTCAACCATACGCCGAACAGCGCCGACAGCATGGTCATCGGCACGATCAGGATCACCGCCAGCGGCAGCGTCCAGCTTTCATACAGCGCCGCCAGCGCGAGGAACGCCAGCAGCACCGCTACCGGGAACACCACCAGCGCGGCGTTGCCCTGGGTCGATTGCTGATAGCTCAGATCGGTCCACTGAATGTTCATGCCGTTCGGCAACAGCTTATCGGCCATCTGCGTCAGCGCACCCATCGCCTGGGTAGAGGAGAGCACGCGCGGGTCAGCATCGCCGATCAGGTCCGCCGCCGGGAAGCCGTTATAACGGATCACCGGATCCGGGCCGTAGGTGGTGCCGATGCTGACCATGCTGCCGATCGGCACCATTTCGCCTTTGTCGTTGCGGGTACGCAGGTTGGCGATGTCTTCCACGCTGTCGCGGAACTGGCCGTCGGCCTGCGCCATCACCTTCCAGGTGCGGCCGTAACGGTTAAAGTCGTTGATGTAAGACGAACCGAGGTAGGTCTGCAGCGTGCTGAACAGCGCATTGAGCGGCACCCCCTGGGCCTTGGCCTTGTCGCGATCGATTTTGGCGTCCAGCTGCGGCACGTTGGCCTGATACGAGGAGATCGGGAACCCCATGCCTGGCGTTTGCATAATGGCGCCGGACATCGTGTTGATCGCGGTCTGCAGCGCGCCGTAACCCAGCCCGCCGCGATCCTGCACGTACAGCGAATAGCCGGAACCCTGGCCGATGCCGAGGATCGGCGGCGGCATGATCGAGAAGGCGAAACCTTCCTGGATCTGCGAAATGCGCGCGTTGATCTCGGCGTTGATCTGCGCCGCGGTGCGAGTACGGGTGCTCAATGACTCCAGCGCGAAGAATACCGTGCCGGTATTCGGCGTATTGGTGAACTGCAGCGCGTTCAGGCCGGGGAAGGCCACCGCATCGGTGACGCCGTCCACGCTCATACCGATGGCGCTCATCTTGCGGATCACCGCATCGGTGCGCTCCAGCGAGGCGCCTTCCGGCATCTTCACGCCGCCAATCAGATACAGCTTGTCCTGCGTCGGGATAAAGCCGCCGGGCACGGTCTTAAACATCACCCCGGCGGCGGCCAGCAGCAGCAGGTAAACGACGAACACCGCGCCGCGTCGGCCCAGCACGCGGGACACCCCGTGCTGGTAACGCTGCGAACCGCTGGCGAAGAAGCGGTTGAACGGCCGGAACAGCCAGCCGAACAGCCGGTCGATCAGGCGCGACGGCATATCTTTCGGCGCGCCGTGCGGTTTCAGCAAGCGCGCCGCCAGCGCCGGCGACAGGGTCAGCGAGTTGATGGCGGAGATCACCGTCGAGATGGCGATGGTGACGGCGAACTGCTTGTAGAACTGGCCGGTGACGCCGGAAAGGAACGCCATCGGTACGAACACCGCGCACAGCACCACGGCGATGGCGATGATCGGGCCGGAGACCTCGCGCATCGCTTGGTGCGCCGCCGCCAGCGGCGACAGCCCCTCTTCGATATTGCGCTCGACGTTCTCCACCACCACGATGGCGTCATCCACCACAATACCGATCGCCAGCACCAGCCCGAACAGGCTGAGGGTGTTGAGCGAGAAGCCGAGCAGATACAGTGCGGCGAAGGTGCCGACCACGGAGATCGGCACCGCCAACAGCGGAATGATCGACGCGCGCCAGGTCTGCAGGAACAGAATGACCACCAGCACCACCAGGATCACCGCTTCCAGCAGGGTATCCACCACCGCGCGGATCGAATCGCGCACGAACACCGTCGGATCGTACGGCGCTTTCCAGCTCATGCCGTCCGGGAAGCGGGTTGCCAGCTCGGCCATCTTGCCGCGCACCGCGTCCGACAGCTCGATGGCGTTGGCGCCCGGCGACTGGAAGATGCCGATACCAACCGCATCCTTGTTATTGAGCTGGGCGCGCAGCGCGTAGCTGCCGGAACCCATTTCGATGCGCGCCACGTCGCGCAGCCGCACAATCTCGCCGTTGTCGCCGCTTTTGAGGATGATGTTGCCGAACTCTTCTTCGGTTTGCAGGCGGCCCTGGGCGTTGATAGACAGCAGATAGTCGCTGCGCGTCGGCATCGGTTCCGCGCCCAGCTGGCCGGCGGAGACCTGCACGTTCTGCTCCTGCATGGCGCTCACCACGTCGGAGGCGGTCAGCCCGCGCGCGGCAACCTTGTTCGGATCGAGCCAGATGCGCATCGCGTATTCACCGGCGCCGAAGATCTGCACCTGGCCGACGCCCGGCAGACGGGCCAGCTCGTCCTTGACCTTCAGGGTGGCGTAGTTGCGCAGGTAGAGCGAATCGTACTTGCCGGAAGGCGAGACCAGATGCACCACCAGCGTCAGCGCCGGAGACTGTTTCTGAGTGGTGATGCCCTGGCGGCGTACGTCTTCCGGCAGGCGCGCTTCGGCCTGCGCCACGCGGTTTTGCACCTGCACCTGCGCCTGATCGGGATCGGTGCCGGGGCGGAAGGTGACGGTGGTCACCAGCACGCCGTCGGAGCCGGCGACCGATTTCATGTACATCATGTTTTCGACGCCGTTGATCGCTTCTTCCAGCGGCGTGGCCACCGTTTCAGCGATCTCTTTCGGGTTGGCGCCCGGGTATTCTGCGCGCACCTGCACGCTGGGCGGCACCACGTCCGGGTATTCGCTGATCGGCAGCAGCGGGATGGCGATCGCCCCGGCGACAAAAATCAGTATCGACAGCACCGCGGCAAAGATCGGTCGGTCGATGAAAAAACGGGAAAAGTCCATGGGTCAGAAGTCTCGGCTGGGAGCTTAGTTAAGTGCGGAAGCGGTGGTGGTCATCGCGACGCTTTTCGCGTCGACCGGCATGCCCGGCATAAACACTTTCTGCATGCCGTCGACGATCACCCGATCGCCGTTTGCCAACCCTTTCTGCACGATGCGCAATCCTTCGGCCATGCGGCCCACGTCGATGTCGCGGCGCTGTGCCTTACCGTCTTTATCGACGATGTAAACGAACTTGCGGTTTTGGTCGGTCATCACCGCTTTATCGTCGATCAGCATGGCGTTGAACTCGGCGCTGCCGGGCATCTGCACGCGGGCGAACAGCCCCGGCGTGAAGCGACGATCGCGGTTGTCGAGCAGGGCGCGCATACGGATGGTGCCGGTACCGGCGTTCAGTTGGTTATCGGTGAAATCCACCAGCCCCTGATGCGGGGTGCCGTCTTCACCCACCAGGCCAACTTTCACCGGCAGGCGGGCATCGTGCCGGCCCTGCTGCTGATAGCGCAGGAAGGTGGCTTCATCCACGTCGAAATAGACGTAAACCTTATCGAGCGACACCAGCGTCGTCAGCACGCTGGCGCTGTCGCCAGCGGTGACCAGGTTGCCGGCGGTGATCATCGCGCGGCTGGCGCGTCCATCGATCGGCGCGGTGACGCGAGTAAAGTCGAGATTAAGCTGCGCCATATCGAGCTGAGCCTGCGCCGCCAGCACGTTGCTTTGCGCCTGTGCGGCGGACGAACGACGCTGTTCCCACACCTCTTGCGAGATGGCCTGGGTGCCGATCAGCTTCTCGGTGCGCGAAGATTCGCTGCGCGCCAGGGTTGCCTGATTGCGCGCTCGCACCAGCTCGGCCTGCGCCTGTTCGCGCGCGGCGCGGTAGGTGCGATCGTCAATGGTGAACAGCACCTGGCCTTTCTTCACCTCGTCGCCTTCGGTGTAGTTGACCCGCTCGATGTAGCCGGAAACTCGCGGGCGCAGCTGTACGCTTTGCACTGCTTCGACCCGGCCATTGAACGCATCCCACTGGCTGATCGGTTTGACCACCACGCTGGCGGCGCTGACCACCGGCGGCGGTGGCGGGGCGTTGTGCGCGACGCTGTTGTCACACCCGGCGAGCAGGGCGGCCAGCAGCGCCACCCCGGAGAGCCGCTGGCCCAGAGCGAAGGCGCGCGTGCGGCCGCCGGCGTTGAACGATGAGTTTGGTTGATTTGCCATTATTTTTATTCCGATAAGTAAGCGCTGTCTGGCCCCATACCCAGCCCTGTTTTCCGGGCTTTCCCTTCATGTATGCCTGCGTTCGGCTGAAGGGGCGTTGTGCCTTGTTATGGCCCAACGTTAGGTTTTGAAACATATTGGTGTCACATTAATGTATCAATATCGGTTACATTAATTGGGTGGAGTATAGAGGCGGCTTTCTGGTAAATGCAATAATAAAAATTGCATTTAAAGCGAAACTGTTGCAACGTATGTGCATCGGGCAGAGGGGGACCCTGCCGAATGATGGGAGCATCAGCATGAACACGACGGGTTTCATTACCGATTTGAAGACGTGGATCGACAACAATCTGGAAGAAAAACTGGATATCAACACCGTAGCGGACCGCGCGGGCTACTCCAAATGGCATCTGCAGCGCATGTTCAAGCGCCAGACCGGCTACGCGTTGGGGGAGTATATCCGTATGCAAAAATTGAAGGTGTCGGCGGAGCGTTTGGCCAACAGCGGCGAACCGATCGTCAGCGTGGCGATCTCACTCGGCTTCGACTCACAGCAGTCATTCAACCGCAGCTTCAAACGCCAGTTTGGCCAAACGCCGGGCGACTGGCGCCGTGCGTTGGCGCAGCCAACGTCGGTGAGATGCACGCACCACTGATCGGTTGGGCAGTGGGGATAAAAAAGCCTGAATTTGCGTTCGGGCTTTTTTGTCTTTACCTGTGGGGGATTCAAAAGTTGTCGCAACTGCCTGACTTTGCCACCGTGTCGCTGTCGCGGCAGAATATACGAATCGCCTCGTTGAGAGAGTTTGAACGTGAAGGCGTCCAGTAGTTCTCAATGACCAGGTAGCGAACGGTGTGCTGGCGGGTGTGGAGACCCAGGACGTTTAATACGCTTTCAATAGCGGCAAGCACAGGGTTTGACGAGTCGATTTCATAGCGAATGTCGACGATGGCTGCCTCCGGCGCCATCCAGGTGCGATTGGAAAGCGGCGGCACGCGAAACTTGAATGAGGAGTTCGCGGATAAGCGCTGGCCATCAAGCTCTTTAAATTCTGCGGCGGGAACATAACTCTGGTTACCGCCCGGCAAGGTGATCTGCCCTTTTTCGTCGCGGGTGGCATAGACATCCTCGGTGACTTTGTAGATCACTTGCTGGACGTCGGGGGGAATGATGCGAAAGGAGGCTACGGTACGATCCGAAGGCGTGTCATTCGTCAGTTGGAACTCATAGGCTCTTCCGACAGGTTGAACGAAAGCTAATGAAACGCTGCCGGCGAAGTACTGATAGGAGGCGCCCAATATTGCCATGAGAATCCCTGAGCCTACCAAAAATGCCGATACTTTCGCCAAACGGTTATTCGATTTTTCTTTAACGGGGCCTGTCTTTGGCTGCGGGGCATTGCCTTTCTTCTTACGCGCCACGTTTCTCCCTTGCATTACGCATTGGCCTACCTTTATGAGGGCATTATGGTCGACAGCTTATGCCGTTGTCGAGGGGGCGCTCTCTGGCCGGTGCGCTATGCATACAAAAAAGCCTGAACTTTCGCTCAGGCTTTCTCGTTAGAATATGGCGGTGAGGGAGGGATTGATTCGCTGGTGCTCACCCTGCGGGCCGCCGTTGGCGGTCCAAAACGCGGGCGTTTTGTCGAACCCTGTCGAGGGTTCTCACCCTCCCGGCTGGTGCGCTATGCAAACAAAAAAGCCTGAACGCGAGTTCAGGCTTTTTTGTAGAATATGGCGGTGAGGGAGGGATTGATTCGCTGCGCTCACCCTGCGGGCCGCCGTTGGCGGTCCAAAACGCGGGCGTTTTGTCGAACCCTGTCGAGGGTTCTCACCCTCCCGGTCGGTGCGCTATGCAAACAAAAAAGCCTGAACTTTCGCTCAGGCTTTCTCGTTAGAATATGGCGGTGAGGGAGGGATTCGAACCCTCGATACACTTTCGCGTATACACACTTTCCAGGCGTGCTCCTTCAGCCACTCGGACACCTCACCATATTTTTTTGTTGCGAAATCATCGCTGCAACGGGGCGCTACTATAGGGAGTGGGGCCGATCCGGTCAAGAATAATTTCTGTGTTTTTGTTCGTCCGCTCAAGCCGTGTGCACTTTGCTGAAAACTGCGGCGAACGGTAGGGCAGAAGCCATGAAAGGGTGAGAAAATCAGAAGTAAGGCTCGTGGATAACCGGCGGAAATGGGAATCACGGTCACAGAGGGTGGGGAGATGCGCTGTGCACACCCCTCTCGGCGGTGCGCCATGCAAAAAAAAAGCCTGGACGCGAATCCAGGCTTTCTCTTTAAATTTGGCGGTGAGAGAGGGCTTGATTCGCTGCGCTCACCCTGCGGGCCGCCGTTGGCGGTCCAAAACGCAGGCGTTTTGTCGAACCCTGTCGAGGCTTCTCGCCCCTCTCGGCGGTGCACCATGCAAAAAAAAGCCTGGACGCGAATCCAGGCTTTTTTTTTAAATTTGGCGGTGAGAGAGGGGTTCGAACCCTCGATACACTTTCGCGTATACACACTTTCCAGGCGTGCTCCTTCAGCCACTCAGACACCTCACCGTTTTGTTGTCGATAACGCTTTGCGCTGTCGACGGGCGCTAATGTAGGAGAATCTGATCTCAGCGTCAACCCTCTTATTTCATTCTCATGACTGTTTAGCCAAACTTGCAGCAATTTGCTGATTTACCGAACGATATTCCCACTCGTGGCCACACGTGGGCAGAGTAGACCGCAGTCGGAATCCATAAAAGACGATTGCTTGACCTTTTTCTGTACAGGTAGCTCAATATATCGCCACTGACGTTAGGTTGTCTGCTGTTATATGCATTAATACTGGATTATTAGTCAGATGTGTCGCTAAATGGAATTGTGTCGGCGCGGCGTTTTTGGCAAGGAACATCACAACGCCGCGCAGATTGCCGGGTGACAGGCCGGCGATATCGCAGACAGGGACAGACTCATTACATAATAATGCAGTAGAGGTTCGTTTTGACTCCTTCAGATGCCATGCCGGCGCCGCAAGCGCGCCATGCCATTCCCCCTGGTGCGGGGGCGCTGTTCTTCATCCAGATCTTCGCTACGCTGGGCTTCGCCGTGCTTTACTCCACGCTGGTGCTGTACGCCACCAAGCGGCTGGGCTTCAACGAAAGCAGCGCCAACGCCATGATGGGCGTGTTCGGCGCCTTCAACTATGGCCTACACATGTTCGGCGGTTACCTCGGCGGCCGATTCCTCAGTAACCGCAATCTGTTCGTGCTCGGCATGGTGCTACAGGTGATCGGCTGCGCGCTGATTGCCGTCGCGGGCGTGTGGGGGTTGTACTGGGGGCTGGCGATGTTCCTGACCGGCAGCGGTCTCAACGTCACCTGCATCAATATGATGCTCACCCAGCGCTTCAAGCCGGACGATGATCGGCGTGAATCGGCGTTTCTGTGGAACTACGCCGGTATGAACCTCGGGTTCTTCGTCGGCTTTACCGTCGCCGGGTATTTCCAACTGACGGAAAACTACCGCGCGCTGTTCCTGTTCGCCACGCTGGGCAACGCGGCGGCGATCATCGTCGCCGTCTGCCGCTGGCGCATTCTGGCGGATCTCAATACCCCGCTGCACGACGCCAGCCGCAGCCAATACCGCTGGCGCATGCTGGTCGGGCTGGCGGTGCTGGTGGCGCTGGTGCCGATTATCCGCGTGATGCTGACCCATGCCGAGTTCAGCGGCCACTTCGTGATCGTGCTCGGCGCGCTGATCTTCCTGATGCTGTGCGTGGTGACCCTGCGCCACCATCCGCGCGATGAGCGCCGCAGAATGGCGGCCTATCTGATCCTGGCGCTGGGCTCGCTGGTGTTTTGGGCGCTGTACCAGCTGGCACCGATGGGGCTGATGCTGTTCTCCGAGCACAACATCAACCTGAACGTTTACGGCATTCAGGTGGCGCCGCAGTGGATCCAGAACATCAACACGCTGGTGATCGTGGTGGGCGGCCCGCTGCTGGCCTGGTGGTTCAATCGCCTGCGCGCTCGCGGTTGCAACATCGACATTCCGCTGCAGTTCTCCGGATCGCTGTTCTGCATCGGCTTGGGCATGCTGGTGCTGCCACTGGGTATCAGCATGGCGGGCGGCGACGGGCTGGTGGCATTCAAATGGATCGTTATCAGCTATGTGCTGCAAAGCGTCGGTGAATTGATGATCTCGCCGATCGGTTACGCCATGATCGGCAAGCTGGCGCCGCCGCGCTATCAGGGCGTGATGATGGGCTGCTGGATGATGGTGACCGGCGTCGCCTCGGTGCTGGCGGGCTACGTCTCCGGCCTGATGCCGGAAAACAGTGGCAGCACGCCGCTGCAAACCACCCCCGGCTACAGCGAAATCTTCAGCGCGCTGGGCTGGGGGGCGACGGGCGTCGGCGTGGCAATGCTGATTTTAATTCCGCTGCTGCGGCGCCTTATCCGGCGCGATGGCCCGTCCGCCGCCTGATTCGCTAACATGCACAACAGCCCCACTGGTCGGGGCTGTTTTTATTTTGGGCTTTAACGCTTGCATCCGGCGGCGAATCGCGGAAGGCTGGAGGAAAACCAATAAAAACAAACGGGAGCCCGCAGTATGAACATCATTTATTACCACCCCTTGTTTAACGCCCAGGAATGGCTGGCCGGCATCAAACAACGCCTGCCGCAGGCCGAGATCCGCGAGTGGCAGCGTGGCGACGAGCGGCCGGCCGATTACGCGCTGGTGTGGCGCCCGCCGCACGAGATGCTGGCCAACCGCCGCGATCTGAAAGCGGTGTTCGCCCTCGGCGCTGGCGTTGACGCGATCCTCGATCAGGAGCGAAAGCACCCCGGCACGCTGCCCGCCGGCGTACCGCTGCTGCGGCTGGAGGATACCGGCATGGCGCAGCAGATGCAGGAATATGCGCTGAGCTATGTGCTGCGCTATTTCCGCCGTTTCGACGAGTATCAGGCGCTGCAGCAGCGGCAGGAGTGGCAGCCGCTCGATCCTCACTCGCTGGATGATTTCACCATCGGCATCCTCGGCGCCGGCGTGCTGGGGCAGAGCGTGGCGCGCAAGCTGACCGAGTTTGGCTTTCGCGTGCGCTGCTGGAGCCGCAGCGCCAAACAGATCGACGGCGTGCAAAGTTTCGCCGGGGAGGCGCAGCGCGCGGCCTTCCTCGACGGCGTCAAACTGCTGATCAACCTGCTGCCCAATACGCCGGAGACCGTCGGCATCCTCAACCGCGAGCTGTTCGCGCAGTTGAGCACGGGCGCCTATCTCATCAACATCGCGCGCGGCGCACACCTGGTGGAGGCCGATCTGCTGGCGGCGCTCGAGCAGGGGCAGCTGGCCGCCGCCACGCTGGACGTGTTCACCCGCGAGCCGCTGCCGCAGGATCACCCGTTCTGGCGTCATCCGCGTGTCACCATAACCCCGCATATTGCTGCCATCACGTTGCCGCAGCAGGCGATGGATCAGATCGCCGCCAACATCCGCGCGCTGGAGGCGGGGCACACCCCGGCCGGCGTGGTCGACAGGCAGCGGGGTTACTGATCCTTCAGCCGCCGTTCGGTAACTGATAAGCTGTTATCGTCATCGCGCCTGCCCGTACCTTTGCGGGCGGGCCCTCTGGAAGGAGAAACAATGTACCCCGTTGATTTGCACATGCACACCGTCGCCAGCACCCACGCTTACAGCACGCTGCACGATTACATCGCCGAAGCCCAGCAGAAGGGCATCAAGCTGTTCGCCATCACCGATCACGGCCCGGACATGGCCGATGCGCCGCACTACTGGCACTTTATGAACATGCACGTCTGGCCGCGCCGGGTGAACGGCGTGGGCATCTTGCGCGGTATCGAAGCCAACATCAAAAACCTACAGGGCGACATCGACTGCACCGGCCCGATGTTGACCGCCACCGACGTGATCATCGCCGGTTTCCACGAGCCGGTGTTTGCGCCGCAGGATAAAGCGTCCAATACTGAAGCGATGATCGCCGCGATGGCGCAGGGGGACGTGCATATCATCAGCCACCCCGGCAACCCACGTTATCCGATCGACATTCCCGCCGTCGCGGCGGCGGCGGCCAAATACGAGGTGGCGCTGGAGCTGAATAACTCGTCGTTCACCCACTCCCGCAAGGGCAGCGAGGCCAACTGCCGGGCGATCGCCGCCGCCGTGCGCGATGCCGGCGGTTGGTTGGCGCTGGGTTCGGATTCGCACGTTGCCTTTTCGCTGGGTAACTTTGAGCACTGCGAGCGCATCATCGACGAGGTGGGCTTCCCGCAGGAGCGCATTCTCAACGTCAGCCCGCGCCGGCTGCTGGATTTTCTCGAACGGCGCGGCAAGCTGGCGATTGCGGAATTGGCCGATTTGTGACATCGTCCCGGCAAAATTTTCCGTATTGAATAAGGCTTTATCATGAATGAGTTTTCCATTGTCTGCCGCGTGCTGGGTACGCTGTTCTACCGCCAGCCGCAGGATCCGCTGTTGGTGCCGCTGTTCGCGCTGATTAAAGAGGGCAAGCTGCAGCAGCACTGGCCGCTGGAGCAGGATGACCTGCTGAAGCGTTTGCAGCAGGGCTGTGACGTCAACCAACTGGCGACCGACTTCAACGCGATGTTCGTCGGCAGCGAGTGCAGCGTGTCGCCGTTCCGCTCCGACTACGTCGAAGGCGCGAACGAAGCGGAAGTGCGCACTTTCCTGCAGCAGCGCGGCATGCCGTTGGCGGAGGCGCCGGCTGACCATTTCGGCCAGCTGCTGCTGGCGGCGTCCTGGCTGGAAGATCAGTCGCAGGAAGATGAAGCGCAGGCGCAGATCGCCCTGTTCGACGAGTTCCTGTTGCCGTGGTGCGGCCGCTTCCTCGGCAAAGTGGAAGCGCACGCCACCACCGGTTTCTACCGCACGCTGGCGCTGATGACCCGCGACGCCATCCAGGCGATGCGCGACGAGCTGGCGGAGTACGAGCAGGACGACGAAGCGGGCGACGAAGACGCGTAACGCCGCAGCCATCCCGGCGGGCCGCCCGGCCCGCCGATCCGCTAAACACAGGTTTGCATCCCCCAGACGTAAATTGACAAAAGATCCCCTAATCTGGCGGTTTACCGTCGGTTCGGCCGCGCCTACGCGCCGCGTTTTTTCACGCAAGGGGTAGATGATGAAAAGTAACTGGATGCAGCAGATTCAAACGTTGATCGGGCAGAAGGCCGGCGCTATGGGCGGGGCGGAAGGCATTGGCAAGCTGCTGGCGCCCACGGCGCTGGGCGGCCTGGTCGGCGTGCTGTTGGCCAACAAGTCCTCGCGCAAGCTGGTGGGCAAGTTTGGCAAGAATGCGCTGATTATCGGCGGCAGTGCGGCGGTGGGCGCAGTGCTGTGGAACAAGTACAAACAGCGGGTGAAAGAGACCCATCAGGACGAACCGCAGTTCGGTTTGCAAACCACGCCGGTGGATCTGCGCGCCAAACGCCTGGTGCAGGCGCTGGTGTTTGCCGCCAAGAGCGACGGCCATATCGATGCCGACGAGCAGCGCGCCATCGATCACAGCCTGGCGCAGTTGCAGGTGGGGGAAGAGGCGCAGGGTTGGGTACAGGAAGCGCTCGATCAGCCGCTCAACCCGGAATTGATCGCCCGCAGCGTGCAAAACGAAGACGAGGCGCTGGAGGTTTACTATCTGAGTTGTCTGGTGATCGACGTCGATCACTTTATGGAGCGCGGCTACCTCGATGCGTTGGCGCAGGCGCTGAAGATCCCGGCGGACGTCAAGCAGGGCATCGAGAGCGACGTCAACGAGAAAAAGCGCGAGCTGGCGTAGCGCCGCTTGGCAAGCCGGGGGGAATCGTGTCACTCTTGCCGTAATCTATGTAAGCGGATGATTTAGCAATGATGACCCCACCGAAAGCGGAAAAACGTCCTTATCCCATCACTATCCACGGCGATACGCGCGTGGATGACTATTACTGGCTGCGCGACGACGAGCGCGCAGACCGCCAGGTGCTGGACTACCTGCAGGCGGAGAACGCCTACACCGATGCGATGCTGAAGCCGCAGCAGGCGCTGCGCGAAACCCTGTACGAAGAGATGGTGGCGCGCATTCCGCAGCAGGAACATTCGGTGCCTTACGTGCGCCATGGCTATCGCTATCAGACGCGCTACGAGCCGGGCAACGAATACGCGATTTCCGTGCGCCAGCCGCAGGCCGAAAGCGAGCACTGGGAGGTGCTTATCGACGGCAACCAGCGCGCCGAGAACCACGAGTTTTATACCCTGGGCGGGCTGGACGTCAGCCCCGACAACCAGCGGCTGGGGGTAGCGGAGGATTTCCTATCGCGCCGCCAGTATGACATTCGCTTCAAGAGCCTGGCCGACGGCAGCTGGGCGGACGAAGTGCTGGAAAACACCTCCGGCAGCTTCGAGTGGGCCAACGACTCCTCGACGGTCTACTACGTGCGCAAGCACGCCAAGACGCTGCTGCCGTATCAGGTCTATCGCCACGTGGTGGGCAGCGATCCGCAGCAGGACGAGCTGATTTACGAAGAGCGGGACGATACCTTTTACGTCGGGCTGGAGAAGACCACCTCCGAGCGCTTTATCCTGATCCACCTGAGCAGCACCACCACCTCGGAGATCCTGCTGTTGGACGCCGATCGTGCGGATGCCAAGCCGCAGCTGTTCGTGCCGCGCCGCAAGGATCACGAGTACGCCATCGATCACTATCACCAGCATTTCTATATCCGCTCCAACAAGGACGGCAAGAACTTTGGCCTGTACCAGAGCGAGCAGGCGGACGAAGCGCAGTGGCAGACGCTGATCGCCCCGCGCGCCGACGTGATGCTGGAGGGCTTCAGCCTGTTCCGTGATTGGTTGGTGGTCGAAGAGCGCAATGCCGGCCTGACGCTGCTACGCCAGATCCATTGGCAAAGCGGCGAAGAGAAGCGCATCGCCTTCGACGATCCGACTTACACCACCTGGCTGGCGTATAACCCGGATCCGGAGACCGCGCTGCTGCGCTACGGCTATTCGTCGATGACCACCCCGACCACGCTGTACGAGCTGAACATGGACAGCGGCGAGCGGACGATGCTCAAACAGCAGGAAGTGAAGAACTTCACGCCAGAAAACTACCGCAGCGAGCGGGTGTGGGTGAAGGCGCGCGACGGCGTCGAAGTGCCGGTCTCGCTGGTGTATCGCCAGGACAGCTTCCAGCGCGGCACCAACCCGCTGATGGTGTATGGCTACGGATCTTACGGCAGCAGTATGGATCCAGCGTTCAGCGCCAGCCGCCTGAGCCTGCTGGATCGCGGTGTCGTGTTCGCGCTGGCGCACATTCGCGGCGGCGGTGAGCTGGGGCAGCTGTGGTATGAAGACGGTAAACTGTTCAACAAGCAGAACACCTTCAACGATTTTATCGACGTGACCGAAACGCTGATCGCACAGGGGTACGGCGACGGTAAGCGGGTGTTCGCGATGGGCGGCAGCGCCGGCGGTCTGCTGATGGGCGCGGTGATCAACCAGGCGCCGCAGTTGTTCCACGGCGTGGTGGCGCAGGTGCCGTTCGTCGATGTGGTGACCACCATGCTGGATGAGTCCATCCCACTGACCACCGGCGAATACGACGAGTGGGGCAACCCGAACGAGCAGGCCTATTACGACTACATCAAACAGTACAGCCCGTACGATCAGGTGAAAGCGCAGGCATACCCGCATCTGCTGGTGACCACTGGCCTGCACGATTCGCAGGTGCAGTATTGGGAGCCGGCCAAGTGGGTGGCCAAGCTGCGCGAGCTGAAAACCGACGATCGGCAGCTACTGCTGTATACCGACATGGATGCCGGCCACGGCGGAAAATCCGGCCGTTTCAAGGCCTATGAGGATATTGCACTGGAGTACGCCTTCATTCTGGCGCTGGCGGAGTAACGGCATTCGGCGGGCGGCCTGCGCCGCCCGCCGTGTTAGCCGATCAGATAGTATTTCAGCGTGTGCTTCATGTCCGGGCTCAGATCGTCGATGGATTTCAGCATCCAGCGCAGATAGCCAGGATCTTCCTGGGCGATGCGATCAATCTCCTGCCCGCGATACTTGCCGAACTTGAACTTCTTCAGCAGCACCGGCTGTTCGGTGATCTGCACCATTTGCTCCGGCGTCCAGCCCGAATCCTTGATGATGCGTTGCAGCAGCGCGGCGGTGACGTAGCAGTCATATAGCGCGCGGTGCGGGTACAGCGTGGCGTCTGCCGGCAGCTGCACGTCCAGATTCAGCGCGTAGCGCAGATACTGGTTGCCGTACTTGATGTCCGGATACAGCGTGCGCGCCAGCTTGAGGGTGCAGATCCAGGCGCCGTTCATCTCCGGCAACACCCCGCGATCAAAGGCGGCGTTGTGCGCCACATAGTAGGGGCTGCCCTGATAGCGGCCGATCGCCATCGCAATGCGCGGTTTGCCTTCCACCATCTG
This sequence comes from Serratia sp. CY43202, assembly GCF_052168755.1. Lineage (NCBI taxonomy): Bacteria > Pseudomonadati > Pseudomonadota > Gammaproteobacteria > Enterobacterales > Yersiniaceae > Serratia > Serratia sp. CY43202. Next base: position 384,346 of record NZ_JBJNMB010000004.1, read on the forward strand.
TTCGGTGATGTGATGAATCGCCATCGCGTCGAGGCTGATGGGGCGATCTGGGCTGACCAGATCGCTCATCGGGTTGGTCAATTGGCCGTCGAGCAGATCGAGGGAGGCCACTTCCACCACGCCGCCGTCCAGCCCGCAGGTCTCGGTATCTATTACGCGTAACGTCATGTTTTCCTCCGCGTTGCCGTCAGGCTTCAGCTTAACCGGCACAGGCGGCCGTGCCAACCGTCGCGGGTCTTGTCGGCGATGATAAGACCAGGGGCGTCATCCGGCGCGGCAACCAGAAGCGCTCCCGTTTTATCCCAGATGGCGCTGCGGCCTGCCGGGATCCAGCCACCGGTCGGCGCCGCATGGTTGGCCATCAGCGTGACCATGCCATAACGCCGGGCATAGCCTGCCAGCGTGGCGCTGTCTTTCGCGTAACCGGCTTCAGATACCAGCACGCCGGCGGCATAAATCTGCGCACCCGCCAGCGCGGCGGCGCTTGCGTGGCCGGGTTGCGAGGTGTCGGCGCAGATAGCCAGTGCGATGCGTTGCCGATGTATTTCCAGCAGCGTGCCGCCATTACCGGGCAAGAACCGTTGTTGTTCCGCGCCGTGCAGATGTTGCTTGGTATAGGCGGCCACCGCGCCGTTGGGGTGAAAGATCAAGGCGGCGATATGCAGCGCCTGGCCGCTGCGCAAGGGCGCGCCGACGATGATCGTCATCTGCCGCGATTGCGCCGCCGCACTGAGCGGTTGCAGACGCGGATCGTCCAGCGTCAGCGCCAGTTCGGCAGCATTGGCTAATTCATAGCCGCTCAGCGACAGTTCGGGAAACACCAACAGTTGCACCTGCTGATCTGCTGCCCGCGCGATAAATTCAAGGTGACGTTCAAGGTTGCAGGTGATATCGGCCGCAGCGGCGGGGTATTGGGCGGCGGCAAGGGTGAGGCAGGACATCGGCCATCTCTCCTGTGAGGCAATAAAAAACCCGCCTTGGCGGGTTTAATGACGGATGGAAGGACGCTTACTCACCAGACGGATGCGCTTTTTTGGCGCGTTTCTCCGCACGTTTCTCGGCTGGGGTTTTCAACGGCTTCTTCTTCGCATTCTTTTTGCTATCCATTCCCTTACTCATGATGGCCTCTCGTTACCTATGATTGGGTGGCTTGCTCAGCCATTAACCGCCTAAAGCCGACAGGATGCAAGCGACAAAGTGCCAGTAGTGTGTAACTGGCTGTTTGCACGTGAAATTTTGTTTTTGGATGACCGGGTGCTTAAAATAATTATTATGTTATAATATTACACTTTTAGGGTTCGGAGAACGCAATGACAGTGATGACATTACCGGATGCGCAGCAACTGCTGGCCATGCCGGATTCTGATTACATGAACTCGGTTCAACGGGCTTTTTTCCGCCAGCTGCTGCAGGATGAGCGGCAAAAACTGCTGCTGCACATCGATGAGCTGAAGAAGGCGATCGACAGCGGCGAAGCGACGGGCGATGAAGCCGACAAGGCGGCGCGCGAAGAAGAGCTGCGCCTGTTGTTCCGCCAGTTGGATCGCGAAAGCCGCCTGCTGCCGAAAATCGATGCGGCGCTGGTGCGGTTGCAGAACGGCGAATACGGCTACTGCCGGGAAACCGGCGAACCCATCGGCTTGGCACGCCTGATGTTGCGCCCGACGGCGGAACTGAGCATCGAGGCGAAAACCGCGCAGGAGATGCGCGAGCCGCATATGCGTAAAGGCGGGTAAGGTTTCAGCCGCCGAGCGTATCCACCAAGAGATCGAGAAAGCGCCTGACGCGGGGTTCCAGCAGGCGCTTATTCGGATAGAGCGCCACAATCCTGACTTCTTCACCCTCCACGGCGCGCAGCACCTGCTGCAGACGACCGGCGGCCAAATCCTCCGCAATCATAAACTCCGGCAGATACGCGATGCCCAACCCGGCCAAGGCCGCATCGTGCAGCGCTTCTCCGCTGTCCAGCCGCAGGCGGCCGCGAACTGGGGCCTTGACCCATTCGCCGCGCTCGTCACGCAGCCGCCAGGGCTGTTTTTGGTTGCGGCTGCTGAACAGCAGAGCCTCGTGCCCGGCGAGCGACTCGACGGTATGCGGTTCGCCACGGGCGGCGAGGTAGGCGGGGGAGGCGCACAGCAGGGCGCGATACCTGGCGAGGGTTCTGGATACCAACCGGGTATCCGGCGCCGTGACGCCGATCCGTACTGCCAAATCAAATCCTTCTTCCACGACATCCGCCAGGCGATCGGAAAAACTGATCTCCACCTGCACCTCAGGCCAGGCGACGAGAAATTTCGGCACCAGCGGTAACAGGATCCGTCTGCCGAAGGCGGAAGGGGCGGTCAACCGCAGCACTCCGCGTGCGGTGCCCTTGTCGCCGGCCACGCTGGCCTCGGCATCGTCGACCGAAGCGAGGATCTGCAGGCCACGTCGATAAAACTCTCGTCCCTCGTCGGTCAGGCCAAGCGAACGCGTGGTGCGATGCAACAGCCGCACGCTCAGCCGCTGCTCCAGACGCGCGATGGCCTTGCCCGCCGCCGAACGCGATAGCCCCATCGTCTGTCCGCCGGCGACAAAACTGCCGGCGTCGACGACGGCCATGAAAACCTGAATGTCATTGAGATTCGCCCGTAGCATGCTGCCCTCTGAGAACCGGTGAAAAGACAATAAATTCAACATATTCAATATATTAAATGCATCGTCAACGTCGTTTCAGTGACGACATCCATTCGCCAATCAAACGATTATAGTCGTCATGGAAACGATAAACGGTTGGAGAAACAGCATGAAAAATGGCATCACGCACTACCACCACGGGGTCATTTGGGAAGAGGAGAATGGCGTGTCCCAAGGCTATCGCGTCAAGGATACCCTCTACATCTCGGGGCAGTTTTCCCATGATATGCAGGGGGAGTTTATCGGCGCGGGCGATATCGAACGGCAAACCCAACAGACGTTGGACAATCTGGATCGGGTATTGGCGGGATTCGGTGCCGAACGTTCGAACCTGGCGTATGTGGAGATCTACCTGACCGATGTACTGGCGCACTTTGAACCGTGCGTTGCGTTGTTCAAGCGCTATGTCGGCGATCACCGGCCCGCCGGTTCGCTGATCGGCGTCACCGGGCTGGCTTCGCCCGAGCAATTGGTGGAGATCAGTGCGATCGCGCACCTTAACTGATCGGGCCTGTGGGCGTTTTGCAGGCAGGTCGATGTGATTTTGAGCAAACGCGCGCCGAGTTCTCGGCGCGCGTTCGAGTTTTCGGGTTTTACCGTTGACCTGCCGGGCGGCTTCCGCTTTGATGAAAGCATGACTCACAGAGAGACGGAAAGCGCCATGGAACAATTACGAGGTTTGTACCCGCCGTTAGCGGCATACGACAGCGGTTGGCTGGACACTGGGGATGGCCACCGGATCTACTGGGAGCTGAGCGGTAACCCGAACGGTAAACCGGCGGTCTTCATTCACGGTGGACCGGGTGGCGGTATCTCCCCGCATCATCGTCAACTGTTCGATCCCGAACGCTACAAGGTGCTGCTGTTCGATCAGCGCGGTTGCGGCCGTTCCCGCCCGCACGCCAGCCTGGACAACAATACCACCTGGCACTTGGTGGCCGATATCGAGCGGTTGCGCGAAATGGCCGGCGTCGAGCAGTGGCTGGTGTTCGGCGGCTCCTGGGGGTCTACGCTGGCGCTCGCCTATGCACAGACCCACCCGGAGCACGTCAGTGAAATGGTGCTGCGCGGCATCTTCACCCTGCGCAAGCAGGAGCTGCATTGGTATTACCAGGACGGCGCTTCGCGCTTCTTCCCGGACAAATGGGAGCGCGTGCTGTCCATTCTGTCGGATGAAGAACGTAAAGACGTGATCGCCGCCTACCGGCAGCGGCTGACCTCGGCCGATCCGCAGGTGCAGCTTGAAGCGGCCAAGCTGTGGAGCGTGTGGGAAGGGGAGACGGTCACGCTGTTGCCGAGCCGTGAATCTGCTTCGTTTGGCGAGGATGATTTCGCGCTGGCGTTCGCCCGTATTGAAAACCACTACTTCACGCATCTGGGCTTCCTGGAGAGCGACGACCAGCTGCTGCGTAACGTGCCGCTGATCCGCCATATTCCGGCGGTGATTGTCCACGGCCGCTATGACATGGCCTGCCAGGTGCAGAACGCCTGGGATCTGGCCAAGGCCTGGCCGGAGGCGGAGCTGCATATCGTGGAAGGGGCGGGGCATTCGTATGATGAGCCGGGTATTTTGCACCAGCTGATGATAGCCACCGACCGGTTCGCCGGCAAGTGACGCAAAAACCCGCCGTAATGGCGGGTTTTGTTATTTGACCTTCGGCTCGTACGGCAGGCGCGAAAATCGGTGGGATTCCGCGCGGTAGTGCGCCACGCGCTCGCGAAAATAGTCGCGCAGCGGCTCCGGCTGCTCGCGCTCTACCACTTCCGGGATCACCGGCATGTTGTAGCGCTCTTTGTACGCCACGCCTGAGGCGGCGAGATCCACGTTCACCCTGTCCATCTCTTCTTTGGACAACTCGGCCAGATTGTAACCCACGCTATGCTCCTTACTTACTTTGCCGCATTGAATCTGCGCAGAAGGTAATCCACCCGGCGGCGCTTGGCAAGCCCGTTGCGCCGCCGTCGCGGGCGATATTTATCCAGCAGTAATGCAATCTATTTATTCTTTTAAATAAGAATGATTCGCTTTATGATTAAAATAAAAGATGAAAATAATTATCATGTTAATTCTCAATGTATTGGTGATATTTTAATTTATTGATATTTATGGTTTTTATAATTAATTTGATTTGAGTGTAAATAAGGTGTTTTTATTTTTACGGCAGCAGGGCATAATGCGCGGAAATTAAATTCATGACCTGCAAAATAAAAGGAATCATTATGCTGACGCAAGAAATGACTCAAAAGCTGAATGAGCAACTGAATCTGGAGTTCTACTCCGCCAACCTGTACCTGCAGATGAGCGCATGGTGCAGCGATAAAGGCTTTGAAGGCGCCGCCGCATTTCTTAAAGAGCACTCTCAGGAAGAGATGCAGCATATGCAACGCCTGTTCGACTACCTGAGCGACACCGGTTCTCTACCGCTGCTGGGCAGCATCGCCGCGCCGCCGGTGGCGTTCGAATCGCTGGCGGACGTGTTCCAGCAGACCTACGAACACGAACAGCTGATCACCCGTCAGATCAACGAACTGGCGCACGCCGCCATGACCGCACACGATTACTCCACCTTCAACTTCCTGCAGTGGTACGTGGCGGAGCAGCATGAAGAAGAGAAACTGTTCAAATCCGTGCTGGATAAGCTGGCGCTGGTGGGCACCAGCGGCAAAGGCTTGTTCTTCATCGACAAAGATCTGAAGAAAATGGGCGCGATGGGCCAGGGCGGCAACGGCCAGGCTTAATCTGCACCAGAACATCGAAAAACCGCGCGCGGGCGAGCCTGACGCGCGGTTTTTTTTACCCTGCGTTTATCGCGGTTATGCGGCGATACGTGCTGCCGGATCGCAAAATGCCAGTGATGCGCTCGACTTGCCGCAGCGTGGTCGTTATGATTTACCGCGATACGCTACAGGGATGGTAGAGTCAAAACAGCGGGTTAGCCGATATAACCCGTTTTTCTGTTTACCCGTGGCGCAATCACTTGCGGTGGGTTGGGGCCGCTGATACATCGCCTTGGCTGTGGCCTTAACCCTTATGACCCTCTTTTACTGTTAAGGGATACCACTGTGATCGGTAAAATTCGTTCCTCCTGTCGCCTGCTTTCCACCGTTTTCGTCCTGTTCGTTGGCCTTTCTTCACAGCAAGCCTTGGCGCACGCTCACCTGAAAGTGGAAACGCCGAAGGCCGACGCCAGCGTCAGCCCGGCGCCGAAGGCGCTGACTCTCAGCTTCTCCGAAGGCATCGAGCCGAACTTCAGCGGCGTGAAAATCACCGGCCCGGACAACGCCGTGGTGAAAACCGGCAAGCTGCAGCTCGATCCGAACAATAACACCCAGGTCAACGTGCCGATCGACGGCGAGCTGAGCGCGGGCAAATACAACGTCAGCTGGCATGTGGTGTCGGTCGACGGGCATAAAACCAAAGGCCAGTACAGCTTCACCGTAAACTGATCGTGAGTCTGGCGACCCTGTTCGTTCTGTGTCGCTTGGTGCACTTTGCGGCGGTGATGCTGATGTTCGGCATCAGTCTGTTCACCGCCTTATTGTCACCGCAGCGCCTCTCCCCGATCCTCTCCCGCGATGTGCGACCGCTGCTGCTTGCCGGCACCTGGATTGCCGGGCTTTCCGCCGTGGCGCTACTGGCCATTCAGGCCGGGCAAATGGGCGACGGTTGGCAAGACGCTTGGCGGCTGGAGGTCTGGTGGGCGGTACTCGGCACCACCTTCGGCGAAGTGTGGCGTTGGCATTTGGGCCTGTCGCTGCTGGCGATCCTGAGCCTGCTGCTGCCGGAAAGGCCGCGCGCGCAGGCGTTGGCGCTGTGTTCGGCACTGCTGCTGGTGAGCCTGGCGTTTATCGGCCACGCGGCGATGCACGAAGGTACGCTGGGCGCGCTGCACCGCGCCAACCATGCGGTGCACCTGCTGGCCGCCGGCTACTGGTTCGGCAGCCTGGCGCCGCTGCTGGTTTGCCTGCGCTACCTGCAGCCGCCGCAGTGGCGCAGCGACGCCATCACCACGCTGATCCGTTTCTCGCGCTGGGGGCATCTGGCGGTGGCGGCGGTGATCGTCACCGGCATCGTCAACAGCCTGATCATTCTCGGCGGTTGGCCGCTCAACCTCGGCTCGCCTTATCAGCGCCTGCTGCTGATCAAAACCGCGCTGGTGGCGCTGATGGTGATGGTGGCGCTGGCCAATCGCTACGCCATCGTGCCGGCAATGAGCCGCGTGCCGGCGCTGGCGCAGCGCGGCGTGGTGCTAGCCTGCTGGCTCGAAGTCGGGCTGGGGATGGCGGTGCTGCTGCTGGTCAGTTTATTTGCAACCTATGCGCCGGTTTGACATTTCAGCTTGCCGCAGGCCGGCAAGCTGCGGGAAAATCGACGCGAATAGCAACCTTAAGGCCAACACATGAAATCGGTATTACTCGGCATTACGCTGCTGGCAACCGCGACCGGCGCGCTGGCGGCAGACAAACTGGTGAACATCACTAAACTGGAGTACGGCAAACAGTGGGCGTTCACCAAGGAAGAGGTGACGCTGCAGTGCCGCAGCGGCGGCGCGCTGTTCGTGCTCAACAACAGCACCTTGATGCAATACCCGCTCAACGATGCAGCGGAGCAGCAGGTGAAGAAGGGCCATCAGCGTGCGCAGCCGCTGGAGGTGCTCCTGCTGGACGACCCTGCCGAACCAGGGAAAAAAATGAGCCTGGCGCCGTTCATTGAACGCGCCGAGAAGCTGTGCGCTGACTAACCGCTTGTTTGCCAACGCCTTGCCCAACGTGCGCGGATTGATGCGCATTTGCCGCATAGTTATTTCGTCACGAAACTATCACGCGGCCGCCGGGCGGCTGGCAAAACTGGCGCGGTAGGCTACTCTTAAAGTGCACGGCTGAACAAGCCCTGCATTAAATGCCAACTTTTAGCGCACGGCTCTCTCCCAAGAGCCATTTCCCTAGACCGAATATAGGAATCGTATTCGGTCTTTTTTTGTTTATCATTTTAAAACAGTAACTTACAAGCAAAACAACCACTTATCACGCCTCCTATTCTACCGTATTGCACCCTTTTTCTTCCTCTGTCGCCACTTTGCCGCCACTTTCCTTGGACGTCTGTGTCAGTGGGTTGAGCGCTATTGCCTCCTCTAAATGGTCTGGCGCGAAATGGGCGTAGCGCATCGTTACCCTGATATCTGAGTGCCCAAGGATGCGCTGCAAGACTATGATATTCCCCCCACCCATCATGAAGTGGCTAGCAAAGGTATGGCGGAGCACATGCGTCATTTGTCCTTCTGGCAAGGTGATATTCGCCAGTCTCAGAACTCGATAAAATTGCTTGTAGCAAGGATCAAACTCCTTTTCATCCAGTATTGTGAGCTCGTCATATAATTCTTTCGAGATGGGGACTGTCCTGTTTTTCTTCCCTTTGGTGTTGGTATACGTGATTTTATATTTTGATATCTGCGATGGCCTTAGTTTTGCGGCCTCATTCCATCTGGCGCCAGTTGATAGGCATATCTTTACGATGAGTGTTAACTCTGGGTTGCCATGAGTATGGCAGGCGTTTATCAGTGCTTTTATTTTCTCATTGTTCAGCCATGCCATTTCCTTTTCTGGCTGATCGAACTCCCTGATATTTTCCAGGGGGTTCGGCAAAGACCATTCCCCCAATCTTTTTAATTCGTTGAATACAGCCCGCAAAAAAGCTTGTTCACAGTTAACCGTTCCCGTGCTGACCTTCCTTGTTTCAAGACTGGTGCTATAGCCGTTATCGATTTCTCCGCGCAGCCGCTGATCGCGATAATGGGCCCAATCCCGTGGGGTAATCTCCGACGCTACCGGATCACCCATGCCGTTACAGATAATGACCAATTTGCCAAGCCGGCCTTTTTTGTCATTTAGCGAGCAGCCATGCAGCCTGTACCACAGATCAATCAACTCGCTAAGTTTTCGCTTGTCTTCCTTATCGCCCAGCCAAGGTTTGGCCTTTGCCTGGTCGAGCTGATAGCTCTCGAAGGCGAGCGCCTCCCCCTTGGTGGCGAATTGCTTACGGGTACGCTTGCCGCCCCTCCCGTTGTGATAGAACTCGCACAGCCACTTGCCGGTGCTCAATTTTCTTACGGTCATATTCGTAGATCCAGTGAACCAAATTAGACATTGAATACTGTATATAATAACAGTATTCAATGTTTGTGTGCGGCTGGTTCAAACATGGATCAAAAAACCCGCCGGCGGCGGGTTTACGGTTAGAAGTGCAGGGCGGTTTGGCCAGACTTTGATGGGTGAGGGGGCGCAGGGTCAACCTGGCCGGGCTTAACAATGGAGCGCACAAACGTTTCCATCGTGATAAAGACATGACTGCAATTCACGTTTGTGCATTGGTTGTAACGCTCTTTTGTCGTTGCTGTCACTTCGTTACTACTGCGGGTGTGCGCCGCATGGCCACACAAGGGGCATCGCATCATGGTATTAGCCTCTACTGTATCGATATACATACAATAGCACGATGCTTGAAAAAGCAAATATTAAACTTGCAAATCACTCTATGTCGAGATCGGTTATCTTCACTTCAAGCTCCAGCGCCGTGGTAAACCCACCATCTGCCACTGTGTGCGTTACCGTGGTTATCGTCCAGTCTGCAGCGTCGATCTGACGCTTGAAACCCCTCACTGATACCGGTACTTCCGGGTAAAGTTCAGCCCGGCCCCTGGCCAGCGTAATTGAGAATTGTGCCGCACCGCGCTGTATTCGTTCCCAGTTTGCCTTTGCCGCCCGGCGAGCGTTGGACGCATTTGCGTAGGTCCGGCTCAGCACATAAACGTTATCGTCGGTGCCTACCAGGTATTCCCCCTGTTTATCCTGAGCTGGCGCTTTAGCGGCGGCCGTCTTGCGCTTGCGCTTCCTTTTTACCTTTACCGTTTGCGGTTTTGCCGCTTTGGTGTCGAGCCAACTTGCTGAAACCCCTGTGTATGCCTCTCGGTCAGCTAACGTGAATTGATGTTCATCACCGTCGGCACGCACAATCGTCATTACTGGCAATGGCTTTCCGCTGGCGTTGACGCCCTGGCCCTGTTTTATGAACAGCAACTTCCCATACTTTACTGCAGCAATTGCACCTACGCGGCGCGCTAGGCGCATCAGGAAGCTGCCATCTGATTCATTCGTTTGATCGATGTGGTCGATAGTCATGGCAGCCATTTGCGGACTGATAGCCTGCTCCAGTTTATGGCGGGCTGCAAATTGTTTAACGATCTCGCCGATGGTGGTTTTTGAATATGACTTTTCACGCTTGATATTAAGCGTGTTCCTGAAGTCGGCGCTTCTGCCGCGCAGTGTCACCTTGTCAGGCGCGCCGGAATGGCCAATCTCGTCAATGGTGAAGGCGCCTTTATTGATCATTGGTTCGCCTTTCCAGCCCAATTGCAGCTCCAATTGGACACCGCGCGAAGGCAGATCAACAGCGCCATCGGCATCGTCAAGTTCGATATCCAGCTGATCCGCCTCGAATCCGCGGTTGTCTGTCAACGTGAGGGATATCAGCCGGCTTTCCAGTCTTGTGGTTATATCCTTGCCATTAAGAGTGATCTTGAACGCGGGCGTGCTATTCCGGCCGCTTAACCAGTCTGGAGTGTTCATGAAAGAAGCCCTCCAATAGCTGTTGCCGCCTGATCTTTCATTATGCTCAGTTGCTCCTGCAGGTCGCCGAGCATGGTGCCCAGGTCATCATCTACGCGCTTTAACTTAAGCGTGAACTCAATGCGCCTGGCGCCGCCATCCTTGAAGAAGACGGACTTGTTAAGATCTAGCCCTTCAATGACAAACATCCCGTAAATGGTCCCACTGCCATCCAGCAAAGACCACGCCTTGCCGAGATCGGCGATTGTTTGTAGGGCTAGCAATGACAGGCGGCCGCCGGTGATCTCCGGCAGCAGCACACCACTTAGTGTAATGGTGTCGTTTTCTGGGCCCACATATTGCGCTGACGGCCGTTTCCCAACGCGGTTGTTGGTCGGGTAGCGCCAGGCCATTTGATGCTGCAGCTCCTGATAGGGAACAGTTTCAAGCATAAAGACGTATAACCCTAGTGCCATCATCATAATTCCCACCCCAGATCTCGATCAGAAAAATTACTGCGCGCCTTGGCCGCGTCTTTTTGCATGTGCTCCCGGAGCGCTTTCACCGCATCTGTCGCTACAGCTTTGCCGTTCTGGTTATTCCTGGCGTCAACACTGAGATCGATCTTGGGTTGGTAGTAGAAGTTACCGCCGCTTGGTGCCTTAACGGGTTTCATGCTGGAGCCAGTAAAACGAATGGCCATATCATTGGCCGTGTAGCCCGTTGGGGCGGGCTCGCCCACAGAACCATATTTCTGGGCGATGGGGTTATTTTTTAGCAGCTCATTCGTTTGGGCTAATGCCTCGTTTTTTTGCGGCAACAGGTCCAGCTTTTCAAGCAGCCATTTAAAGCCATCCATGACGGCGCGCAGTGGGGCGGTAATGACGTCCAATCCTCGCTTCAGGCCAATACCAATTTTTTCAGCTGCGCTGCTGGCCGCCCGTTTTATTTCTTCCCAAGTCTCGCTGGCTTTGGTGCTTATGCTGGTCCAAACGCCCGAAATGTAATCCTTGATGGCTTGCCATTTCTCACTGGTATATGCACTGATGCTGTCCCAAAGTCTTTTTATTTTCGGCCCTAGGGTGCCCCAATTCATCCAGATATAGAGCGCTGCGGCGGCGATGGCTGCAGCCACAGCAAGGATAGGGTTTGCTAACATCATTCGACCTACCCAGATAATGGCAGTACCCACACCTTTTATAGACTTGGCCAACATACCCATCACCGATGGCCCCTTAATCCCCAACATTGTCAGAGAAAACCGCAGCAGGGCGAATGGCCCAAGGATTGCTGCAACTCCAATCATCATCCCACCAAGTGCAACTGTAACCAGCGTAACAACCGCCGCCGTCTTAACGAACTCTGCAGCCAGCTTTGGGTGGGTTTCAATAAATTTCCGAGCCCATCCAATTCCACGTTTAAACCAGTCGTTCACGTCCATCAGTGGTTCACGCAAAGGCTCGCCCAGATCACTAAACATGTTTTTTGCGGTGGTCTTTAGCAGAAGAAATTGGGATGACAAAGAATCTTTATCGATATTCGATTCCCTCTGCATAGACCCCTTGGCCTGGCCACCCTCGACCAACGCCAACTGGCGATCTAATTCGCCGATGTTATTTGCCAGCTTGGCAGCGTCGTCGCCAAACTCTTTGCCAAAAAGCATTGTCATTGCGCTTAAGTGCTGCGAGGCCGGCAGTTTCTTGATGCGTGATAGGACATCTCTAATTGTGCCTATTGCATTCGTCGCTATGCCTTTTTCCAAGTCCTTGGCATTTAGCCCTAATAGGCTCATTCCCTGAATGAAGCGCTTGCCTTGCATTGAAGCAATGCCCAACTCACGCACCATTGCCTTACTGGCTGATGCCGCCACTTCTGGTTGTGTCCCCAAGGACAGGAACGTCGAAGCCAGTGCAGCGGCTTGTTTATAATTCAACTTATCGGCAACATCGCCCATGCGCTGCAGGACGTTAATAATGTCAGCGCCTTTTGATTGTGCGTTGTCGTCCAGGTAGTTCAGGGCGTCGCCGAGTTCTTCGATCCTTTGAGTTGGTACATGATAGAGGAATGCTATTTTCCCCAAATCATCGGCAAGTTGATCGGCGGGTAATTCGAACGCCTTTGCAGCCTTGGCAGATGTTGCGGCGAAAGAAAGTAAATCAGCTTTCTGTTTTTGCCATGGATCCTTATCGCTCGATACCCCCATTCGAGCACCGCCCTCCACTAATGCGGCGAAATCTGCAGCACCGTTTTCCATTGGGAGTTGCTCTGATGCCGCCTTTATTGCTTGCTGCATTTCGTGGTATTTGGCTGTGCGCTTACCGTTATCATCCAATAGGGGGTTAACCTGTTTAGCCACGCCTTTCATCGCGTCTTCAATAGAGCTATAGCTTTTCACGGCAGCTAAAACAGGAGCACCCATGGCTACACCTGATGCAACGGTTGCGGCTCCGGTTCCCGCGATGTTGTTTCTCAGCTCTCTGGTTTTGTCATATTGCGCTTTTGCGGCGTTCATTCTGCGCTGTTGCTCGCCAGCACGTCTCAGCTGGCGCTCCTGCTCCTGCAGCATCCGGTTATAGCGGGCGGTTTCGTTGGTGATTCTGTTGGTGGCGCCGGCGCCATCGGTGGCAGATATCCCCATGCGGTAAAGCTCGGATCGCACTCGGCCCATCTGCGCGACTTCGCTTTTTTGCCTTTGCTCCAGCCGGTCTACCGCGCGCCACTGATCCTCCAGGGCTTTGGTCTGCTTTTTGGTGGGGTTTTCAAGCGCGCCCATTTCGCGCGTCATCATCTGGGCTTTCAGTCTGGCGCCGGCCAGTTCGTCGGCTGTTTTCTTAATGGATGCTTGCAGCGAATTGAAGGTGTTCACTTGGTCGCCGGCGGCGCTCAGTCGCTTCAGTTCATCACGGGAGTTTTTGACGGCAGCGGCCAGCGCTTTATTGCTGGCCTGCATAGTCTTAAAGGGGCGGGTGATTTTGTCCACCGCGTTCAGGATAACCTGCAGTCTTAGATTGCGGTCACTCATCACTTTCTCCGCTTCGAATCAGTGCCCGGTGCCGCCAGTCCCAAAGTTCGGTTAAGGTGAACGGGTACATTTCCGACGGCGGCCAGTGGAAGATGGCGGCGATATCCGCCATCAGGTCTTCAACGGTTAAACCGGCCGGGATTCCAGCGCCGATTTCGGCAACAAAAAACTGACGATGCCGCCGGCCAACTGTGTAAAGTCAGCCGGATCCATTTCGCTTATTTCCTGCTGCGTCAGTGAGGGTGTGGAAACGCGCGGCAAGACGGTTGCCACCGCGGAATAATCCATTTCCAGCAGGTCGGCCAGCTTCACACCACGTAGCGCGCCAGACTGCGGCTTGGTTAGGGTGATCTCGGTGATTTCGGTCTTGCCGCGCTGAATTGGGGTGTCCAGTGTCACCTTGGTCGGTTCGGTCATTTGATTGTGCTCCACGATTTTCAGAAAGAAGAGGGCGCCGGTGTTCCGGCGCCGAAGGTATTACAGACCGATGGCCTGGCGGTGCTCAGCCAGGCGGTCGACGCCGCCAAAGCTTTCGATCATGTTCACCGTGTCGATCTCGCAAATTTCTTCGCCGGCGATGGTCAACTTGAAGTAGGTCACGGCGGTAGAAATTTTGGTGGTCGAGTTTTCGCCCTGCTTGTGCTCGCCAAAATCCAGCTCTTTATGGCGGCCGCGGATCACCGCTTCGACCGCCTGCACTTCGCCGGTGTCGTCGCGCTGAATTGAGCCGGTATAACGCAGCATGACGCCATCAAGTTTTGCGACGCCCATTTGCCTGATCGGCAGGGCTTCGATGCCGCCAATTGTCCATTCAACATCAAGCGCGTCGTCGTCCAACCCCAGATCGACTTTGGCGCTACCGCTCATGCCGCCGCCGCGGTAGTTCTCAAGTTTGCGCGTCAGCTTTGGCAGCGTCAGGGACTCAACGATCCCCTGCCAGTTGTTCCCCTCATTGAAGAGGTTCAGATATTTCAATTTGCGTGGTAATGCCATTGCGTGCCCCTTAGCTGTTCACGTTCTGGGTGAAATTGACCAGGTACTGATCAGTGATGCGCTGGCGTAACAGCAGATTTTCCAGCGGCGGGACCGGCGTATAGTCGTAATCAATGACCAGCTTCCCGGCTTTCAGCGTGTCTTTATCGTTCGCTGCGTCATCGATCCAGGCGTTGCCGTCGATGATGTAGCCGGCTGATTTCAGCTCACGGAATTTGGCCTTGATACCTTCCAGGATATCTTTGGCCAGTGACGGATGCAGTGGCATGTCAACGGCCCACATGTGCGCTTCTGCCATTGTGTCCGCCAACACCTGCGCAGTGCGGGTGTAGTTTTCAAACTGGAACAATGGATCATCGGAACAGGTGCGGGAGCCCCAGAACTTATAGCCATCCTTGCGGATCAGCGTGGTGACATCGTTCTTGTTCAGCAGGTTGGCATCGGTGGCGCTGTCTTGCAGATCCCAAAACACATCTGCACTGATGCCGGTCACGCCATTAACGCCGACGTTTGACAGCGTTTTGTGCCAACCCGTCTGCTGATCAATTTTGGCGCGCAGCCCTAATGCGCGGGCGGTTGCGAACGCCGTCGCGTCTGCATTGGTCACAGAGTCCCAACTCAGGAAATCTGGCCAGATCAGCATGGCCTCGCGCTGGCTGAAGTTCTCGCGATACGCGATGGCTTCGGAAACCGTCTTACAGCCATAGGCGCTCAGGTAGGCGAATGCGCGCAGACTCTGTGCTACTGACAGCAATTCAGTGGCGACGGCCTTGCTGTCGTGACCAGGCACACCCAAAATTCGCGGCTTCACGCCTAACAGACTTTGCGCAGCCAGCAGGGCTTTCATGCCGGTTTTCTTGCCCGTGGTGGCGTCGACGCCGCCGATGATGTTGGTTGTGGTTTCCGCCTCGGTGTCGCCCTGTTCAACGCGGACAACAACGGTAACTGGTTTTGCCTGGTCGGCGATGGCGTCCAGAGAGCGGGCGAGGGTGCCGGTTTCGCCGGCCTTGCCGCTGGCGGCCAGGACGTCGGTCAGCAATACGGGAGTGTTGAGTGGGAAAGCCGCCGCATCGGCATCGTCGGCGGTGCAGACCATCCCCACAATTGCGGTGCTTACGGTTGTGATTGTGCGGGTGCCCTCGTTAATTTCGAGGACACGAACGCCATGATGATAATCTTCAGCCATCGGGCGGATCTCCGGTTCCGGTTAAGGTTTCTCCGCTATGGTGTTCGCTGATGGCGTCTAGTGCATGCGTTGGGCATTGTGTGGCGACTGGCACAATGCCCGGGTGGGTTGCTGTTGGCATCTGTGTTTGCCGGTATGGCCAACACAGTTATTTATGGCTGTACTGCAGGAGAAGAAGAAGCCCCGATTGGAGCTTTTGGTTATTGCGGCGGGCTCGGCCATTCAATACCCGTACCATCATCGATCGCTACACGGTTTAGGGCCACGCGATATGTTTTCCACCCTTTCAATAATGCGATCTCTGCTTCTGTCGCAATGCCAAGATCGACAGCATCCTGCAATGGGGCGATAGCTATCGCGGCATCGCTGAGCTTTTTGGCCTTCAGCTTTTCGGCCTGGGCTATCACTTCGTCGCGGCTGGGTTCTCTTTCTTTCACTTCACCATTGGCATATAACCAGTTCCCACCGATATTGCAGGCGTTCGGGATACTGTCAACCTCAACGACGGACAGATTCTCCGGGAACAGGGTTGAAGCATCGGTTGCGATACTCTTGATGATGCCGCGGGCATCTATCGCCAACTTAACGGACTTCGTGAATTCGGATTGCGCCTCATACCAGTCCCGCCCATGCTCATCGATCAGGTACAGGGTATTTTCACCAAATTTTGGCTCTTCAGGTTGGTAACGCTTCAAATTATCCAGTTTCATCATACCCCCACAGTCACCCATACACCGCCGCGCAGATACTGAATAGGGGCACATTCACCGTATCCATCATCTGCACCAAAGTCGCCCAGTGCGGTCACGACATAGCCGGGTGGTGCATATTGCGTACCATCGCGGCCGCCAAAGCTTTGATTAGCCCCCAAACGAATATCTGAAATAAAATTGTTCTTAATGTAATCACTCAGATAGCCACCCCATTTTGAACCCGCGACATTGCCGTCGCCGAACAGCGTGGCATTGCCCGCCATGAGTTTCGGTGCCGATCCCGTTGTTTGCAGGGTGCCGTCAGTCCTGAAGAGGGTGTAACTTTTTGCACCATCTGAATAAACTTCAAATACCATCTGCGCAAATTGGCCGATCAACTCCTCGAAGTAGCCGCTCACCCATTTACTGTTCTTTCCCTGTAGTTGAAAGCCGTGCGTGACGTTCGTGGTGTCGTCGCGCTGAAACCACCCCGACTTTGTGATGAACCCCGAGCCCTTGACCGTCAGCTGATTACCTACCGTGGCGTCGGTTCCGACGCTCAACGTCTGATAGACGCTCAGCCAGGTCACTGAGCCGCCGGTTTTTAACAGGTATCTGGCGTCCGCCTCCGTTTTACTCCAGGCGTTCACGTCGCCGGCGGTGATATTGACATTGCTGGCAAGAGACTGGCCGTTGATGGTAATTGAACGGTAGGCGTAAGTGTTCTTGGCCTCATCGCGCACCGCCTTGACCGCTCTGGGGGTTGCGGCCATATTTTCCGCTGCGCTGTCCGTTGCGCTGCTCAACTGCGTAAACCCCCTGTCGTTCAGGGTGGCATCAGGATGATTGCGCGACTGCTCATGCTCGGCCAGACGCTGCGCCGCCTGTTTACTGGCGACAATAATCGCATCATCAACATACTGCCGGGTAGCGAGCACCACCGCCGGATCGGTTTTCAACTCCACGCTGGCAGTTTCACTGACAATCAGGATTAACCTGACCAGCTGGTTACGGCCTGAGCCCTCTGCCAGAACGGGTTTATACGTCTCCGGGCAGTTGGCAACGGCAAACAGCTTGCCGCCGGCATCGTATAGCCCGACTTCTCGCAGCCACCATCCGCCCGTGTTTTCCGGGATCAGCAACTCGGTGATTATTTGACCAGGGTTATGCGGATCAATTTCAACACGATTAACGGCTGCCCGGTAGGTTTCACGGATCAGCGCCGCTTGCTCAGGGTCTGGCACGGGCAGAACGCCGCCGCCGTCACCCACGGCCATGTGGGTGAGCTGCAATTTTTCGCCTGTCATTGCCGCTTCAGCCAGGCTCTGTGCGCCGTATGTGGTCAGCGTGGTGTAGTATTTTGCGGCCATGGGCATCACTCCGGCACCCGATCGCCGCCGGCAAATGGCGGTGCATCATCGGTGATAAAGGGGGTTAACTGCGTCAGAATGTTTTCAGACAGTGGCTGATTCCGACGCAATAACAGGTACGGGCGATCGGTGCTGATTAATTGAAATGCCGAGCCGTTGGGCGCATAGACAAACGGCATGCTGTCTTCACCGAGATTAATTTTCAGGAGACTCAGACTCACCAACGTCATAATAACGTCGGTGATGTTTTCAGCGGTGAATGCGTAATCGTTCATATTTGCCTCATATAGACATTTTCAATGCGTATATCTGTCCCGCGCGGTAGCCCGGTAATATCCATGACCAAATAGGCGTGGGTTGCCCAGTCAGGTTTTCGTTCAATCGCGGGGGATTGCCCGGTGTAGCCCTGAAGGTTGACCGGCGCGGTGTATTTTTTCAGCGTGCTGTCCGTGACGCCCGGCAGTGACATTTTATAATCAATAGCCGATTGGTTTCGTATTACCGTGGGCTCAATGCTGTTGTTGGCGCCGTACATTTCCAGCTGCGCCCAAAACAGCGTGAACCGCAGCTGATGCCCATCACCGACATACGTTTTAAACGTTGAGTTAAAAACAACCGTGCCGTCGCCGCGCAATGGGATCACGCCCACCACGGCTGCATATTTACCGCCGCTCTCTTCTGATGACGTCGCGAGTGATACATAGCTGACCGCGCGCGTCAGGCTAAAATGCGAGGAATCATCCGTTCCATAGCCCCACCGGCTTTTTCTGACCGGGGTTTTCGTTCCCTCTGGGGGGATAACCCAGGCTTCAACCGTCCATTTTGAGCCATTGCCCAGCGCGTAATTGCCGCCGTCCAGAAAGTTATCATTCGACTCGGTTCTGACCGTGGTCAGCATGTTCGGCCAACCCGGCGTGATCTGGGTATTTATCATTGATACGTGCCCGGTGCCGTCTATCCACCCCTTAATGTCCTGGCTGTCCGTCGATGCACCGAACCGCTCCATGATGCAGCGATCGAACGTGACGCGAGACATATTGCCAAACAAGAACGGGTGATGTGTCGCCAGTGTATTGCCGGCTTTGAATGTAAATTTTGTGCGGTAAAAATTCATTGCGACCGTGCAGTCATTAGCGACGGTAATGACGTAATAATTCGGCCCGTACCCCTCAAACCAACAGTCACTGAAATCAGCGCGGCCACCGCCGCCAGCGTCAACAATGACGTATTCCTTATAGGGATAGTCAAATGAGCAATTGGTAAATATCGTGTGCCCGCCACGCAGTACCAGAAAGTTATTACTCTGCGCAAATACACAGGTGATGAAATTAATTTGCTCACCGGCATTTCGCTTTCCTTTGGGGTAGAGGAAGCAAACGTCGAGGTGATTGAAGTGATAGTCGTAATATTTCAGATAATAGGTGTTGTCCCCGACGGTGATGCCGCGCGCGAAGTTTTCCGCACTGCCACCAATAAATGACAGGGAGTTGCGGGCATAGGGGTAACTGAATTCGTCAAGGAACGTCATGAAATCGATGTTTGACGCCGGGCCAGGCCCGATGGCGCGCAGGTTATAGACGGACATGTTGCCGGCCGTGTAGCCGCGCATGTTCATCCAGGTGATCGCCGTCGCGCGCTCTCCCTCCTGGGCGCTGATGCTGAATTTGAGCAGTGAGCCGGTGAAATCGTAATCGACGGTTTTTGTCGGGAACACCAGGGGCTTTGTAATGAGGTAGGTTCCCTGCGGGCAGCGGAACACCCCCGACATCATCACCTGGCGGGACTCGTTGACCACTGCCCGGCTGTGCGCATAATCAACGGCGCGCTGGATGGCATCGCTGTCGTCGGCGATGCCATCGCCGATAGCGCCGAACATCTGCGGTGTGACCTCGCCAGGGCGCTCCAGCTGGCGCTCATAATGTTCGCCGGCGACGGTCAACACGTTCACACCACCATCATCGGTAGCGGCAGCAGACTGGCGGCGATAGAACTCACCGTTGCCGAGCGTTTTCCCGGCATGGAATCCCCTCAACTGGACGCGCTGTCCCGATTGTTCCGGCGTCACCGCCCTCAGTGCGTCTATACTGGCCAGCTGCCCGATTTCACGCGCACCGGTTGGGCTTCTAATTTCATCACGTACGATAGCGGCTTGCCCTTCGGCATAATCGCGGGTCGCCAGTACGCGATTGGGGTCAAGGTCGAGATTAACGATATCGGCGTTACCCACTTTCAGCATCATGCTGACGGTGGGTGTTCGTCCGGCCCCCTCAACCAGCAGCGGCTTATAAAAGTCCGGGCAGTTGCCGACGGCAATGAGCTGGCCGGCATCATCGAATAATCCCATTTCGCGCACCCACCAACCGCCGACGGCTTCCGGGATCACCATTTCGGCAATAATCTGTTGCCCGTTCTCCGGGTCGATTGTGAGTCCTGTCAGTCCGTCCCGGTAGGTTTCGTTGGCGAGCTGCGTTTGCGCGGGGTCTGGCACGGGCAGGGTTCCACCACCGTCACCGACGGCCATTTGAGTCACCGCCAGCTTGTTGCCGGTTGCGGTGGCCTCTGCCATGGAGTTGATGCCGATATCGGTGAGAATAACGGTATATTTATTGGTCATGATGTAACTCGCACTTTATCAATGACATGTATTGCAGCGCCGCTGAGCACACCGGCACCGGCACGCATGGTGCTGACATAGTTGGGGTAAATCGTCATTTCATCGCCAGTGAGCATGGCCGCGGCGGCATAGTATTCGCCGCGCGTCGTGGTCGATATGGTCACGCCGGCCAAATGGCGGCTGACCGGTCTGGCATCGCCGATCAGTCGCTCTAACTCATTCAGTAAATCGTCGGTGACGCCGACTTCATTAATATCGACAGTTAAACTGAACGTGCCGCGTGGCCCTGCGACCTCCCACCACTCAGCGATCGACATTGAAAACCCCATTGCTTCAATGACGCGCCGGATTGCGGCAACTGTTCCCTTTCGGCGATGTATGTAAAAGGCATCCGTCACGGCCTTGCGCTTCTCTGCCGCCGTCCATTTCTCGTCCCAGCGGTCTACAGAAAATGCCCAGGCCAGATAAGGCAAAAACTTTACCGGGCAGCGCGCCGGGTTCCACAGGTCACGCAGCGGGACGTTCAGATCGCTGATGCCGGCGCAAGCTTCCGCCGCGCGCCGCTCAAGCGGTGATGAACCAGGTGGCAACAGGCTATTCATCTGAACCGCCGATCCTGATGTGGTAATCGGTGCAGTTGGCGGCCTGGGTACGATCAAGCACCACGTCAGCGAGTGGCGCGGCCAGTTCAACACGCTGCACGCCTTGGGTATGCAGTGCGGCATAGATGGCTGATAGCCTAATATCGCGGCCCAGCCGGTGCTGCTCGTTGATGTAGTTTTTTAGACGCAGTTCGGCATCGGCCATGATCGGCTCAATCGCCGGGCCGGGGTAAACGTAGAGCATGGCATCAATTTGATAGTTAACAATTTTTGCAGACTGCACGGTCAGGCGGTCGGCAACTGGGCGGACTTCCTCGTCATTCAGTGCGGCGCTGACGGCGGCAAGCAGCTCCGGCGATGCTGTGCCGTCGCCGTCGCGGGACAGCACACTGATGGTGACTTCTGCCGGTGCAGGGCTGATCGCCGAGGCGTCGGCAACTTTGCCATCGGCGCTTAGTGCGTGGAACTCATAGGCGCCGGTTGGTCCGGCGACGCTCATTCCCTCAAACGCTGCCGGGATACGCTGGCGAAAATCTGCATCTGATTCCATCACTGCCTCAACAGGCGGGATGGCTTCGCTGTCGGCTTGGGTGATCACCAGTCGCGGTGTGTTGTTGTTGGCGCCAAGCTGGTCGAGGTCGCTACCGATGGCATACGCCACCATGACGGCCTGTGCAGCCTCGTTGATGCGCTGGCGCAACAGCATTTCCCTATAAGCATTTTCCTGCAGCAGCATCACGATCGGCTCAGATTCCAGCTCCAGAGTGCGCGCTATGGCCTCGCGCTGATCGTCAGGATAGAGCTCAAGCAAGCGCGCCTTTCTGTCCTCAAGCAGGTCTTCAAAGCTCAGGGTTTCAACCGCCTGGGGTGGCGGCAGTTGCGAAAGGTCGATCACACTCATGATGAGCTCCCGTAAGGAATTGAAATATTGATGCTCGCCGTGGTGTCGTTCCTGCTGCCGGAGACGTCCACTATCATTTGGCCGCCGATCTGCGTGGTTACAGTGACTGCTGTCAGTGATACGCGCGGCTCCCAGCGGTTAATGGCGCTGTATGCCGCGGCCATCAACTGCAATCTGGTTGTATCGTTTTGAGGCTGGTCGATCAGCTCGGATATCAGCGAGCCGAACGGGCGCCGGGTGATCCTGCTGCCGATTGGGGTCAGCAAAATCTTGCTGATTGACTGACGAATATGATCAATATCTTCGACGGCGTGGCCGCTGTTGGTGTTCATGCCCTGATACATCATTTCACAGGTCCTCCCGACTCCCCGCCGCCTGTCTGCACCCCACTGTGCGCATGCTCATCAACGACAACGCCATTAGATGTGAAGTGACCGGCGGTGTGGGTGATGTCTCCCTTCATCGTTCCGCCCTCAGTCACTGATAGTTGTGCTGTTTCCAGCAGTTGAGTGCAGGTGACTTTTGGTGTTTCCAATCTGATCCCTGTAGCCGCCTTAAATAGCGCCGTCTTCACACCCTCGACGGTCAGGGCGCCGGCCTCGGGGTCATAACTGAACTTTGCGCCGTCGGGAAACTCCGCAACCAAGGCGGCCACAGAATCAGAGGGGGCGGGGTGGGCATCCGAAAAAATGGCCGGCAGAACAAACGCGGTGGTCAACTCGCCCGCCATGCTCAAGATCAGCACCTGCTCCCCGACCGACGGCGCCCACCATGTGCGTGCACTGCCCGCGCGCATGGTTAGCCATTTGAGCGGGGTGGTTTCAAGTCCGCCCGTTTGCACGCGGCATAGGCCGTTCTCTGTATCGACCTCGGAGATGGTTCCGATTCGGATCAGATTTGTCAGCAGGCGCAGGAGTTCAGAAAGTTGTGTGTTCATTGGCTCAGCTTGGCATGTGCCCAGCGCGAGCTGCATGTTGCAGGCATTGTGTGGTGTCTGGCACAATAGCTTAGGATTATTATAAAAAACATGGGTTCTTTGATGGAAATTAAATGGTTGACTCGGGTATCTGCATCTATAAAAACAATCACTATAAAAATGATAATTTTTTTAAAGACTATCTTTGTGATATTCCCTGATTTATTTTTAAGAAAAGTATTTAAGTTAGGTTTTGTTTTAGATGTTAAATTCCTATTTAAGTATAATGGTGATGCAAATGAATTAGATGCTGCGGCCAAGCGACTACAAATGCTTGTCCAGAAGTTGATATTTGCTTCTTTGACAATTGTCCTTGCTCTTAAGGGTGGTTTTGAGTTTCTTCAAACAATACATTGGGTTGATGTTCGCGTGAATTATCAATATCTAATGGGGCCACGTACTTTTATTGAGCATATTTTGGCTATAAACACCCTGCAGTATGTTGCCAAGGCTCTCGCGGTGTCATGTGGGGTTCAGCTAGCATATATGCTTGTTACGGATGGACCTGATGAAGCAGTTGAGCCCCTGATGCTAGGGATAGCTTCGGCAATATTGTTAATCCTCTCGTCTACAAGTGAATGGGATTTCAACCATGCGGTTGCAATTTTCTTACTAGTTTTGACTATTCCAATGTTGTATTTGATAGCCAAGAAAATTAAAAATGACCAAAATAAATGAAAGCAATAGATGTTTTATCTACTCAAGTGAGTAAGCAATATATCGCCGACGGCGGTGATGGCTGGATCATTCAGCCCAAGTAATTGGCGAGCGTCGTATTTCACGGTTGGGCCGCGCTTGCTTACTTTGTCTCGCAGCCCGTAATGATGCACGCGCGCAATGTGCATAACACCACCGGCAAAGTAAACGGCGGCTTCGTCTGCCGTAGTTGCTGTTTTCATAAAGCGAGTGGTCTGCAGCTTGCTAAACATTTTCCTGCGTATCCGCCCCTTTTTGCTGCGGCCTTGTGGTTTTCGCTCGGCGTAGGGGGTTCCGTCCGGGTTGCGCTGCTGGCTGATCTGCAGGCGCTGTCGGCGGCGTAATTCATTAGCCCACTGGCGAGTTAACTTTTTCCTCGCCGCTGGGGTTAGCTGTGAGGCGAGGGCGGCCAGCCAGTCTTCAATCTGAATAAAGTCACTCATTAGGCGCCCACGGATCGGCGTAAGGTGGTTCTGGCTCAGGCACTGCCTCTACAACCATTTGGCCTCCTGCCTCTTTCACGATCACGCGCTCTGTTAGCTTCAGGTTTATGCTGATGTCACAAGTGGTGTTATTCAGAATATCCACTTCAAACGTGAAGCCCTTATCTCTGCCGTCTGGGTTTGCCATGATGTCCGGCTGGTTGCGGCGAAGCCAATACAAAATCACTGCGTTCAGTAGATTTTGATCCGCTGAAAAGTCGGTTATCACCAGGTTGAGTGTGTACTGGTATTCGAATGAAATGGTTGGCGCCAGGCTGGAAACAACGGCCCCTTCATCAACAAAAATGTGCAGTTTATCTGGGTTTTTCCCCAGATATTCGATCCCGTTAGAGAGGGCGTTTCTCAGTGATTCCGGCTTGTTCATCGTTTTTATCCTGGCATTGAATAATGGCATCGACCTGATCAGCGCACATCGCCCAAGCCGCCTCCACGCGGCTCTTTTCTCGCTCCAGGTCCCCGTTGGTGAGCGGGTTACTGGCCGGTAACTGGCAGGCGATCAACCTCGGACAGCCAGGCTCGATAAGCCGCACCTCCGGTGATTGCCTGGCGGGCGTGCAGGCGCACAACATCAGAAGGCAAGCGGCCATCAGCCCAGGCTTTAAGCTCTGCATTTTCACGGTATAACCTCGTAATCAGATTTTCTCGTTGTGACAGAAGGGCGGCTGTGTTGGTCATCTGCTGGCGCAACTCGGCCTGCGCCCGGTTGTTGTTGCTGGCGATCAAACTCAGGGTTATCAGCTCTGCATTTTTAGCTGATAGCTGCGCTTCCATCCCCTGTATGGTTTTTCCCTGCGCCTTGATGATCCCTTGCTGATCGCTGACCGCCTTTTCATAGGCGCCCAAGCGCCAGGTTTGCCACCCTAACGCCGCGGCGAGAGCCAGGCCGATGGCGGCCACGACCAACCAACTGCGCGGAATGACGCCGGTCATGCCAGCGCCCCGCCATAACTGACGTATTTTTTCAGAAGGGTTTCAAGCTTGTGCTCGGGCTGGCCATATCCGGCACCCGGAAGGCTCGCCCAGATATTGCGGCACTTTCTCAGCGCCAACTCTATCCGTCCGGCGTTGACGTCAGCCAAGGCGCCGCGCTCGCGGATTAGTTGGATGGCCCATTTGTCCTGTGATACCGGCCCAAAGTCCGGCAACTTCAGCGCGATCCGGTAATGGTCCCAATCCCTGATCAAAAACTGGTAGCCGCCTGATGCCGTGCTGCGCTGCCCGCGACTGTTAAATACCTTTCCTGGGCGCCCGCCAGCGAACGGGTGATCTCTGTAGTTGGAAAAGGTCTCTGCCTTGCCGTCGATACCTGTCACGATCACGTTGTAACCGTCATCGGACCGAGCCAAAAGCGCGGCGCCAATTTCACTGAATCGTAGCGTGTCCAGGTAGGCATTGATGTTAGGAGTGGTGACGATGCGGGCCATTTTTCCCCCTGGCTTTTTGCTTGGCTGGTGCCCGCTCTTTTGCCGCGGGCAGCGATGGAATTATCGCCATGATGTTCCCGCTCGAACGGGTAAGTGCCATCAGGATCATGAAACTGAAAAGGGCGGTCAGTGCCCCCGACTGCGGAAAGCGGCCGAACGCGGAAAAAATTGGCACGGCGGCGCAAATCATGATCACGACGTAGGCGACACCGCTGGCCCACGGTTTATGCGTTGCACCTCTGCGCTGGAAAGCCAGCAGGCGGCCGGCAATGAGCAAGCAGATAATCGACGTTATCCAGTGCATGGTTATTTCCCCCTGAATATGCGGAAAATCGGGCTATCCCCGTCCAGCTTCTGCAAGGCGACCAACAGGATTTTGATGGCCACACCTGCGGCGACAAACGCGCCGGCGCCCAGCTTTACTTCAACATCCAGCCCGGTAGCCTTCTTCAGCAGCGCTGCCGCCATCGGCGCGAACAAGCAACCGGCAATAAAGCTACTAATCCAGAGCGCGCCGCGGCGCTTCAGAGTCAACTCCTGCGACGCCAACACAAACAATGAAGCGCCACCAAAGGCGCCAAGAACAATTGGCGCGGCGTCGCCAGACAAGACGGAGAGAAGGGTGATCCCGCCAAACGTGAATAACGTGGTGCCGCTTGTTACTGGTTCGCCCATGACATCAATCCCAAAGTTGAATAATTTGCTGTGTAGGGGGCGGCGCAATGTCCGGCATTTCTACCGGCGTGCCGTGCGGAATAAATGGCCCGATTTCTGCCAGGCCTGGATTGGCCAATAAAACGACTTCAGATAGCCCCGCGGTGCGGCCATAGTGGCGCCAGCACAGCTCATCAACGGTGTCGTTTTGGTGGGCTATCACTTTCATCAGATCAGCTCTACTGTCATGTGTTTTTCGCCCTGGATCAGCCGCATGGCCCAGCGAGCATCCCGCCAGAGCTCATCAATGGATTCGTCCATTTCGTCGGCTCGCTTCCCGCCGGCCCCGGTGGCATCAAAATCGCGATACTGTCCGTTTAAATTGGCCTTTGTGATGCAGTACACCGCGCGGTTGTAGTGCTGAAGCAAAACGCTTTCGCCGTCCAACTCCTCTGCCGGCACATTTTCCAGAGCGGTAAAGCCGGCGTTCTGCTGTGCCTGTCGCCACAGGGTCAATTCGCCATTCACTTCCGCAATAGCATTCAGCGCTGCATGGCGCAGGCGCTGCGGGGTGAATGTGCCATCGGTCCTGATGGACTCCTGCAAATCGGACAGATCGACATCCGGCCAAAATTGTGTGTTCTTGATTACCTGTTTTTCCTCGCCGGCCTGGCCTGGCGCTACAAATTTCATGGGCAGGGCTCTCAATGGGTGGGCGGTGGACGGGCGTATTGATGCGGTATAAAACCTGTCGCAACGCCCGTGCCGCCCCGCGCGTGGGCACGTTCGGTTTAGCCGTTCTCGGCCTTCTTCAACTCGCGTTCGAGTCGTTCAATGTCTTTTTTCACACCAACCCGCTCATGCAACTGGAAGGCGCGGTTTAACTGGTTGAGCGCTAACTCAGGCTGTTCGTTATCCCGCAATCCGTAGCCCATGACTTTGTGCAACTTGGCGCGCACTTCATCTGGCATGTCGTGGTCTTCAATCAGATCCATGAGGCGCGTCAGGATGGAGAGATTTACCGGCTGCTTAGCGTCGTAGGCTTTCAGGGCACTGTCCGCGATCTCTTCGGCCACCGCACAGGCGGTTTGGCGTGCATATCGGCTTGGCATGACCAGCCCATGCTTGAGCGCGTACTCCGCGATGTCGATGGCGCCGTTGTAGTCGCCGGCGTCGATGCGCCAGACCATCACATGCATAATTACGTCATCTTGCGCACCCATGCCGGTCTGCAGCACTCCGGCCACCCATGGAGAGTAATGGGGGAGAACTTCGCGCTTAACTTCGGCTTTTTTCTCCTGAGATTGCACCCGCTTCAATCGGCGGCTGTCTTCTTCAATCTTCAGGAGCATCATTTCATAGCCATTGGCATGGCGGCTTAGAGCGCCGCCCTGGCGGGCGGCCTCTTTTGCTTGCACATAGACCATATGGCGCTGCGCTGGGCTCAGGGTCATCAGTTAACCCCTTATTCGCCCGCCGGTGCTTCCGGCGCTGGCGCCGCAAACTTACCTAGTTTGATGTTTTCGATCAGGCAACCACAGCCATAATCTTCAACAACATAGGCCTCGTTGACCGATTCGAAGTTTTCGATGCGGTCGCGTTTCGGGTTGTCGATGATCAGGCGGCGGCGGGTGTCTTCCTGCCAGTATATGGACAGGTTATCCAGGCGGGTAATCAGCATGGCGTTGGCCGGGAAGAAGGGCGCGCGAACAGCCTGCAGGCCGCCCATGCGTTTCTGACTGATAATCAGATCAGCGGCCAGCGCTTCGGTGTTTGGCTGCGACTGGTTCACCAACGGGAAGTATTTATCCGCCAGCAGGCCGCGGCCGCAAATCACCACCAGATCGGTATCATCCTGGAACCACGGATCGATCAGGTTGTTCACTGCGTCCATCACCACCGCATCCAGGTTTGCAAAGTCACCGTTCTCACCCACACGGATCACAGGTGAAACCACGGCCCCTTCGTCATCCAGGATTTTATCCATCACGCGCGCCGGGGCGTCGGTACGGTATTTCTGCAGCCAGCCAATGTTAACGTCCTGTAGTAATGGGTTGGCGGTTCGGTTCGAGGTTTTTTCGCGCTTCAGGCCGTTAAACCCGATCATGATGCGGTCCAGCGCTTGGCGTAACACGATGGCGTTACGGATACGCAGCTGGAAATCCTGGAACTTGGCCCATAGGTCCAATTTGCTGTAGGTGATCGAGGTGTCGAAGTTGGTTTGCTCGCACTTGTACTCGATGGAGTCCAGACCGCTCGGATCCGTTGTTTCGCGCTCTTTGGTTGATGTGTCCGTGGTGCTGGCGATAGTGGAGCCGATACCAAGGCCCAGGCGCTGCCCGGATTGTTCAGTAACCTGAACGATATTAACCCGCTGCAGGAATGCGGCGCTCTCCTGGATCTTATCCTCCAGTTTTTGCGCCACGGACGGCTCTACCGCAAACTTGGCGCTGAGCTCGACGGTTACGCCGTTCAGCTCGCCCAGCGTGGTCAGGTAGGCGTTAAATTTAAATCGCGTTTCATTGCGCATAATCAGTAAGTCTCCGTAATCAGTTTTCTATGCCCTATGGGGTATGCCGTGGCTCTGCGTTTAGCAGTCGGTTTTTTCGCCGCCGCTATCACCGCCACCGCCAGGTGTTACCGGGCGAAACTTCGGATTGCTGTCCTGCTTGCTCAGGTTGGCCTGCAGGTCGTTGAGCTGCTTGCTTAGCGCATTGAACTTGGCTTCCAGTGCGGGCACCTTTTCGGCCGTGACATTGAGCTTGGCGACGCTATCGCCGATGCTTTGCACTTCGCCGGCGACCAGCTCCACCGCCTGATTCACGTCAGAAAAACGCGCGTCATCACTGGCGTTGCACTTGGCGAACATCGCCGTGATGCGGGACAGCAGGCCGGGCCTTTGGTCTTCCTGTTCAACAAATTCGATCAGAGCTTCTTCTGCTGCGGTGAAGAGGTTGTCTTTATGCTGTTTGCGGTTAGCCAGTGGGTTTGCGGATGCGGATGCACTGAAGGCCAGATATTCGGTCCCCAGGCTGGCTGGGTCGTCGGTTACGGCCAGGCCGATCAAGTAGGCTTCGCCGGTATCGGCAAATTTGGGGTTTACCTCGATCGAGGTGTAAACCTTTTGCGCTTGCTTAACCATTTCGACTAGGTCCGCGGTTGGTGCGATGTCGCCATAAAGCGCCATCTTCCCGGCCAGTGGACCTTCGGTAATTTCCTCTGCTGTCAGGCCGGTTACATCACCGAAACGACGGAAGGAGCTATCGGGGTGATATCCCTTGATGTGTTCCAGATTTACCCGCGCGCCATATACGGATGGGTTGTAGTTCTTGGCCATCTGCGTCAGCCATTCGCGGCTAATGTTGCGGCCGTCGGTTGTCGCACCCTCTACGGCAATACGAAAACGCTTTGATTTAAGTGTCATTAGTCTGTTCCGGTCAGTGTCGGTAATCGGTCAGGCTTATGGTTGCGGCGAACAGGGAGGGGAGACAACGAAAGGGCATTGTGTGGTGTTTGGCACAATGGCCGGGAAGGGATGGCGGCGCGGCCGGTCGGTAGTCTGGCGCCATGACAACGACGACGCTCAACACCGATCTCGATCCCCGCAGACAGGCGATGTTCCTGTACTTTCAGGGGTTACGCATATCCCGCATTGCTGAAATGCTGGGAGAGAAGGCTGCAACAGTACACAGCTGGAAGAAACGCGACAAGTGGGGGAGTATTGGCCCGCTTGAGCAAATGCAACTTACCACAACAGCGCGCTATTGCCAGCTGGTGATGAAGGAGCACAAAGAAGGGAAAGACTTCAAGGAAATCGACCTGATCGCCCGCCAGGGGGAGCGGCTTGCCAGGATCGGGAAATTCAATAGCGGCGGCAATGAAGCCGACTTAAACCCGAACGTGGGCAACCGCAACAGCGGCCCGCGCAAGGCGCCTGAGAAGAATGTTTTCAGCGACGAACAGACGGAAAAACTGATCGAAATTTTCCATGATTCCCTGTTCAAATATCAACGCAACTGGTTTGAAGCCGGCGCCAAACACCGCATTCGCAACCTGCTGAAGTCCCGCCAGATCGGCGCGACTTTCTACTTTGCGCGCGAAGCCCTGATTGATGCCATCACTACAGGCCGAAACCAAATCTTCCTGTCAGCGAGTAAGGCGCAGGCGCACGTTTTCAAGCAGTACATCATCGAGTTTGCCCGCGAAGTGGATGTTGAGTTGAAGGGCGACCCGATGACCCTCGGCAACGGTGCGTGCCTCTATTTCCTCGGCACAAATGCCCGCACCGCGCAGAGTTATCACGGCAACCTGTACCTGGATGAGTATTTTTGGATCCCTCGCTTCCAGGAGCTGCGCAAAGTTGCCTCCGGCATGGCGCTGCATAAGAAATGGCGCCAGACGTACTTTTCAACGCCGTCGAGCCTTACCCATAGCGCCTACCCATTCTGGTCCGGCGCCCTGTACAACAAAGGCCGCGCCAAGGCTGATCGGGTTGATATCGATCTTACCCATGCCAACCTGGCGCGCGGCGTTCTCTGCCCGGATGGTCAGTACCGCCAAATAATCACCGTTGAAGATGCAGTTAACGGCGGATGCAACCTGTTTGACCTTGATCAGCTACGGCTTGAATACGGCCCGGAGGATTATCAAAACCTGCTGATGTGTGAATTTATCGACGATATGGCGTCGGTGTTCCCGCTCACTGAAATGCAGGGGTGCATGGTCGATAGTTGGGAGCAGTGGGACGATTTCGAAGCGCTGGCCATCAGGCCTTTCGGCTATCGGCCGGTGTGGATCGGTTATGACCCGGCCAAAGGCTCTGCGTCAGGTGACAGTGCCGGTTGCGTGGTTGTGGCGCCGCCGATGGTTCCGGGTGGGAAATTCCGCATTTTGGAGCGCCACCAGTGGCGCGGCATGGACTTTGCCGCCCAGGCGAAAAGCATCAAGCTTTTGACAGAATGCTACAACGTTCAGTACATCGGCATTGACTCCACCGGCGTTGGCCATGGCGTTTATCAGCTGGTGAAGCAGTTCTTCCCTGCGGTGCGGGAGTTTGTCTATCGCCCGGAGGTGAAAAACGCCCTGGTGCTGAAAGCCAAAGACATCATCACACACCGGCGCCTGGAGTATGACGCCGGACACACCGACATCACCCAATCCTTTATGGCTATCCGCAAGGCGATGACCGCCAGCGGTAGCCGGCCAACGTATGAAGCTAGCCGCAGCGAAGAAGCCAGCCATGCCGACCTGGCGTGGGCAACTATGCATGCGCTGCTCAATGAACCGCTCGAAGGCGTCACGGCGGGCAACAGCAACATTGTGGAGATTTTTTAAATGAGCAAGCGTCATAAAAAGCGCGCATTACCGCCAGTTCACGCCCATAAACAAGCCTCCGGCGCGGCAGGGGTTGAAGCATTTACCTTTGGCGATCCCGTCCCGGTGCTCGACCGCCGGGAGATGCTTGATTACGTCGAGTGCGTGCGCATGGATAAATGGTATGAACCGCCGATCAGTTTTGATGGTTTGGCCAGGACGTTCCGCGCTACGGTTCACCATAGCTCACCGCTGTATGTGAAGCGCAATATCTTGACCAGCACATTTAAGCCGCATCGTCTGCTGAGTCAGCAGGCCTTCAGCCGTTTCGTGCAGGATTACCTGGTGTTTGGCAACGCCTATTTGGAGTTGCGGACCAACCGCCTCGGCGGCCCGATGGAACTTAAGCCCTCCCTGGCAAAATACACTCGCCGCGGCGTCGATCTGGATACCTATTGGTTTGTGCAGTATGGCCTGGGTGTTGACCCTTACCAATTCGACGCCGATAGCGTGTTTCACCTGCTGGAGCCTGATATCAACCAGGAGATCTACGGCTTGCCAGAATATCTGTCTGCGCTTAACTCGGCATGGCTCAATGAATCGGCCACTCTGTTCCGCCGCAAGTATTACCAGAACGGGAGTCACGCTGGCTTCATCATGTACATGAGCGACGCGGCCGCTAGCCAGACTGATGTGGATAATATCCGCAACGCTATGAAAGGTGCGCGCGGGCCTGGCAACTTCCGCAACCTGTTCATGTACTCGCCGAACGGTAAGAAGGATGGCATTCAGATCATCCCGCTGAGCGAGGTGGCAGCGAAGGATGAGTTCTGGAATATTAAAAACGTCACTCGTGATGACCAGTTACACGCGCACCGTGTGCCGCCGCAACTGATGTGCATCGTGCCGGAAAATGCCAGCGGGTTCGGCAACGTGAAAGAGGCGAGCGAGGTGTTTGTTCGCAATGAGCTGATACCGCTGCAGAGGCGGATGCAGGAGTTAAACGACTGGATCGGGGAGAAGGTGATCACCTTTGAAGCTTATAATCTAAATATTGAACATGCTAATTAATCGCTGTGTTATACAAATCAATTAAAATATTCTCTTCATTAAGGCCGCCGCGATGGCGGCCTTATTATTGTTGACGTCCAGGAAGGTCAGACTCATATCTTAATCGCCAAGCTTTATCTTCTCTATCCCATACCACATCTTTCTCAGAGGCTTTTCGAAATAATGCTAGAATCTTACGGTTGATGCCATAGTTTCCTTGATCATTCATATTGACGAAGTCATCACCATCACCATAGTAAGTGATAATGTGATCGACAACCTCATGTTGATACAAGATTTCTTGGGTATTAACAGTTGTAACCATCCATTTTACAATGCTTTCTAATTGCGATTGTAATGTCACATCAGTCTTCTTCTTTGTCGTCTTTAACTTTCCTCACGAACAATTCAAGGGTGTCTTCATGGAAAACGCCTTTGTTCAGCTTGGACCCAATAAACCATGTGCAGTTTACCATTGGTGAACTTCCGTTGTAGTGATCCACCACCATTAGTGGTCCTACGCCAGTCACATGCTTTACTTTTTGACCTGGAGTATATTTAGCCATGCATATTTCCCTTAAAAAATATTTGCACCTTGCTGTGACAGCATAGGATTATTTTCTTATGAAGTAAACCTATTGGCGCGCAATCGTAGCCCCGCCACGCCTGCCCGCTTTTTGTATGGGTTTTCATGCAGGTGCCCGAATAGCAGAAGGGCGCGCCATTACTGGAGCGCCCGACTGTTTTAGATCCTTTTTTGATCCTGCGAATTCATGCAGCATAGATATGCACTACGCGGATTCGTCAGCTGTCTTGCTTAGTCGCTCGCTGAGCTCGGGAAGTAGTGCGCGGAGTTCGGCCAAGGGATTTGCAATTTTGCCGATCCCGTTCTTCATCTTGCTTGAATTTGTTGTAGGTTTCAGTATCGAAAAATGACAAAGTTTCAACCTCATCTTTCGGCACGAGCACCCTAAAGTCACTAATGTTCAAGTGTGACAAACCACCAATTACGCCACTTTCTAAATAATGAGCGTGATAGTTTGTTGTGATATTGATGGTCAGATCATCTTTGTCACGGTGGCCACTAAGCATGGGCAGGATTTCCAGATGATCTGACATGCCGTGCTCAAGGGCGGGGCAGGTTACTAAACCCACGTAAATCTTACGGGAGGATAGGGTTATAATGATTGGGAACTGACGAGCGGAAGCCTCCATAAGCATTGCTTCGAACGAGTTATTACCAACGGCTTTTGCCAAGGCATCCCATCGCCGATCCCCTTTCGAGGTTTTCCTTTTACTCCACCAACCACAGAGCGCGGAGAGTGATATGGATATCACAACCCAGGCCATTTGCTTGATCTCGTTATTCCTCTGAGCTTTATCCGTTGTCGTTGAAACAACGCCATTAAAACTGTCGGTGGTAAGGTGTAAGAGCTTGGCTACCCAGCGGAACACACCGGTGGCGTTCAAAATGAAGCATAAGAAACCGCCGACGAGGAAGAACACAATTCCCCAAGCAGCGACAAAAAAATAAGCGTCCCAGCCATTGGAACGCTTATATCTATATCTTGTTGATAATGAAAGGTTTACAAAAATAAACCCACTTACCAATATCACTGAAAGCAGAATTGTTGCCATTATCTTCTTCTGTTGTATTTTTGTACTTTAATCGTTGCCAGCTTATCCATCTGGTCATTAATGGCCTTGATTGCTTCTTCATTAGAAAGGTCGACAGAGACGAATCCATCTTTGCTCAAGTTGAGCTTTTCTTTGTTTTCCTTGAGGATTTTAGCAAGCCTTTCTGTTGGGTTGCCGAGCCTCAGTGCTGCTAGAGTTGTCATAACCCCTCCTTAAATGGCGCAATATTATACAGATTGCGCAGTGCTCCTACAAGAAAAATAGCCATCCACTCCTCAAACAGGTAAATCGGCTATTCGTTGCACTGACTTAACTTAAGTCGACTTCATTGAGTATTGCAAGCCTTTTCGGCAACTTCATCAATGATTCATATTGCATTTACAGTAGGTGTTTAGCCCATGTTTATCTTCGTCCAAGATGCACCAGTAGCCCAAGTAGTCGTTGGCGTGAGCCGCAAGCAGTCAAAGTCTCGTCGCTACGACGCGCCATAATTTAGCCCCTGTCTGCATTGTAAAAAATTCCGTCGTAGTCTTTTTCTGGTAGAACCTCGTTGGACAGATCGACGATCATGCCCAAGGCAAGTTTTAGATCAGAAGCATGCCGGGGGGCGATAAGGGAAAGTTCTGCAATAAACCGAACGCGCGTCAAAGTTTGTTTTTGTTTTTCAAGTGATTCCATCACTGCCTCCATACGGTACTGTATATATGTACAGTTCTATATTGAGCGCATTCCTGAGTCCCGTCAAGACGTCATGTTAATGAATTTATTTCAATTGTATGCAATTTCGGCAAAATCGTAGATATGGCGGTGTCACATGATTATTTCCTACGACGGCCATACAGCCGACCATCAGCCCCCGCGCAAAAGTAAAACGCGCCGATCTTCACCGTTCCGCCAAGCAAAAGACGGTTAATCTCTTCAATCGCTGGCGCCTCTCTGCCTATTGCGCTCAGCTCCCGCGCTATTTTTTCTCGCTGCTTATTTCCTTCTTTTTTCATCTGTTTCATCAACTTATCGCGCTCCTTAGTCATCCCGGTAGCCTTTTGACGCAACCTATTGAAACGCTGCATCAGTGCACCCGCTCGTACCGGCGCGCGTGCCGTGAAGAGATCACCGAGGCTGTTGCCGTAGTAGTGATTACCGGCAATTTTCATCGTCATGCCTTTGGTCAACAGTTGGCACTCTGAATCGCTGATCTGAATGCCGGCAATTTCTTCTACTCGGCCCCGGATTCTCTCCATAGCGGCAGTTGCGCCGGTTGGAACATTGGCGCCCTGTGGTCTGCTTATTCTTGTTTTTGGGTTTCTGTCCCTGATTCTTGCCAGCACCTTCCGCCGTTCCTTGGCAGATAACTCGCCAAAATTGATATCACAGTTGTCATAGTCGGCTTCGCCTATATCCGGCGGGGCCATACTCCCACCAGGCTCCCCCGTACAGTTATTGACAGAACTCCGAGAGGGCGCAGGCGCGCCCTGAAGGTCAACCCCCAAAACCGGCGCTTTCTTCGGCACAATTTTCCATTGGGTTACACGGGTGATGATTGGCACGTCCTGGCCAACTGGCGGGGAGAAAACACCACGCACGCGGATCACATCTTCGCCGTATCCGTTGGTTTCTTCCGCTGCCTCGTAATAGGTGCGGACAACAAGATCGTCACGCTTAACAAAAGGCCCACCCTGGGCGTTGGTATATTCCGCCCAATTGCCGACGTCGGCGGCGTCGTGGACTGCTGCAAACTCTACGCTAAGGCCAATCGCGGCCTCATGGTCGGCCATCCGACGCAGCTCGCGGTATACGGTAACCGGAGCGCCACCAATGAATTGAAACTGACGAACACGCCATCGAGCGGCCCAGGCCGACACTGCGGCGGCGGTCTCCTTGAGCGGCTTCCCGCTTTCGTCGTCCAGTTCGCCATCCAACTGATAGCCGTCGATATTTTTCGAAATGTATTTCGCAACATAGCCGGTGGCGCTGCCCTGGTCAGGATCGATCTCTTCAGCATGGAAGCGTGCTTTGCGTGCCTTCGCAGAACTCAATTCCCGTGCATCTTCCTGCGTGGCGTAATCGCGCATTATTTCACGTACCTGGCCAACAACTTCAGGCTGCATGAACATCAGCATGTGCCAGTGTGGCGTGCCGTCGTGGTGAGGCTCGGCAACCCTGATCCCGAAAATGCGTAAATCTTCGCGGTGGAGTTTGGCGCGAATCTTTGACCAGACTGACCTCAGATAACCCTGCGTCTCGGCCGGGCTGGCGCCGTTCCATTTCCGATTGCGATGGCCGTGTTTGTTGGTGGCATGAAATTTTGATGGGGCCGTTATGGTGTAGAACTCGCCGACGTAGCCCAGATCGTTACAGATGTTCTCGAAGCCGCGAATACGTACCATCAATTCACTGCGGCGGATCGCTGGATTCGCAACGCTGCCATCATATTTATCGATCAGGCTTATACGGTTGCCGGCCTCGTCTTCGAGCTCCATCCCCTTTAAAAACTCGCGGGTGCGTCGCTTCTGCTCGCGCCACTCGGTGATCGCCGTCTTGCTGGCGTATGGGTTGGTTTTTTTACTGACGTTGGCAAGCGCAATA
Organism: Serratia sp. CY43202; assembly: GCF_052168755.1. Classification (NCBI taxonomy): domain Bacteria; kingdom Pseudomonadati; phylum Pseudomonadota; class Gammaproteobacteria; order Enterobacterales; family Yersiniaceae; genus Serratia; species Serratia sp. CY43202. The sequence continues at coordinate 420,844 of NZ_JBJNMB010000004.1, forward strand.
TTCAAGTGCTCGCGCCATTCTGCAGAGGTGCGGCGCAGACGGTTGAGCCACCATTGCGGCGACAACATCCGGGATACGGCAGGGCCGGCATCTTCTTCGCTGAAAAAGCGTTTATTCAGCTTTTCCCACAGCGGCGGCAGTTGGCGAAAGTCGCGAGTGATGATCCCGGCACGGCGGTATAGCAACCACATTGCCTTCAAATCACTGCAGCCGGAACATTGCTCTGCGACTAGCCCCAGCTCCTGTGCGATAAATGCGGCTATATCCTCGGCCAGCGCCTCAACATCACTGCGTGACATATCAGCAAGGTGATTAAACCGCGTCATGTACCTGGCGTTGTCCGCCGTCATTTTTAATATCCGGTACTGTTTATTGACCAGTTCCAAGCGTGGTAATGCGCGCTTAACAAAATTAAGCGTCAAGTACGCATGGGCTCGCTGGATCCCCTGAGATTGCTCAAGTTTGAAGAAGTGGGAGTTAACCTGGCGCTTTACTAGGCTAGGTTGGCTGTTCAGGTATTCAAAGGCAGCTGCGAGGTCGGTGTTGATGCGATCCCGATTCTTCTGTTCTTCCGCACTGACGAATGGCGAGCCGACACCTTTTCTCGGTGCGTTCCATGAATATGCCCATTCAAAAGCAGGCTCGCCGCTGCCCGGGTAGGGCGGCGGCGGGGTGGGGGCGTGGCGGCCGCGGTGGCTATTGCTCATACCTGCGACTTGAGAGCGCTGATTATTTGATACATCGCCTCTGGCGGAACTGCATTCCCCGCCATATGAACAGTCAACTTGTGTGACGGCGGTGTGATGTAGTCGGCAGGGAATGACATGGCCAGTATGTTTTCTTCCTTGGTCAGAATGCGCATGCGGTCGCCGTCAACTACTGCCCAGCGGTCACGCGTCGTGATAGTGCCGATCGGACGCTGCAGGGAGCGGCCTGATTTGGTGTTGCCGTAATATGAAATTAGGAACCGGTCACCGAATCGAGAGCGCCCACTTGCAACTCTGTCGAGTGTCGCCGCCGCGCGTCCTGGTTTATTGACCGCTGACCAGCGCCCGGCTTCGAAATCAATGAATGATTCAGCAGAGACATGCGGCAGTTTCGGCAGATTCAGCTTCAGTGGGTTTTTGCTACGGGTACAGATGATGAACATACGGACGCGGTTCTGAGGCACTCCCAGGTCTGCGCAGTCCACGATGTGCGACGCCAGAGAATAACCAAGCCGTTGCATCGCATACTCCCATGCAGGGAATAGCGACCATTGAAGAAACTCAGGCACGTTCTCAACGATGATTCCTTCAGGTAGTAATACTTCAGCAGCGGCGGGCACCGCCCAGGCAGTTGAGCGGCTCGCGTCGTGCTGTGGGTTGCCGTTGGCTTTGCCCCGCGCCTTGCTATGACCTTGGCAACATGGTGATGCCAGTAAAAGATCCAGCTTTGGCACTAAAGCCAGTACGGCTGCGAAATTAGCTTGGTGTAAGTCTTGGCATGCGTGAACAGTGTTAGGGTGGTTCATCGTGTGTGCGCTAACAGCTTCCTGCCAGTGATTGGCCGCCCAAACGATGTCTACACCTGCTTTACGCGCGCCGGTTGATGAGCCACCGAGCCCCGCGAACAAGTCAATTCCTTTCATGAGGTTTACTCCTGGTGATATAACCAAATGCGAGAATCGCCAGCCCGTATATAAATCCGCCGAGAACCAGCGCGGCGGTGATTGGCCAAATGACTGACAGGGTTAGGACGCCGGCGGCCGTGGTGACGCGGTAGATGCGCCCACTTTTGATGCCAAGGCAAAGAAGGCAGAAAGCGACACAGGCACCGACAAGCCAGCAGAGAAAACTGATCAACATGTGGTGGCCCCCATCGTTGCGATGATTTCACCGACACGCCCGCGCCCATCACTTTTGCAGCTCACAGAACGCGGGGCGGTGATGTGGTGGATCTCAAACTCGCCATAACACTGCAGCGCTTCGGCGACATCGCTGTTTGAGGCCACAACGTGACAACCGCGCGCGGCGGCGGCACGCAGCGAGTGCATCAGGTTGTACTGATGTAGTTCGCCAAAGCCTTCAGTGTGGTAATCGGTAAAGCCGGTTGTCTTCGTCTTAGGCATGTATGGCGGATCGCAGTAAATGACATCGCCGGGCGCCGCCATTTCAATGCTTTCGGTGAAGTCACAGCACAGGAAAACGGCGTTTTTCGCTTTCTCGGCGAAGGTGCGGATCTCTTTCTCTGGGAAATAAGGTGCGTCCACCTTGCCGAATGGGATATTGAATTCCCCGCGTCTGTTGTAACGGCACATGCCGTTGTAGCCGTGGCGATTCAGATAAAGGAACTTCGCCGCGCGCATGATATTGCTGACTTCGATGCGGAGGTTGAAGCTGGCACGGACTGCTAAATAGCCTTCCCGGCCCTTGTGATTGGCAAACATCAATTGGCCAAGCCCGATCAATTCTTCCGGGTACTCTTTGGCCACGTTGTGAAAGTTGATCAGGTCGCCATTGATATCGGCCAGCAAATAGGAGTCGAAGTCGGTGTTCAGGAAAACGGTAGCAGAGCCCACAAAGGGCTCCACCAGGCGGCGGCCTGGTGCGGTTGGCAGGTGTTGGCGCAGGGTGCCCATTATGCGGCGCTTGCTGCCCACCCATTTCAACGCGGAATTCAGCATAACTACCCCCGGTAGTGGCGTGATTTTGCTTCGTGAAGTTCCTGGCAGCTGGCGCAGCGGGCTGCACCTGGAACGGCAAGGCGGCGCGCTTCTGGGATCTGCGCGTCGCACTCTTCACAAAGAAAGGCGGAAGGGGCGGCCGGCTTCCGGCGCGCCTGTTCGATTTGAGCGGCCAGGATCAGCTGCTGGCGTTCCTGCTCAATGTCCATTGCGTCGGCCATTAGTGCAGCTCCATCGCCTGGTTTTGGATGAATTCGGCTTCGTGGCGCAGCAGCTCCACGGCATCGCGCAGGCTCAAATCCTTGGCGATGATGGAGTTGGCCAGATTTTCCAGCTTGGTGGACATCACGGCGGCCTGGTTCTTACGTTCATCCATACGGGCGCGCTTCAGCATTTCTTCCAACTGATAGGCGGTCTGGTGCACAACGGAAACATCGTTGCCGGCGGCAGGATCGATCCCGATGGCGATTGGCAGTTTTTGCATATTTCTCATGGTGGTTTTCCTTTCTTCAGGTAATAAAAAGCCCGGCGGGTTTACGCCAATTAATTTCTGGTCAGGTTAAAAAGTTATTCTATCGGCATGCTTAAATGCTTCGGGAATAAACTCACGACTGCGCGGAATTTATTCATTGCATCGACCAATGCTTTTTTCTCCTCACTCGTCAGTTCATTGAAATCCAGCCCGTGGCGCTCTTTCTTGATACCGGCCAAAAAGAAAATGGCGCTCAGAGCCCGGATGTTGTCCTTGTATCGTGGATCTCTTCCATTACGTACATCTGCCAAAAAGCGGTTTATTTCAGCTGTGCTGTCGCACTTGAAAACATCTCGGCGCAATTCGGCGATGTGTTGCAAACCGTCGGCGCGCTGGCCTGGTGTCAGCGGCACAGTACGCGTAGTTTCAGTAAAAGCCATTTTGCCGCCTTACTGCCGATTGACTCCCGCGGGGCGGTGGTCAGTTGAGCCAGCAGCTCTTTCTGGTCTTGCGCCGGGCACCAACGCCGGCCGTTCTGCAGTTGGATCCAACCGTGCCCAAAGTGGCGTGATTGGCTTTGCTGCTTGAGCAGAGGAGCAATAGAAATTGGCATCATGTTCACCTCAACTCATGCCCAGTGACGCGCCAACGGCGGTGATGGCATCAACGGTGGAGGCCATTGTCGGGTTGGCGTGGATGCGGGACTGAATCGCGAGGCCTGCCAGCGTCATGTAACGAATGCCGGCATTAACGCTTTCGCGTATCGCACCGCGGCGCGCAGCGGTCATGGCGCCACCTGCAACTGCCTCGGCAGCGACCTTGCCTATTTCGGAGGTGGCATTCAGCACATACGCCGCGACCTTGCCGCTGGAAAGCTCATTGATAGGCACGCACGGCTGGCAGTGCAGCTGCGCAAGCATCCCATCAACCAGCGTTGGATCTTCTGTGAGGTCGGTCAGCGCCAGCAATTCCTCAACCGTCAGGCGGTGCGGCTGGTCAGGATTCAGCTTGTTGCGCAGTACCTGCGCCGACATGCCAGCATCAGCGCTTAGCTGCTTGATGTTGTGCTTTGTCGCGAATCGGCGGCAGGCTTCTTCGTAGTGCGCCTGTTTAGAGACTTGATAATCAAACATGGTTTAGCCCTTCAAAATTCGAATAATCGAATTAACCGCGGATGTAGCGGCATTTGATCGCAACCTGGCGATTTTTCTCACGCCACGCTTCGAGGTTGATCAGGGCATTACCGTGTTTGGTCATCGTGACCTCTTCGATCTCGCCGGTCTTCCGGTTCTTCCGGTTTTGCTTCACGGTGGTGGTAGGGGTTGGCGCCAGCAGCACAACGCCGTTGGCGATCCACTTCTCCAGCACAGATGCGCTGATGCCGTTAACGGCAATGAAGTCCTCTTTGGACATGGTCGGGGAGGTGTGCATAGCAACTGCGCGTTGCACTGCTTCCAGAATGGCGCCGCTCAGGCCTGGCAGAAGGATGTTTGCAATCTGCGTAGGTGAAAAAGGCGCGGCCTGGGGGTTTGCAATGTCATGAGACATAACGCAATATCTCCGGTTAGTGGTTTGTGTTCTACGGTGTTACATGTGGTGTGTTGATACTGTAGATCGCTTTTTTATTACTGTAAACAGAAAAGTGACTACCCATGGTAAAGAATAAGCGTCTTGAAGATTCGGTTGCGGGCGAGGTCCTTGAAAGGATCCTTTCGTCATATGGCTTTAAGATGCAAAAAGAGCTTAGTGATAGGCTTGGTATTGCAAAAAGTAACGTTGGGAGCTGGCTGCAGCGCGGACAAGTTCCAGGAAATGTGATTGTGCAATGCGCTCTTGATACCGGTGCAGATGTTGGATGGTTGGTAACTGGAAAGTTTGCAAATTCGAATTTTGAGAGCGGAAAATCATCGGTATCAGGAAAGGCCCTTTACGAACAAATTCAAGCATCTGGGGGTAAACCAGTTCTCCGCAGGATGTTGGATGCATATGGATTTCGCACACAGAAAGAGCTTGGCGATTTTCTGGACATTTCCACTGCAACCATAAGCACTTGGGTTCGCCGCGAATACTTCCCCGGTGACGCAGTAGTTGCTTGTGCCTTAGATACCGGGGTCTCATTGCTTTGGTTGTCGACCGGGCAGGGAAGTCCTGGCAATACTGACTCGGTTTCATATGAAACAACTTTTTTAACCCTTAACCGCTGGTCCATTTCCTCTGGAGCGTTGATTAAAAATGGCTCCTGGGTTTGTGACCCCTCCTTCATTCCCGCCTCACCAGAGAACATAGGGTATGTTGAAAAAGATTTATCATCGTGGTTAGTTGATTTTGACATTAACATGTTAGGCAATGGGTCTTGGCTTTTAAATATAGATGGAATTCATGACGTATATTCAGTTGCGCGCATACCTGGCAATAAAGTTAAAATTTCTGGCTTATCAGAGAGCTTTGAGTGCTCAGTGGATGATGTTTCTTGTGTAGGGAAAGTTTTAAAAAAAATAGAGAAATTGTGAAATGAAAGACTATCTGCAAATTTCTTTCCTGATTATACCGTTGATTGCATCCTACTTAATTTATAAGTCACAAGGTAATAAGCTAATTAAAATTGTTGAACTATTGGCTGTTATTGTACTGTCTTTCTTGAGTATTGGCGCGGCTGAACATGGTAGCTTTTGGTTTGTGTGGATATCCTTAGCTATCATTTGTGTGCTCATGATACGAAGGATCTACAGGACTGACAAGCCTGAGCCTAATAAATCACCAATTACTACACCGCTCAATGAGAAGGTGGATTATAGGAAGCGGGTAAAAGAAAACATTAAAAATTTAAAATCAATTAAAAAAAATACATTTAGTGAACTGGATAAACAGTTGGCTAACCGTAATGATAATGTAAGTAAATCCAAAAAAAAGCATATAACTATAAAAGATGGAAGAAAAAGAAGAGAAAACCTAATTCCTAATGGCCTTAGCAATAGTAGTGATTTTAGATACATGGCATTCGATTATGAAGACAGCAAAGGTGTGCGCTCCTATCGAGAGGTCGATGTTAGATCTTTCGATGGTGATCGCATTCAGGCATACTGCCACCTGGCTCAAGCGATGCGAACCTTCATCACCAGCAGGATTATAGGTGACATAATTATTCGACCAACAGGTGAAGTTAAATCCCTGTCTGATTGGATTAAAGAGATGAAATCTTTAAGTTATAAAAGAGGGAAATAAATGACAGGTGAAAAAGATATTTTCAGCAGAGATGAATTCATTAAGTTGAAACGTTAATCTCCAATCTATATGTTAAGTGCGGCCTTTAATGATTGTTTTTATATATGGAGAGTGTATGGAAAACGCTGAAGCGATGGATGATGAAGTATTTGGAAGTCTAAATAAACTGAATTCTTATTTAGATAGCCTTGATGAAAGAGGGTTGATATTATCATTATCAGCTTTCTCTGAAGATTCTTTAGGGGTAATACTCTCTAATTTTATGCTAGACAATAAAGTATCAAAACAATTACTTGAAGGCTTCAACTCTCCATTAGGTACTTTTTCCTCTAGAATCAAAGCTTGTTATTCTCTTGGGTTAATAACGGAAAAACAATATTCCGATTTGGAAATACTCAGAAAAATAAGGAACAAATTCTCTCATACTTGGGAAAAAGTATCTTTTTCTGATAAAGATATATCGCAACAGATATCAAAGCTTAATTATAGCAACTTAGATTTTGAATTCCCTGATTCTGAGTTAAAAAAAGTAAGATCATCCATTAGCTCATTACTGATTGAGTTGAGAGTTATTTCTTCTCAAATTGTGGAAAAGAATCAAAAGGTAAAATTGATAGGCACAAGTCTTGTTCCTGGATTCAGTAGTAGAGATTACCCATCTCAGATTGAATATATACGGAAAAATATTTTAGATATAAAAAGAGATCTGCTATCAGATAATCATGAGCTAAGAAGGTTTACAATATATAAAGCTCAATCATTATGTAATAGAAGGGTGTTGGTTAATTTTAGTGATGAAAATTCAGAGTCTTTCAATAAGGAATTATTAGAAAGCATTAAGATAAAGCAAGAAATAGAGAGCATTATAGAGCAAGCAGAGCTTATTGAAAAAAAAAGATAGAACAAAATAAAAGCATTACCCATTAATAACCCATATGTTAATGGGTAGTATTCTTTTGAAATTATTTTAAAATGATCAGTACTAAATTAGTATCCGCACCGATGTTTATCAGTTTTAGTATTAAGAGCAATTAGCAACTAAATTTCAAAAGAGCTGATTGAGCTCTAAGCTGGCAGGTCGCCCCTAACCCCTCATTTGGCGGCGGTAGTCACTACGTCGCCATTAATCAAATTTATTAATGTTATCGCATTGATTTATATGAATTATTCTTGTTAGGAGTCGTATTCGGTCTTTTTTTGTGTGATTGATTTATAAGTAAATTCCTCTTAATCCGCCAGCAACAATCCTCGCTCCTCTTTCGAATCACAGCCACCAACCCGATCTCCATCCCCACCCGCACATATCGCTAATTTAGCCGCACTAAAAGTCATTACGTCATCTATGGCGCTGATAAGCTCCGGTCATTGCTCCCATCACCGGTTAAGCGAGAGCGGCATTATGGGGAATATCAAAATATTAGGCGTTGTAGTTGTAAAAGGACACCTGCGTTGAACGATCGGCTGAGTCGGTTGAAGAGGGCGTTGCCCGGCTATCTCGAGGCGTGGCGTGAGGGGATTTTACCCTCTGACTGGGGGCAGGTGGCTAATCCTGAAGTGGTTGCCGCCCTGTTGGCGGAGTGGGAGGCGCTAAGCGAATTGGCGTCTCGGTTCGAAACCGCCACTGAAACTCCCTCCGAACCGGCTGCATTTTGGCAGGCGCGTGCCGAGCAGATGGCGCAGCGCAATCGCGAACTCAGTGCCCAACTGGCGACGCCAGTCCGTTTGCCCGGCGCGCGGGTGGCATTCTTTGGCTATGTGAAAACGGCGGTGATGGACGCCAGGCAGGTGAGGGCGGCGATTCGTGATGCCGGTTTTCTCATTGATACCGATGATAAAAACGACAGCGTACCGTCATGACTTCTGTCCTGTAACGCATGAGTTTGGAGAATAAGCGCGAGCGAATAATGTCGCCTCTGTGATACGGAGCAAGGTTCAATTCATCCAGTCAATTTGTTAGGATCGTCTGACCTACATGACTATTGGTGCAGTACATTGAAAATCAAAGCGTTGTTATTTGTTGCGTTGGCCGCATTGGCCGGCTGCAGCCAGGAGGGAACCTCGATGAATCAGCCCGCAAATGAGAAAGGCGGCCAAACGGAAGTGTTGCTGGTAAACAGCGCGCTGGTGGACTGCGTGGGCGTCGGCCCGATGAAGTGCATGCAGGTGCGTCGCTCCGCGCAGCAGCCGTGGGAGTTGTTCTATACCGGCATCGAGGGTTTCACCTTCGAACCGGGTTATCAGTATCGGCTGAAAGTGCTTGTTACCCCGGTGGAGAACGTGCCGGCCGATGCCTCATCGCTGCGTTATACGCTGATTGAGCAGCTGGAAAAGAACAAGGCGTAATGGATCTACCTTGTCACCACCAAATGGCGTTTCATTTGGTGGTGACGACTTCAGGAAAGTTTGTCTTTTTTCTTTCTTCTGGAGGATTCGAAAGTGGCGAAGGCATGTGCAAGAGCAAACCCCAACGCACAGTAGCGTAGAGGCCAATTTTCTTTGGTCCATGTTTCAGAGTCAGCAATAAACATCGCGTTGCCGTTGGCAAAAAGGGTAAATTGCCAGCAAAGGATTAAAAAACATATCGTAACCAGAACGACATAACCCTTGGAACCCAGAGGCGGCCTGAAGCCGTATTTCACGGCCAGACAGGCCGCGGCAGCGAGAGTAGAAAGAATATAATATAAAGTTGGTTCCATCACTGTTCCTGGTGATTTTATCTTCCCTGATATTCGACCGAAAAACAGCCACACCATAACGCAACGCCAGAAGCATGATCAACTTTTGCTGATTTAAGAGGGAAGGCTTGAACGCGCTGAGGGTGCGAAGCGTGGCGCGTGGAGGCATCACGATGCGGAGTTGGGCAACCCTGATCCCTCGACTAAACTGGTCTGTTCACTGCGCTTGTTTTCGCACTTTCTTAAGTATATCGAGAAAATCAGGTATATTGTCCTTCGGTTTTTAGCTACCAAGAAAAAATTACTATGATTATCAAACCTAAAATTCGTGGTTTTATCTGCACCACCGCTCACCCGGCAGGCTGTGAAGCCAACGTCCGTGAGCAAATCGCCTACGTTAAGTCGCGCGGCGAACTGAAAAACGGGCCTAAAAAGGTGCTGGTCATTGGTGCATCCACCGGTTACGGTCTGGCCTCGCGCATCAATGCCGCTTTCGGCAGCGGTGCGGCCACCATCGGCGTATTTTTCGAGAAGCCTGGCAGCGAAGGCAAAACCGGTTCCGCCGGTTGGTACAACTCCGCCGGTTTCGACAAGGCAGCTAAAGAAGAAGGCCTGTACGCGAAAAGCATCAACGGCGACGCATTCTCCAACGAGTGCCGTCAGACCGTGATCGATCTGATCAAAAAAGACCTGGGTCAGGTTGACCTGGTGGTTTACTCGCTGGCTTCGCCGGTGCGTAAAATGCCGGAAACCGGCGAAGTGGTGCGTTCCGCACTGAAGCCGATCGGCGAGCCGTACAAATCCGTTGCGCTGGACACCAACAAAGACGTGCTGGTTGAAGCCGTGGTCGAGCCGGCCAACGAGCAAGAAATCGCCGACACCGTGAAGGTGATGGGCGGCCAGGACTGGCAGCTGTGGATGGACGCGCTGGACGAAGCGGGCGTGCTGGCGGATAACGCGCAGTCTGTCGCTTACTCCTACATTGGTACCGATCTGACCTGGCCAATCTACTGGCACGGTACGCTGGGCAAGGCGAAAGAAGATCTGGATCGCGCGGCGCAGGCCATCAACCAGAAGCTGCAGGCCAAAGGCGGCGCGGCTTACGTTGCGGTGCTCAAGTCGGTGGTAACTCAGGCCTCCTCCGCCATTCCGGTGATGCCGCTGTATATCTCCATCGTGTTCAAAATCATGAAGGAGCAGGGCATTCACGAAGGCTGCATCGAGCAGATCCAGCGTCTGTTCGCGACCAAGCTGTACAGCGGTGCGGCGCCGGACACCGACGAGAAACACCGTCTGCGCCTGGATGACTGGGAACTGCGCGATGCCGTGCAGGAAACCTGCCGTGAAATCTGGCAGCAGCTGAACGACAATAACATCAACGAACTGACCGATTACCAGGGCTACAAGGCGGAATTCCTGCGCCTGTTCGGCTTCGGTCTGCAGGGCGTTGATTACGATGCCGATCTGAGCGGCGAAGCCAACTTCGACGTGATCGAACTGGTCTAAGCGCGTCGAGCAGTCAAACAAGGTCGGGTTAGCCCGGCCTTTTTTATTGCCCTGATCCGTCCTGAATAGCGTTGACACATTTTACTCACGCACAGAGGAAAATGTGATGAACCAGTATATTAAACGCACACAACGCGATTACTCTCTATCCTTTAAACTGGCTGTCGTCGAACAGGTCGAAAAAGGCGAGATGACATACCGCCAGGCG